>JAFZVQ010000079.1 GCA_017617715.1 Bacteroidales bacterium | reverse complement strand
CGCGAAGAAAGCTCTTTTCCCCGGAATCTCAATGGAACCGAAAAAATCAGCAATCACTTTTTGCGAATTCTTAAAGCCAGATCGAAACTTAAAAGAAATACTTTCTAAAGAATCGCAATCGGTATTCTTTTAATCCCATTTTTGCGGTGCGACGTGAACGGTTTGCGCTGTCTGTTCACGACACAGCCCTTTTAAGGCCAGCAGGAGTGAAAAACCGCTTGCGACGTGAACAAATGGGGTGCGGCATTCACGTCGCTGCTGGTGGCGAAAGATGCCCGATCAGGCCGGGCGTGACGGATGGGCGGAGGCTGAGGGTACCGTGGCGGAACGTGGCCGCCCATGGCCTATGAATGGGTCCATTCCTTCCGCTGAAAAAAGGTTTTAGATGCCGGAGGCCGATGCAGGGGGTATCGGGGGGAACGCCCCCCGTCCCCTGGGGGTGCAGGGGGATAGTAGCTCGCTCTGCGGCAGAGCCACGGTACTCTCAGCCTCCGGGATGATGGTTTTTGGGAAAGGTTTGACGCGTGTACGTTATAGAACCCTAACGCTGACTTGACGGCCTAGGCCGGTGAAGAGTCTCACCAGAGTGGAGAGCTGTATGTCGGCGCGGCCTTTCTCGACTCGTGAGATAAAACTCTTCTTCGTGCCAATTTTGGCCGCCAGTTGCTCTTGAGTAAGGCCTGCTCTCAAACGCTCCTCCTTTAATTGTTCCCCTATGATAAATGCATCACACTCCATCTCAAACTGATTTCGTTCTGGCGTATTCTCTGCGCCAAAGTCCTCGGCTATAAGGTCTTCGATGGGTGTAAGATTAATTCTTTCAAGTTCCTTTCTATCCATTTTTGCGCTCAAAATATTTTTTCATTATAGCTTCCGCCCTATCCAATTGCTCTTTTGGTGTTTTTTGAGTCTTTTTCCTAAAGCCGTTAAACAATACTACTAAGTCACCCTCGTCAAAGCAACAAAAAATCCTATAAATGTTGCTTTTATGCTCCATTCTTACCTCATAGAGTCCATTCCGTCCCTTTATTGCCTGAAGAAACTTTTCCGGAACCCGTTTCACTGTCATTATCAAGGTTAATACCTGGTAAAGCTTTTTTAATGTCTCTTTATCCAACGTTTTCCTGAATTCCTTGAAGTGATCCTCAAAGACAACCACTCGCCGCACATACTCCTTTTCCATTCGATGCAAAGTTAACTAATTAGTAAACAATTTCCAAATATAAGTGATATTTTGGTTGCAATTTAGAATGAGGACCACAGTAGATACTTGCCGACCACAGGAACCTCGTCCTGAAAATCATAATCATAATCTTGCAAAGTTTCCATAATGTCAACAGTTTAAGGTATTAAACAACACCGCGAAGAAAGCTCTTTTCCCCGGAATCTCAATGGAACCGAAAAAATCAGCAATCACTTTTTGCGAATTCTTAAAGCCAGATCGAAACTTAAAAGAAATTCTTTCGAAAGAATCGCAATCGGAATTCTTTAATCCCATTTTTGCGGTGCGACGTGAACGGCTCGCGCTGTCTGTTCACGACACAGCCCGTTTAAGGCCTGCAGGAGCGAAAAACCGCTTGCGACGTGAACAAATGGGGTGCAGCATTCACGTCGCTGCTGGTGGCGCGGGGAAGATGCCCGATCAGGTCGGGCATGACGAGGAAGAGATTCTTCGCTTCGCTCAGAATGACAAATTCGGGGGACTCGGAGAGGGATGGTACCCTCAGCCTCCGGGAGAAAAGTGGAAGCGCCTAAAGCGCATCGAAAGCGAAGACGTGGGCTTTGTCGGCGCCCCAGGATTGGGTGACGACGAGGCGGAGGGCGTCGGCTTTGATCTCGGGGAAGCTGACCTTGTTGAGCCGCACGTAGTTGAGCGGGCATTCGTAGACGCTCACCCATTTGTTGCAGCCCACGCGGGCTTCGATGCGGTAGGATTTGGCCATCATCTG
Organism: Bacteroidales bacterium; assembly: GCA_017617715.1. Lineage (GTDB taxonomy): Bacteria > Bacteroidota > Bacteroidia > Bacteroidales > UBA932 > Cryptobacteroides. The sequence continues at coordinate 96,257 of JAFZVQ010000079.1, read as the reverse complement.
CGGCACCTCGACCCTTTCGGTCGTGGCCTCAAGCTTCCTCATGCGCTTGCCGCGGACCTTGAAATGCGAATCGAATATGATGCGCGCTCCGCTCAGCACAACGGGCTTCTTCCAGGTGTAGACAATCTTCTCCTCGCCCGGCTCCACCCAGACACCGTTGTCGGCGCCGTCCCACTGGCGGTCGATGCCGTTGCGCAGCACCTCGCACTCTTCGGAGGTGCGGGCGCTCATCGTGAGGGCAGAAGGCTTGCGCCAGCGATAGGGGAGCATGCAGTCGTCGTCTTCAAGCATGTCCTGCACCTCGGCAATATGGTTTGCACGCACTTCCGCGGGCGTAATCCCATAACGAAGGGCAACGGCAGCGCCGGTGCCGCAAGCCTGGCCAAGCAGGGCCGTGGTCGCCATCACGCGCGTGGCGGAAAGCCCCATATGCGTGCAGGAAATGTCGCGCCCGGCGAACATGAGGTTGGGCACGTTGACGGAGTACAGGCAGTCGAACGGGATGCCGAAATAGTCGGGGCACTTATATTCCACGCTGATGCGGCCCTTCTTGTGGAAGGCCTCGGGATCGTGGTCGTCGAGCGTCCAGCCGCCGTAGGCCACCACGTCCTCGAAATGACCGCCGGACTGCACGTCGTTCTGGGTGAGGATATGGGGCCCGATGAAACGGGTGGATTCACGCTTGCCGGGAAGGGAACCGATCCAGTCCAGCTCGTAGCCCTTGCAACGGCCGTCCGGGTTGTTCTTCATATACTCCCAGATGCCGTAGGCTATGCGCTTGAGCTCGAACTGAATGTCGGGGGCATCGAAAATGGTGTCGTAGAGGCCGCCGAATTCAATCCACCAGAAGTTGTTGTCCTTGGGGCTGTAGATGCGCTTGTAGTTGAACTTCACGCCGGGAATGGTGGACTTGGGAATCTCATAGTCGAAGTCGGCATCAGTGAAATGATATGCCCAGTCGGGGGCGATGAAAGGGTGGTCTTCATCCGTCTTGCGCAATTGCAGAAGGATGGAGTTACCCATGGTGTGGCTGTCGCCGCCCTCGTGGAGCGCGCTCTCGCCGAACTCCTCCGGAAACTCGCGCCCGCGGCGGAACTTTGCCCCGCTCAGGCGGAGAATGCCGTCGCCGGTGCAGTCGGCAAACAGCTTTGCCTTGACCAGGTAGCGGGTATAGGCGTTGATGTTCCAGGCCTTCACCGCGGCTATCCTTCCGCCGTCCATGACCACGTCCTCCACGGAGGTGTTGAGCAGCAGTTTTATGTTGGGCTCACTTATTACAGTTGAATAGATTACGTCGTCCCACATGGTGTAGCGCTGCAGGGGGTTGAAATAGAAATTCCTGCACTGCATCTCCTCCAGGATTCCGGCCTCCTGGTACTGGTCCTTGAGCACGCCGACTATGCCCATGCGCATCTCGCTGGAGGCGTTGCCGCCGAGCACCGGGCGGTCCTGGATCAGCACGACTTTCGTGCCGTGGCGGGCAGCGGACACGGCGGTGCAGACACCGGCAAGGCCGCCGCCGGCGACCACCAGCTCGGTCTCGAGCTCCACGTCCTTGACAACCTGGGAATTCTTCTCTGTGAGCATTTCCTGGGCGACTGCCTGCAAGCCGAAGGCGAGCAGCAGCACAACACATGCAATTCTACGGATAATCTTCATAATTCGGGCAATGATTTTTCGCAAATATAAGTTATATTTGTCAAAAATTCACTAATTATGTACACTTCTGAAAACGGACTCTACGTAGCACACGGCCCCGAAGGCCCAATCAGCATAACCGGAAAAATGGCCAACAGGCACGGCCTCATCGCAGGTGCCACCGGTACAGGTAAAACCGTAACCCTCCAAGTCCTGGCGGAAACCTTCAGCCAGGCGGGCGTGCCCTGCTTCATGGCGGATATGAAAGGAGACCTGAGCGGTATCAGCCAGACCGGCCGGATGTCCGGTTTCATCGAGAAGCGCTGCGCGGAATTCGGCATAGAGAATCCGCAGTTCGCTCCGTGCCCGGTCCGTTTCTACGATGTGTTCGGCGAGCAGGGGCATCCTATGCGCACCACCATTTCCAATATGGGCCCCCAGCTGATGAGCCGCCTTCTCGGGCTCAACGACGTGCAGTCCGGCGTGCTGGACATTATCTTCCGCGTGGCCGATGAAAAAGGGCTGTTGCTCATAGACATAAAGGACCTGCGTTCCATGCTCGCCTATGTCGATGAACATGCCGCCGAGCTGCGCGCTGAATACGGCAACGTGACCTCCGTGACCATCGGAGCCATACAGCGTGCCCTCCTGAGCATTGAAAACGAAGGTGCTGAAAAGTTCTTCGCCGAACCTGCGTTCGACATCCAGGACCTCTTCGCGACCGACGCCAACGGCAGGGGAGTCATGAGCGTGCTTGCCGCCGACCGCCTGATGCAGAATCCAAAACTGTATTCCACCTTCCTGCTCTGGCTGCTCTCCGACATCTATTCCACGCTCCCTGAAGTGGGCGACTGCGAGCTCCCGAAGCTGGTGTTCTTCTTCGATGAAGCCCACACCCTCTTCACCGACACCGCCCCCGCCCTCGTGCGCAAAATTGAGCAGGTGGTGCGCCTGATCCGAAGCAAGGGCGTGGGTATCTATTTCGTGACCCAGAACCCCACCGACATCCCCGAAACCATACTCGGGCAGCTCGGCAACCGCATCCAGCACGCCCTCCGCGCCTACACCCCCAAGGACCAGAAGGCGGTGCGCAGCGCGGCCGAGACCTTCCGCCCCAATCCCAATTTCAAGACTGCCGAGGCCATCACCAATCTCGAGACCGGCGAGGCCCTCGTGAGCTTCCTTGACGCAAAAGGCGCCCCCGGCATCGTGGAGCGCGCCCGCATACTCTTCCCGCTCAGCCAGATAGGAGCGATCACCGAAGGCCAGAGGCTCGACATCCGCAACGCCTCCCCGCTGAAGGGCAAGTACGACACCGTCATCGACCGGGAATCCGCTTTCGAAGTGCTTCTCGCCGACCGTAAGAAGGCAGAAGAGGAGCAGGCCCGCCAGCAGGCAGCCGTGGAAGAGCAGAAGGCCAGGGCGGCGGCAGAGCAGCAGCGCCAGCGGGAAGCGGCCGCGGCGGCGAATGCAAAGCCTGCCAGGACGGACAAGAAATCAGCAAAGAAAGGGGTTGGCGCCCTGGTGCTGTCGGCCGCTGTGGGCGCCGCTGTCACCAGCCTGTCCCGTAGCGCCGGCAACTCTGTGGCCGAAGCCGTGACCGGCAAAAAATCAGATACCAAGAAAAAGACCACGAAGAAAAGCGCGGGCGAAAAGGCCGTTTCCAGCGCCACCTCCAGCGCTATCCGTTCCCTCACCAGAAGCATACTCGGCAACCTCCTCAAATGAAACGCCTTGCCATAATACTGCTTGCGCTGTCCTGCCTTCTGCCTTCCTGCAAAAGGCACGGGGGCACGACCGGTGAACCTGCAGTACAAAAGGACACCGTCTACCCTCTGGGCTTCCGCACCGAAGACTTTGCCGTCGATTCCACCAAGGTCCGGGAAGGTGAGACCTTCTCCGGCATGATGAACCGTCTGGGCCTCGGCGCGCGCGACTGCTACACGCTGGCCACACGTATCGACAGCGTCTTCGACGTGCGCCGCATGCGTGCCGGGCAGCCCGTGGAGGCATATTACAGCAAGGACACCACCCGCACGCTCAATTACGTGGTCTACCACAACGACCGCATACGCTCGACCGTTTTCAGCTGCTCGGACTCGCTGTTCGCCCGCACATACGACAAACCTGTGCAGTCGGAGCGAAAGGTGGCGGACGTGACTATCACCAGTTCGCTGTGGAACGACATGATTGCGGCCGGCATATCCCCGTTGCTCATTGTCGACCTTGCCGACATATATGCATGGACCGTCAACTTTTTCGGACTGCAGGATGGCGACCGTTTCCGTGCGGTTTACGACCAGACCGTCTGTGACGGCGAGGTGGTGCGCATCGACAGCGTGGAATTCGCGCTCTACGACAGCGGTTCGTTCCGTGCCGCGGCCATACGTTTCGACCAGGGCGACGGCGGCAACAAATACTGGAACGAAAAAGGGGAGAGCATGCGCAAGGCCTTCCTGAAGGCGCCGCTTAAGTACAACCGCATCAGCAGCCGTTTCACATACACCCGCAAGCACCCCATTACCGGCAAGGTGCGTCCGCACACCGCCGTCGATTATGCCGCGCCCACCGGTACTCCCGTCCATTCTATTGGAGACGGCACCGTGACCGCCTGCGGATGGGACAGCTCAGGCGGCGGCAACCGCATACGTATACGCCACATGAACGGCTACGAGACCTGCTACATGCACCTTTCGCATTTCGCCTCCGGAATCAAGTCGGGATCGCGCGTGGCGCAGGGGCAGACTATAGGATACGTGGGCTCCACGGGCCATTCCACCGGCCCGCACCTGGATTTCAGGGTGTGGAAAGACGGTACTCCTATCGATCCGCTGAAGATGATTTCGCCTCCTTCGCAGCCGATCAAGCAGGAATATATCGACTCTCTGGGCAAAATCTATTCCGCTTATATCAAGGAACTTGGAGAATGACAATTGAACCGGTAGCGTATTTCCACTCTCCTCTGAAGGAGAAGTTCGGCATACCGCGCCAGTCCGGACTTGCGCCGGATTTGCGTGGCGAAGTGCTTTTTTTGGAACCTTTCGTCGCTCCCGAGGCTGTGCGCGGGCTTGAAGGTTTTGACTACTGCTGGCTGATATGGGGTTTTTCCATGAATCCGTCCGCACCTGCATCCCTGACCGTGCGGCCGCCCAGGCTCGGCGGAAACGAGCGTGTGGGGGTTTTCGCGTCGCGATCGCCCTTCCGCCCCAATCCGCTTGGACTGTCATGCGTCCGCATCGAAGCGGTGCGGCCGGGGAGGATAGAGGTCTCCGGGGCTGATCTGGCGGACGGCACGCCGATATATGACGTCAAGCCATACGTGGAGTATGCTGATTCCAGGCAGGGAGTGCGGAGCGGTTTTGTGGATGCTGCTGCCTGGAAGCCTTTGGAGGTGGAGATTCCGGCCGCAATTGCAGTGATATTGGGTCCTAAGGCCGTTACGGCGCTTAGCCAGGTGCTTTCGCAGGATCCCCGGCCCCAGTATCAGGATGACCCGGGAAGGCAATATGGGATGGCGTTCGGCGATTATAACGTGAAATTCTCTGTGCAGAGCGGCAAAGTATTTGTGCACTCGCTGGAAAAGTATTAATTTTGCAGTCTATGCTGCTTTCAATCGAGGACATAATCTCTGCCCGTTCTATCGAAGAGATATCTGCGACGCTGGACTATTTCGACGCCCTGCCCCGCCGGTACAGGCGTAAGCGAGACCTCGAGAAAGCATTGTGCACCTACCTGTCCGGCGATCCCCGCGTCTGGCTGGACAAGCTTATGGAGTACGACCTCAAGTTGCTCCAGAAGCTCTGCAAAGCAGGTCCCGACAGCTACGTGGACGTGATTCCCAGCGATTTTCCGACAGTTGTGGAAGCGCTGCATTTCGTGGAAAGCAGCAAATCCGAGAACGATGATATGCTGCGCCTCACAATCCCCAGGGCGTTTTATCAGCTTATAGTCGACGAGATAGACGATGTGGTGGCCCGTAAGGAAAGGGATGGTTCGTTCATGCTTGAGCATATTATCCTGGGTGCTGTGAATGTGTATGGTGCCGTGCCCCTGCGGACCTTCGTGGACAGTATCTTCATGGATTTCGACAACATGGATGAGATGCAGGGCTTTGCCGCCGCCGTGGCCGTGCACCCGGCATTGCGCATCTACCAGGAAGAGTACAGGGGAGAGTCCTTCATGGTGTCGCCCGAGGTGGAAGATTTCCCCGGCCTGATGAGCGACCGCAGGAAGCTCGGAAAAGACGTTCGCCGCTATGCGAAGATTTCCCTTGAGGAGATTGAGCATTGCGGTGAGAACACGCCCTTCAATTTCTATGGCCGAGACACCGAAGAAGGGAAGGCCCTGCTGAAACTCTTTGATTATCTGGGATATGAGGGAGATGAGCTCATTTATTCCGCGCATTCAGCCTGGTTGAATGCACAGTTTGAGCCCAACGAGAATAATCTTGAGATATTGCTCTCGTCAGTCACTGCAGCGGCCGAGGATATCGAGGATTATTCCCAGTTCCGCGAGTTTGCAGAGGTTGTGATCAATTACGCCAACTCGGTGCCCAAGTGGCTGCTGAAGGGGCAGAGTGCAAATTCCACCGGCCTGCTTCGTTATGAATTGCCTCCGGATGCTTTTGCGGAACTTTTCGAAGAAGATGAAGAGGCCGCCCGGGAGCAGGAGGAACTGATGTCGTTCTTCGACAGCGTCAACAAGGTGCGCCCCGTGGCGCCCGACGACCCTTGCCCTTGCGGCAGCGGTATTTCATACCGATTCTGCCACGGGCGGCATTTCAGCTGATTGTCAATTATTTAACGGCTTTTATCCGAAGCTTTTCTTCAACATGCTTCGCGACCTTGCCGACGGCTTCGTCGTCAGGTGCGACTATGCTGAGAATCACCAGCGTGCCTTTCTTGATCTCCAGGCACATAAGCAGCATTATCGAGCCGTCTTCGCATTCTCCGGAAAAACCGTAGGCCGTCCTGTTCTGGAATTTCCATTCTGCGATGGGATCCTCTTCATCGTCTTCTTCATCCCAGCCGATGATTTCCGCATAATTGGCATAGGCTTCGTCTTCGGCGCTTGTGTCGGACGGCATGTTTCCTACATACAGGTCAATCAGCCATGTGCCTTCTGATTCCGGCTTCCGGCATTCCAGGTGGGTGATGGTCTGGCCATCGACTTCGTCGTAGCGGTCCTCCTCGCTTGTCCAGCCGGGAGGGAGGGGGAGAGAGATGTCGTAAACCATATGTTTACAGCTTGTTATAAGGGATTGAGAAGGTGTCGGCCTGGGACGGGTCGCCTGTGGAGATGCCCTTCTTCAGCCAGCGGGAGCGCTGGGCGGAGGTGCCATGGTTGAATGCGTCGGGCACGGTGTAGCCGTAAGCCTTCTTCTGCAGGTAGTCGTCACCTATCTTTGAGGCCACTGCAAGGCCTTCTTCAATGTCGCCGTCTTCAAGGGAGTGGAACATCTTGTTGTCGTGGTGGGCCCATACTCCGGCGTAGAAATCGGCCTGGAGCTCAAGCCGTACGCTTATCTGGTTGGATTCTTTCTCGCTGACGCGCTGCATCTGACGGTGTGCGCTCTGCAGGTCGCCAAGAAGGTACTGGACGTGGTGCCCGACCTCATGGGCGATGACATAGGCGTACGCAAAGTCGCCGTCAGCGCCTATTTCCTTCTTCATTGAGGTGAAGAACGAAAGGTCCAGATAGACGGTCTGGTCGGCACTGCTGTAGAACGGGCCCGTGGAGGCTGAGGCAGTGCCTGTGGATGTCTGGACATAGTCATTGTAGAGGACCAGGCGCGGAGGCTCGTATGTCCGTCCGTTTGCCTTGAATATCTTGGACCACACGTCTTCCGTGCCGGCAAGGATCTGTTTCGAGAACACTGCGAGCTCCTCTTCTTCTGCAGAGGGGGTGTAGTTTGTCTCGACCTGCGTGCCTCCTATCGAGCTGGTCTGCTCAAGCACTTCCGACGGGTTGACTCCGAACACCAGATACAGCAATCCTGCTATTATTATACCTCCGAGGCTTATGCCTCCGGCCTTGCCGACCGAACGTCCACGGCGGTCATCGACGTTGGTACTTTGTCTTCTTCCTTCAAGATTCATAATAAAATAGGTCTTTAGTTCCACAAAATTACAAAAAATACCTCAATATTGCCCATATTCTTCCCTAAAAATACTTTCATCTTCTAAATAATTATATATCAAAATATAAAACATATTTGTTTATATACTTAACATTTTTGTTAACCATCATTTTGTCGAAAAACAGTGTAAAAAAACCAAATAAAATATGTATTTTTGTTTGTTATGAAAAACAGAATCATTTCAGTCTCAGTGATGTGCTCCGATCTGATGAATCTCGGAGCAGATATAGACATCCTTCGCAGCAATGGAGTCGACTGGCTCCACGTAGATGTCATGGACGGCCACTTCGTCCCCAACCTAACCTTCGGCCCCGACTTCATAAAGGCAATGCATGCCCGCACGCCCCAGCCCCTGGACATACATCTCATGGTCACCGACCCCGAACTCGTCATGTCGCGTTTCGAACTACGCGCAGGCGACTGCCTCAGCGTGCATGTGGAGCTGGACCGCAGCTTCGGGGAGCTTAGCGGCGCCGTCAGGTCGCAGGGCTGCCGTTTCGGCCTTGCAGTGAATCCCGAGACGCCTGTGGAGGCCCTGGAGCCATATATCGGACTGTTTGATACAGTGACACTTATGCTTGTGCATCCGGGCTATGCCGGAGCTAAGATGGTGGAAGGGATAATGGACAAAGTCAGAGTCCTGAGGGAGTGGCTTGATTCCAAAGGCCAGCAAGAAGTGTTGATAAGCGTGGACGGCAGCGTGAGCGCCGAAAGGGCGCAGCTCATGGCCGGAATGGGAGCCGATATCTTCGTCGGCGGCACTGCGGGTATTTACCGCAAGGGAATGAAACTGGAAGACACCATAAAGACTTTCAGGGAAGCAATAACCATATAATTATATGAACAAAATCGAACGCGCGCTTCAGCGCACTACCGACACAAAGGACCTTGTCATAGGGCCTGGAGTGGTGGCCCGCACCGCCGGGATGTTTTCTAAGCTATTTCCGGGAAAGACTGCGATAATTATCGCTGACACAAATACATGGGAGGTAGCAGGTAAAGCTGTGCTTCAGTCTCTCGAAGATGCTTCCGTGCCCCATGTCGAGTCCTTCGTGTTCAACGATCCCGACCTGTATGCTGAGTGGAAGTTCGTCGAGCAGCTCAAGGCCCATCTCGCCCCGCTCGACGTAATCGCAATAGCAGTGGGCTCCGGAGTCATCAACGACCTGACGAAGTACACATCCCACATACTGGGCCGCAAATACATGTGCGTGGGCACAGCCGCGTCCATGGACGGCTACACCGCATACGGCGCCTCCATCACCAAGGACGGCAACAAGCAGACCTTCAGCTGTCCGGCACCGTACGGCTTCGTGATGGATCCTCTCATCGCGGCCGCCGCTCCCAAAGAGCTGGCCGCATCCGGATATGCCGACCTTATTGCCAAGATTCCTGCAGGTGCAGACTGGATGCTGGCAGACGCCGTGGGTGCGGAAGCCATCGACCAGTTCGGCTGGGACCTTGTGCAGGATGGCCTCCGCGAGTCCCTGAGCGCCCCGGCCGCCGTCCATGAAGGCGACGTCGAGATGACTGAAAAGCTTTCCGAAGGCCTTCTGATGAGCGGTTTTGCCATGCAGGCTATACACAGCAGCCGTCCCGCTTCCGGCACCGAGCATCAGTTCTCGCATTGCTGGGACATGGAGAATCTGGCTTATCCCAATGGAAAACACGTGTCCCACGGCTTCAAGGTGGGCATAGGCACCCTTGCCAGCACGGCCTCCCTGGAATTCCTCCTGGAAAAGGACCTCGAGAATCTCGACGTTGAGACATGCGTAGCCGCCTGGAAGAGCTGGGAGGAGACTGAGGCTGAAATCCGCACGGTTTTCGCCGGCAAGCCCGGACATCTCGCCCGCGGGCTGGAAGAGACCAAAGGCAAATATGTCGGCAAGGAGGGTCTTCGCAAGCAGCTGGAAGCCCTGAAAGCCAAGTGGCCGGAGCTCAAGGAGCAGATACGCGCCCAGATAATCCCTTTCAGTGAGGTCCATGAAGACCTGAAGCTCGTCGGTGCTCCTTATGAACCGGAAATGATATGCGTGGACCGCGCCAGGATGCGCAGGACATTCTCCTATATTCCTTATATGCGCAGCCGTTTCACCAACATCGATATTGTCTACCGTCTCGGCCTCATGCCCGAACTGACCGAAAGGCTCTTTGGCAAGGGCGGTATCTGGGAAGTAAAAGAATAGCTTATGCAGACCACTAAATCATTGAAATACTGGCAGTGGCGCACCATCGTGGTCACGATGATAGGCTACGCCATGTTCTATCTTGTCCGTAAGAATTTCTCATTTTCCATGCCCGGTCTCGGGGCTGAATTCGGGATCACCAAGACACAGCTGGGTATCTTCCTCACGCTGCACGGCGTCATTTACGGCCTGTCCCGCTATGTAGTGGGCATCATCACCGACCGCAACAGCGCCAAAAAGGTGATGTCGCTGGGCTTGATGCTTTGCGCGATAGTGAACATCCTGTTCGGCACCAGCGACGTGATGGCAGGCTGGATAGTAGGACTTGCCGGCAAGGCGGGCGATGCAGCCGCCATCTCTGCCGTGCTCGTGTACGTGATGGGTGTGCTATGGATGGTCAACGGCTTCCTGCAGGGCATGGGTGTGCCTCCGTGCACGAAGACGCTCACGCAGTGGATCCATCCCAAGGAGCTCGCCACCAAGATGAGTATCTGGAACATGTCCCACTCCATCGGCGCCGGCCTTGCAATGGCCCTTTGCGGCTGGCTGGTCATGCCGCACCTGGGCGTGGACATGAGCATCAATCCTGAGACCGTGGCCGCCATCTCCGCCAATCTCAACCTGGACATGACCGACCCTGCCAACGTGCAGAAAGTCACCAGCTTCGCCGCCCACTTCGGAGCCTGGCGCTGGTGCTTCCTGATTCCCGCCGGCGTTGCCGTCATCGGTTCGGTGTGGCTGTTCTTCACCATGAAGGATTCCCCCTCGGACGTAGGCCTTCCGGAAGTTGTGGGCAAGAAAAAAGCCATTGTGACCACACCCGAGGAAGCTGCCGAGCATAAGGCATTCGTCAACAAGCATGTCTATCGCAACCGCATCATCTGGACCCTCGCCGTCACCAACTTTTTCGTGTATGTGGTGCGTTTCGCAGCCCTTGACTGGGGCCCGACACTGCTGACGGAATCGAAGGGACTGTCGATGGCGAACGCCACCACATTGTGCGTGGTGTTCGAGATCCTGGGCGGCAACCTCGGCATGCTCTTCTGGGGCTGGGCCACCGACCACATATTCAAGAATAAGGCCCATCACACCTGCGTAGTGTGCATGGTGGGCGTGGCTATCTGCATAGCGGCCTTCTGGCTGATTCCAGCCAGCGCTTCCTGGTGGCTGATGCTTGTGCCGTTCACCCTTTTGGGCTTCTGTATCTACGGTCCGCAGGCGCTGCTCGGCATCTGCGCCGCCCAGCACGCCACCAACCGCGCTTCCGCGACCGCCAACGGCATACTCGGTATCTTCGGATACCTGAGCACCATAGTCTCCGGCGTGGGCTTCGGTTTCGTGGCCGAACATTACGGCTGGAACGCCGCATACATAACCATCTTCGTCTGTGCCATCATCGGTATGCTTACCGTCCTCACCATCTGGGGAGCTAAGGCAACCGGCTACACCGAAGAAGACCTGCACGAAAAAGCTTAGCCATGAAAAGGATCCTGTCCGTCATTTCGCTTATGGCACTGAGCCTTACGCTCTTTGCCGCAAAGCCCCTTCCCAAGGATGTAAAGGGCCGCGTGTGCGATACATCCGGCAAACCCATTGAGGGCGTGGCCGTGTCTGACGGTTTCACCGTGGTGCACACCGATGCCGACGGCAATTATTGCTTCCCGCGCGTGCCCCAGGCGTATTACGTGTTCGTCAGCGTGCCGTCAGAATATGAGATTCCGCTTCGCCAGGGCCTGCCCTGCTTCTTCAAGAAACTCGAAGACAGGCCTGAATACAATTTCACCCTGAAGCCCCTGAAGAACGGCCCGGAGAAGGAATTCAACCTCTTTCTCATTGCGGATCCCCAGTGCCAGTGGGTATGGCACGTAAGGCGTCTGAGGGAGGAGGCCATTCCGGACCTCAAGGCGTATGGCCGCAAGTGCAAGGGCCCCGATTATGCCATCACGCTCGGCGACATAGCCTATAGCGAAGGGCACCGCAACACCAACTACCTGCTGCCCATGATACGCGAGGAGCTGGCGGTGGAAAAGACCGGAATGCCTGTGTTCCAGACAGTTGGCAACCACGATTTCGAGTATCCGCTGGCGGCGGTCGAAGATGGGAGCCCTACCGTTACGATGCGTCGCAACCGCATCTTTGAAGACAATTTCGGCCCGGTCAACTATTCCTTCAACAGGGGAGACGTCCATATAGTGTCGATGAACAACGTCTGTTTCGAGTCTTTCGGCTATCCGGGCAAATACTACGGGGATTTCTCCGACGAACAGGTGGCCTGGCTGGAGCAGGACCTTTCCGGCTTGCGTGCAGACAAGCTCATTATCCTCTGCGTCCATATTCCCCTTGACGGCCTGTATAAGAAGCGTCAAAACGCCACCAAGGTTATCAAGATGCTGGGAGAAATGCCCAATGTCCGCATAGTAAGCGGTCACACCCACACCATCAAGCACATAGTGCACCCGAACGGCGTCCGCGAATTCGTGGCGGGCGCTATGTCGGGCTGCTGGTGGTGGAGCAAGAACTGCGCAGACGGAGCCCCGAACGGCTACAGCGTATGGAAGATAAAGGGCAACGAAGTGGTGTCCGACATCTACAAGGGCCAGAATTTCAAGGACGACTACCAGATGCGCATCTACAGGGGCGACGCCGAATTCGGCGGCCCGTTCGAGTCTTTCAAGCTTGAACACGGCGCCGGTACCATCCTGGTCAATGTCTGGAACTGGGACGAGGGATGGCGCTCCGAGGTCTATGAAAACGGCAGGCTTGCCGGACAGCTTGAAAAACTCCCTGCTTCAAGCGAGTTCGAAGCGCCCTACAACGGCAGCAAGGACTGGTGGGCGATAGGCTACAACGTGGGCGTGGTGGGCCGCGGGCATTCCCAGGGCAGCACCAGGAACAATTACTGCTCCAAGAACCTTCATATGTTCAAGTACACGCTGAAAGATCCTGCGGCTAAGGTGAAGGTGGTAGTGTACGACAGGTCCGGCAGGAAGTTCACCTGCAGTCGTATTACGACAGCGGACGACTACGCCGAGCTGGCAAGCCGTCCGCAGTATCCCGTAGAACCCGCCTGGGAGGAGTAATCCTTCTATATTAGCTTTATACCGGCCCGACGGCATGCTTCGCGCTGCTGCTCGGGCCAAATGCTTGCCTGAATCTCGCCTATGTGGGCCTTCTGCAGGAACAGCATGCAGAGGCGGGACTGGCCTATGCCTCCGCCGATGCTGAGCGGAAGGGTGCCGTTAAGCAGACGGGTGTGGAAATAGAGCTTTTCCCTTTCGGTCTTGCCCAGAAGCTCAAGCTGGCGCCTGAGGGCCGGGGCATCCACCCGTATGCCCATCGAAGAGACTTCGAAGGCTCTTCCGAGTATGGGATTCCAGACCATTATGTCTCCGTTGAGCCCGAAGTAGCCCTCTTCGTTGGGCGTGCTCCAGTCGTCGTAGTCGGGGGCGCGGAGGTCGTGGGGCTTGCCGTCGGACAGATTGCCGCCTATGCCTATGATGAACACGCTCCCGTATTTCCTGCAGGCAGCGTCTTCACGTTCCTTGGCTGTCATGCCCGGATACTCCTGAAGCAGCTCTTCCGAATGGATGAAATGTATCTTCTTCGACAGGAAGGGCCGGAGCTGGGGATAACAGGTGCATACGAACTGCTCGGTGTCAAGCATTGCGGAGTAGATTTCGCGCACAATCTTCTTCAGGTAGCGTATGGTGCGGTCTTTGGCCGTTATGGTGCGTTCCCAGTCCCACTGGTCGACGTAAAGGGAATGCAGGTTGCCGAGGTTCTCGTCAGCCCTTATGGCGTTCATATCGGTGTATATGCCGTATCCCGGGCGAATCTTGTAGTCGGCGAGGGAGACGCGTTTCCATTTAGCAAGGGAGTGTACGACTTCGGCCTTGCGGTCGCCGAGGTCGCCGATGGGGAAGGTCACGGCCCTTTCGACGCCGTTCAGGTCGTCGTTGATGCCCTGGCCCTGAAGGACGAAGAGGGGAGCGGTCACGCGGCGGAGGCGCAACGCTTTGGAAAGGGACTGCTGGAAGAAATCCTTGACGAGCTTGATGCCGCGCTCGGTCTCTTCGGGGGAAAGGGCCGACTTGTAGCCCTTGGGGGTAATCAGGTAACTCATTTTATGCCTGTAAGTTCACTGTCATTGAAATAATCGATGCGCATAGCCTTGCGCACGTCGTCGAGAGTGGCCTGCGCCACCTCCACGGCGGCGCGTGTGCCTTCGCGCAGTATGTCCCATACGGCAGGAAGATCCTGCTCGAGCACGGCTCTGCGGCGCCTTATCGGCTCGAGGGTGTCGTTGAGAATAGCGGCCAGGAAGTTTTTCAGCATCATGTCGCCGAGACCGCCGGCCCTGTACTGGGCCTTGGCCTCATCGAGCGACTTGAATTCGAAGCTGGATTTCTTGCCCACGAAGCATGATCCGAAACGCTGGAAATGCTCGGGTTTGCAGAAAGCATCGAGGTATGTGAACACGGGATTGCCTTCCACCTTGCCGGGATCGCTCACCTGAAGGTGACCGGGGTCGGTGAACATTCCCTTCACCTTGCGTGTCACTTCTTCCTCTGAATCAGAAAGATAGATGCAGTTGCCGAGGGATTTGCTCATCTTTGCCTTGCCGTCGGTGCCGGGAAGCCTGAGGCAGGCGGCGTTGTCCGGGAGGAGAATTTCCGGCTCCACAAGGGCGGGCCCGTATGTGGAGTTGAACTTGCGCACGATTTCGCGGCATTGCTCAAGCATGGGCTCCTGGTCTTCGCCCACGGGCACCGTGGTGGCCTTGAATGCGGTGATGTCGGCGGCCTGGCTGATAGGGTAGCAGAAGAAGCCGACCGGGGTGCCAGCCTTGTTGTCGGAACCGTCTTCCGTTTCGGAGAAGCCGCGCAGCTTGATTTCCTGCTTCACGGTCGGATTGCGCTGAAGGCGCTGCACCGTGACGAGGTTCATGTAGTAGAAGGTCAGCTCCGTCAGCTGGGGGACCATCGACTGTATGAAAATGTGGACCTTTTTCGGATCCAGCCCGGCCGAGAGGTAGTCCAGGGCCACCTGAATGATGTTCTGGCGCACCTTTTCGGGATTGTCGGCATTGTCGGTGAGGGCCTGGGCGTCGGCAATCATTATGAATATCTTGTCAAAGCCGCCGGCGTCCTGAAGTTCGACGCGCCTGCGGAGAGACCCGACATAGTGTCCAAGGTGTAGCCGGCCCGTAGGCCTGTCGCCAGTCAGAATAATCTTTCCCATATTTATAAATACCATTCGCAGGACTTGGCATCGCCTGCAATCCATACTGTGTCACCCTCTGTGAAGACGAATTCGGCTCCAGGGTTGGTGACTAGTTTATTGTCATGTAAAACGCTTATAATCATGCAGCCGTTTTTGCGCATGTCGATTTCCCTGAGGCTCTTGCCCGTGAGCAACGAGTCGGGGCCGAGTAGGGCGGTCTTCAGGGCGAAGTCGGAGTGCACGTCTTCCTCTTGTGCGGGGACTTCGGTGTTGTCCTTCATAGAAGCGGCGAACGCTTCCAGCTGGGCGCTTGTGCCCACAGCCACAAGCCGGTCGTAGGGATACACAGGTTCGTCGCCGGAAGGGACCAGGATGCTTCTGGTGCCTCTCTGTATCTTTATAATGTTTATTCCTGAATGCTTGCGGAACGGCATTTCCCTCAGCGACTTGCCCACATAGGCGAATTCGGGGGACACCACAGCTATTTCAGTGTGTATGTCGTATCTGGACATCTTGTCGCGCACCGACGACGACACCGGCTTGAGCCTGCGTTCCATTTCCTCTTTTGCGTTCAGGTTTTCCATGAACCGCGTCTCCAGTCCGTTGAACTTATGCAGCAGTCTTTTAGAAATGATGAAAACCACAAACCCGGCAAGGATTATCACAAGTATGCTCCAGCCGCCCAGTTTGAAGAATTTGGTGATCGCGGCAATGACGAAGCCAATGGCTATCAAGATGCGGAACACCATTAGCGAAAAAACGCGCCATCTGTTGGCCGGTCGCTTCAGCAGCTTTTGGGCGGAGGAATTGATGGATCCGTTGACTATTGCCAGTCCGAAGAGGAAAGGGCTCATCGCAAGCAGGGTGAGGGTGATTACCAGGGCGTGGCGCAGGTTGTCCGACGCCGATGGCAGAAGGGTCTGGGACAGATGGTCAAGAAGGGTGGGAATGGCCAGGAGAATGGCCAGCAGTATCACGCTGTACAGCACGACACGAAGGGCATACTGTTTCAGCAGTTTGCCCCATTCGCTCTGCTCTGCCTTCGAAGCGGAACCCTGCTCGTCCGGGGACGGATTGATGCGGGCCAGGATGTGCGGGGGCAGCTTCACCTGCAGCCAGCGGCTCACAGGGTCGCCGGCCTTGATCATATAAGGAGCTGCAAAGGTGGTGAGCACCGACACCGAGATGATGACCGGATAGATGAACTCCCGCATCACCCCGAGGCTGCAGCCAAGGCTTGCGATGATGAATGAAAACTCACCGAGCTGGGCCATGCTGAAGCCCACGTGGACCGAATTGTCAAGGCCCTGGCCGGCAAGCAGCGAACCGGTGGTGGAAAAACACAGGATGCCAACCATCGCAACCAGGGCAAGTATCAGGATAGTGCCCCAGTGCTGGCCTATGACCACGGGGTCTATCATCATGCCCACGGACACGAAGAATATGGCGCCGAAAAGGTTCTTGATGCTGGTCAACAGCCCCTCAATCCGCTCGCTTTCAACGGTTTCCGCAAGTATGGACCCCATCACGAAGGCGCCCAGTGCGGAAGAGAAACCGGCATAAGATGCCAGCGCAACCATGCCGAAGCACAGGCCGATGGAGATTATGAGCAGGATCTCATCGTTCAGGTATTTGCGCGCCCTTTTAAGCAGGATAGGGATAATGTAGAGGCCGATCAGGAACCACAGGATCAGGAAGAACGCGAGCCGGGCGAGGCTTAGGAGCATTTCTCCGCCCGAAAACTGGCTGGATACGGCGAGGGTGGAGAGCAGGACCATCAGCAGCACGGCAATCAGGTCCTCCACCACGAGGGTGCCGAATATCAACGTGGCATAAGGTTTTTTCTTCAGCCCGATGTCGTCGAATGCCTTTATTATCACGGTGGTCGAGCTCATGGACAGCAGGCCGCCGAGGAAGATGCTTTCCATCATTGACCAGCCAAGGGCGTTGCCGGTGATCATGCCCACCATAAGCATGCCGGCGCATATGGTGCCGGCGGTGATGAGAGCGCTGCTTCCCACCTTGAGGAGCTTTTTGAAACTGAACTCCAGACCAAGGGCGAACAGCAGGAAGATAATACCGATTTCAGACCACTGCCTGACGGATTCCGTGCTGCTTATGGCAGGCAGGAGGCCGAGATGCGGACTCACTATGAATCCGGCAATTATGTAGCCTAATATCAACGGTTGCTTCAGCGCCTTGGAAATGACGGTGAACACCCCTGCCGCTATAAGGATGACGGCAAGGTCGGCAACCAGATTGAGCTCTTCTGACATGGGCTAAAGTAAAAACGGATGCGAATTTACTAAAAATCTCCGTAAACCCTTAACGCTTCTTGCAGCACGTCCATCGCTTTTTCGAGCAAGGGAACTTCCAGCACGTACGCAATACGCACCTGGTCTTTGCCTTCTCCCGGCGTCTTGTAGAACGAGGCGGCGGGGGTGACCATGACCGTCTGGTTGTCGAGCCGGAATTCAGTAAGCAGCCATTTGGCAAAGGCTTCTGCGTCTTTTACCGGCAGGCGGGCCACTGTGTAGAACGCTCCGTATGGCACGGGAGAGAAGACACCCGGCATGGCGTTGAGCCGGCGGAGGGCGCAGTCGCGGCGCCTTATATATTCGGATTTTACGTCATCAAAATAAGACTGGGGCGTGTCCAGCGCGCCTATGGATGCGATTTGCCCAAGCACCGGGGGGCAGAGGCGCGACTGGGCGAATTTCATGGCACACGCCATGACGTCCTTGTTCCGGGAGATTATGCATCCGATTCGTGCGCCGCAGAGGTTGTAGCGCTTGGACACCGAATCCACGAGGATTACGTTATCCTCGCAGCCCGGAATCTGCATGGCGCTGAAATAGGGTTCGTCGGTGTAGCAGAATTCCCGGTAGACTTCGTCGCATATGAGGAAGAGGTCGTGCCGCTTGCAGAATTCCCCGATGGAAAGCATTTCCCCGCGGGTGAAGAGCTTCCCCGACGGATTGCAGGGATTGCTGATCATGACGGCCCTGGTGGCGGGGGAGAGCAGCTTCTCGAATTCCCCGATGTCAGGCACACGGAATCCGTCGTCAATATCGGAATGAACGGCCTTGAGGGTTATTCCGTTAAGGAATGCGAAAGTCTGGTAATTGGTGTAGAAGGGTTCGACCACCAATATCTCTTCTCCAGGGCCGGCAGCAATCTGCATAGCAATAGCAAAGGCCTCGCTGCCACCTACGGTCATCAGGATTTCCGGCAGCTTCACCTCGATGCCAAGCCCGCCGTAATACTTCTCGCACATTGCCTTGCGAAGCTCCGGAAGGCCGGCGGAATTGGTGTAGGAAATGTGGTGCAGGGAGGGGGTGCGGCCTTTCACCGCTTCTATCGAACAGTCCGGGGACTTGATGTCAGGAGCGCCTACATTGAGGTGGTACACTTTTACTCCTGAAGCCTCGGCGGCTTCTGAGAAGGGGACAAGCTTTCGTATGGCTGAAGCCGGCATGGCTGCCGAGCGCGCAGAAACCTTCAACATTTTCTTAATGCTTGATAATGTATTCCGCGATCTGCACTGCGTTGAGAGCCGCGCCTTTCTTGATCTGGTCTCCGGAGAGCCAGAGTGTGATGCCGTTTTCGCATGCAAGGTCCTTGCGTACGCGGCCCACATAGACGTCGTCCTTGCCGCCGGTGAACAGCGGCATGGGGTACTGGCGGCTGGCAGGGTCGTCAAGGAGCGTCACGCCGGGGGCGGCGGCCAGGGCATCCTGCACCTGCTTCACGTCCAGAGGCTTTTCAGTCTCGATCCAGACCGCTTCCGAATGGGAACGCAGGGCGGAAATGCGCACGCACATGGCGCTGCACTTGACGTCGGAGTGGAGTATCTTGCGGGTTTCGTTGAACATCTTCATTTCCTCCTTGGTGTAGCCGTTGTCGGTGAACACGTCAATCTGGGGAATCACGTTGTAGGCAAGCTGGTAGGCGAATTTGTCCACGGTCACGGGCTTGCCTTCCACTATCTCGCGGTACTGCTGCTCGAGCTCGGCCATGGCCTGGGCTCCGGCCCCGGAGGCTGACTGGTAGCTGGCCACATGGATGCGGCGGATGTGCGACAGGCGCTCGATGGGCTGGAGCACCACTACCATCATGATGGTGGTGCAGTTGGGGTTGGCAATTATGCCCCTGGGGCGCACCAGGGCGTCTTCGGCGTTGCATTCGGGGACCACGAGGGGAACGTCGGCATCCATGCGGAAAGCGGAGGAATTGTCTATCATCACGGCGCCGTGCCTGGTGATGGTGTCTGCGAATTCCCGGGATGTACCTGCGCCTGCGGAGGTGAACGCTATGTCCACACCCTTGAAATCGTCGTTGTGCTGAAGGAGGCGGACTTCCACGTCCTTGCCTTTAAACCTGTATTTCCGGCCGGCGCTACGGGCGGATCCGAAGAGCAGAAGCTCGTCCGCCGGGAAATTCCTTTCTTCCAGAACCTTGAGGAACTCTTGTCCCACTGCGCCGCTGGCGCCTACAATTGCTATTCTCATATTCCAACCAATTAGTTTTCCAAATATAGCGACAATAATCGGACTGAGCAAATAAAACGACTAACGCCCGCTGTCGCAGCGGGCGTTAACGGTTAGTTAGTAGTGTATACCTTTAGAAGGTTAATTATTGTTGGTTAGAATAGTTGTTGATTTCCGAATGCAAATATACCTCAATTTTTTTATTCCGCAAGAAAAAATCAATAAATTTTTTTGAATTTTTTATTTTTATTTTTAAAAAATTTTATAAACTATCATCTAAAAGTTTGGGCCTTAGCCTTTTAGTGCGTTCAAGGGCTTGTTCATCCTGCCAGGCACGAATCAGTTTGGGGTTGCCTCCGAGCAGGACGTCGGGAACTTTCCATCCGTTGAATTCGGCCGGCCGGGTGTAGACGGGAGGGGAGAGCAGCTTGTCCTGGAAACTGTCGGACAATGCGGAGGTCTCGTCGGTCAGGGCTCCGGGAATCAGGCGCACCAGGGCGTCGGTGAGGAGGGCGGCGGGAATCTCGCCCCCGCTGACCACATAGTCGCCCACGGAGATTTCTCGGGTCACGAGGTGTTCGCGGATGCGGTGGTCTATGCCTTTGTAGTGGCCGCAGAGTATAATGAGGTTCTGTTTGAGGGACAGGGAGTTGGCCATGGGCTGGTCGAGCAGCTCGCCGTCGGGGGACATATATATGACTTCGTCGTAGTCCCTTTCCGCCTTCAGCTCTTCGATCATGCGGAAGACGGGCTCGACCATCATCACCATGCCGGCATCGCCGCCGTAGCTGTAGTCGTCGACATTGCGGCGGGGGCCGATTCCGTATTTCCTTAAATTGTGGACATGTATCTCCACGAGTCCCTTCTTGACGGCACGCCCGACTATTGAATAGCCCAGGGGGCTTTCGAGCAATTCGGGTACAACGCTCAGTATGTCTATTCTCATTTCCTTAGTTTATCAGGTGCAAAATTAGTATTAATTTGTTAAATTTGCAGGAATGAAAAAGATTATTCTCGCTTGTGCCGTCCTTGCCTTATGCCTGGCTGCGTGCTCCTCATCCGCCCCCAGGCAATACGGGGTGAAGGTGGTTGCTGAGTACCCCCACGACCGCGGGGCCTACACCCAGGGCCTCTTTTTCGACGGCGGCCAGCTCTATGAAAGCACGGGCCAGTGCGGCTACAGCAGTTTCCGCAAGGTGGACCTTGCCACCGGGAAAGTGGAGCGCAAGCTGGACTTCCAGCGTAAATACTTCGGCGAGGGTTCTGTGTTCTTCGGGGGCAAAATGTACATGCTCACCTGGACCAACCACGTCGCATTCATCTACGACGCCGCCACGCTCACGTATGAAAAGACCATGGCCTATCCCAGGGACGGCTGGGGCCTTACTACGGACGGCACTTCACTGATAGCTTCCGACGGCAGTTCCAGCCTCTTTTTCATGGACGGCTCCCTCAAGGTCCAGCGTACGATCAAGGTCACCATGGACGGACGTCCGGTGCGCTATCTGAATGAATTGGAATGGATTGACGGCCGTATCTGGGCAAATGTCTATACGACCGACATGATAGTGATAATCAACCCTTCATCCGGAGTCGTGGAGGGCGTCGTGGACTGCGCCGGGCTGCTTCCCCGCAAGCTCCGCCGGGCCGACACCGACGTGCTGAACGGCATCGCCGTGCTGGACGGACGCATTTTCCTGACCGGTAAAAACTGGCCGAAATTGTATGAAATAGAGTTGATTAAGAAATAAATATTATATTTGTAGTCCCAAACATTTAAATATCTCTGATTATGAGTGAAACAAACATTCCTGAAGAGGCCTTGAAGGCCGTTTCAGACGTAGAAGTAAAGGAAGAACAGATCGTCAAGGAAGAACCCGTTGCCGCTGAAGAGCCCGCAGCACCCGCTGAGGAGCCTGCAGTTGCTGAAGATCCAGTAGAGGAGCCCGCAGTCGCCGGGGAGCCCGTTGAAGAGCCCGAGGCCCCGGTGGAGCCGTCAGAAGCGGAAGCGGAAGAAGAAGCTGACGCTAAAGCCGAAAACCTGGCCGACAAGACCCTTGCGGAGCTGTCGGACATGTTCCGTTCGCTGAAGGAGGCGACGGACAGCATGCTGCGCTCCAAGGAAGCGGAAAACATCAAGTCTGCTTTCTACAAGTTGCTCGGCAAGCTCAAGAGTGAGAATCCCGAGGCGGAGAATTCCCTGTCCAATCCTTTTGAAGCCGTGGAGGAAAACTTCAAGGCCGTTTATGCAGACTACAAGAAAGAGCGCGCAGAGTACAACCGCCAGCAGGATGCGAAGCGGGAAGAGAACCTCGCTGCCAAGAAACAGATAATTGAAGAACTCAAGGCCCTCGTGGAAAACGATGAAGACGCCAGCGCTTCCTTCCCGGCATTCCGCGAGCTCCAGAACCGCTGGCGCGAAGCCGGCCCCGTGCCCGTGACCGCCTATCGCGACATCAACGACACCTACCAGTTCTACGTGGAGAAATTCTACGACATGGTGAAGATTAGCCGCGACCTCCGCGACCTCGACTTCCAGAAGAATCTCGAGGCCAAGGAGAAGTTCTGCGAAATAGCCGAAAAACTTGCCGAAAACGACAACGTGGTCAGCGCTTTCCATGAGCTCCAGAAGCTCCACGAACAGTGGAAGGAATTCGGCCCCGTGGCGAAGGAGAAGCGTGAAGATATATGGAACCGCTTCAAGGCTGCGACTGCGGTGATCAACAAGCGTTACCAGGCCCATTTCGAGAGCCAGAAGGAAGAGCAGGTGGCCAATCTTGCCGCCAAACAGGCCCTTTGCGAGCAGGTGGAAGAGATCGCAGAAAAGGAAATCACATCCTCCAGCGAATGGAACGAACTCTCCCGCAGGATTGAGGAAATCCAGGCGGAATGGCGTAAGATAGGCTTTGCCACCCGCAAGGAGAACCAGAAGATCTACGACCGTTTCCGCGCCGCATGCGACAAGTTCTTCGGCCGCAAGCGCGACTACTACAACCAGTTCAAGGATTCGATGAACGTCAACCTTGAGAAGAAGATGTCCATCATCGAAAAGGCCGAGGCCCTCAAGTCCAGCACCGAATGGAAGAAGGCCACGGACCAGTTCATCGAGCTCCAGAAGCAGTGGAAGGAAATAGGCGCAGTGCCCCGCAAGAAGAGCGAGCAGATATGGAAGCGTTTCCGCGCCGCATGCGACGAGTTCTTCGCCGAGAGGGACAAGCATGCCAAGCCTGAAAACGATTTCTACGGCAACCTGAAGGCGAAGAAGCGCATTATTGAAGAGATACAGGCATACGTGCCCTCCGAGGATGAGACTGCAAATGCAGAGGCCCTGAGGGATTTCAACGCCCGCTGGCAGGAAATCGGCCACGTGCCGTTCAAGGAGAAGGATGCCGTCAATGACGCATTCCGTGCCGCGATACGCGAAAAGTTCCCCCTGCTTCACGCTTCCCAGCGCCAGGCCAGCCGTCCGGGCCGCGCCCCGCGCTCCGAGAGGGAAATCCTCATGGACAAGTACCGCACCCTCCAGCAGGATATCACCACCTATGAGAACAATATAGGCTTCTTCTCTGCCTCCAAGAATTCCGAGCCCCTCATCAAGCAGATGCAGGAGCGTATAGAACAGGCAAAGGCAGAGCTCAAGGAACTCGAAGCGAAGATCCGCAAGGCAGAAGAAGGGGAGGCTGAATGATGGACAAGAATTCTATCTACGGCTTTATCCTAATTGCTCTCATCCTCTTCGGCTTCACCTTTTTCGAATCCAACCAGGCCCGCAAGCGTGCTGAGGCCCAGCGTCAGCTGGACTCCATAGCGCTTGCGCAGATGCCGCAGGATTCCCTGGCCCTCACCCAGACAGCGCCTGAGGTGCCCGGCGAAGCCCCCGCCCAGGTTGCCCAGCCCCAGGGGGCAATCTACACCGACGCCCTGCTCGAATGCGCCCGCCAGGAAGAAGCTTCCGTCGTGAGCCTCGAGAACGAGCTCGTGAAGATCGATTTCACCACCAGGGGAGCCCAGCCGAGCAGCGTGCTCGTGAAGAAGTACACAAGCTATGGCGGCGGCCCGCTCTACCTGTTCAAGGACGGTGGTGCCGAGTACTCCGTGAGCATCTATGCCGGTCAGTACATCAGCACGGCCGATTTCAATTTCCAGCTTGCCGAGAGCAGCGACACCAGCCTCGTGTTCCGCCTTCCGTTCGAAGGCGGCGGCTACATCGAGCAGCGTTATTCCCTGGCCCCGGATTCCTACAAGCTTGACAACCTGCTGTCCTTCGTGGGCATGCAGGACGTCATTCCCCGCAATGTGGGTGCCTACGACATTGATTTTAACGTCACCGTGCCCCGTCAGGAAAAGGGCTACAAGAACGAATCCCAGTATTCCAAGCTGAACTACTATTTCGAAGGGGAGAAGAAGCCCGCCGAAATCGGCCGCGGCCGTTCTTCTTCGAAGACTATCGGAGCCAGGCTCAGCTGGGTTGCATTCCAGCAGCAGTTTTTCTCCGCCATCATGTGCGCTCCCAAGGAGTTTGCCAACGGCGAAGTCGCCGTCAGTTTCGTGCCGGAGAACGACCCGTCCCACGACCTGATGCATTGCAGCGCCAAGATGCGCGCCGATTTCCGTCCGGCACCGCAGGTGAGCGTCCCGTATGAGTTCTATTTCGGTCCCAATCACTTCAACACACTGAAGTCTTTCAACCGCAAATACGAGAAGATCATACCTTTGGGCGGCTGGCTGGTAGGATGGTTCACCCGCTATGCCATCATCCCCATGTTCAATTTCTTCAGCCGCTTTATCAGCAATTTCGGACTCATCATACTCCTGATGACGATAGTGATCAAGCTGGTGGTGCTGCCTCTCACGTACAAGTCGTATTCGTCTTCCGCCAAGATGCAGGCCCTGAAGCCTGAGATCGAGAAGATCAACGCCAAGTACCCCAAGCAGGAGGATGCTATGAAGAAGCAGCAGGCCACGATGGACCTCTACAAGCGGGCGAACGTGAACATGATGGGTGGATGCCTGCCCACGCTGCTGACTTTCCCTATACTCTGGGCGATGTTCCGTTTCTTCCCGGCATCCATCGAACTGCGCCAGCAGTCATTCCTGTGGTGCGACGACCTCAGCGCCTACGACTCCATCCTGGACTACGGCACCCGTATCCCCATCCTGGGCGACCACCTTTCCCTGTTCGCCCTGCTTATGGCTGTCGTGATGTGGCTCTACTCACGTATGACCACGGCCAACCAGGCGGCATCCAACGACCCCACGGCCTCATCCATGAAGTTCATGACCATGTGGATGATGCCTATAATGATGTTCTTCATCTGTAACAACCTTTCGGCCGCACTGAGTTACTACTATCTGCTTTCCCAGCTTATCGCCATCATAGAGACCTGGGTGATCAAGAAGTTCTTCGTGAAGCCCGAGGAGATTCTTGCCAGGGTGCGTGCGAGCGAAGGCAAGCCGCTTCCGAAGAGCAAGTGGCAGCAGCGTCTGGAAATGGCCCAGAAGATGCAGGAGCAGCAGAGGCGCGAACAGCAGAAGAACCGTCGCTGATATGTCTGTTACCCGGAATATTATTGATTTGCATAAAGAACTGCCACCGCATGTCAAGCTGGTGGCAGTTTCCAAATTCCACCCGCTTGAATCCATTGAGGAGGCGCTTGCGGCGGGGCAGAAGGTGTTCGGGGAGAACCGGCCCCAGGAGTTTGAGAAGAAGGTGCTGGCTTTGCAGGGGCGCGGCATCGAGTGGCATTTCATAGGTCATCTGCAGACCAACAAGCTCAAGATGGTGCTGCCGTATGCCGACCTTGTGGAGTCAGTGGATTCGGAGCATCTGCTTTCCGCCATCAATGACTGGGGCGCCAAAGCAGGCAAGACCGTGAACGTGCTTCTTGAGCTGCACGTGGCAGCGGAGGAGACTAAGCAGGGATTCTACGAAGAGGAAATCCTCGACATCCTGTTCCGGGCGTCTTCGTTCAAATACATCCGTTTTTGCGGGCTTATGGGCATGGCCACCAACACTGACAAGGAGGAAGACATTAGGGCCGATTTTGCCCGTATTAAGGCCTTTTACGACTATCTTCGCGATCTCTTCCCGGAGTATGAAGATTTCCGCGAGCTCTCCATCGGCATGTCCTCCGACTGGCGCATCGCCATCGACTACGGCGCCACCATCGTCCGCATCGGCACCTCCATCTTCGGAGAAAGAGAGTATTAAATGGCGTCAGAGGGAGAGAGGGGGAGACGACGTTTGTCTTTTTCGGATAGGATCCTCAGGTCGGCGGGGATTTGCCAGTCGATGGCGAGGGCAGGGTCGTCAAGCTGCACGCCGGCGTCCGCTTCGGGATGATAGAACTCATCGCATTTATACTGGAACACCGCCGTCTCGCTAAGCACCGAGAACCCATGCGCAAAGCCCTTGGGGATAAACAGTTGAAGATGATTGTCCTCATTCAGCTCCACGGCGACATGCTTGCCGAAAGTAGGGGAGCCCTTGCGGATATCCACCGCCACGTCGAGTACGCGCCCACGCACGCAACGCACCAGCTTTGCCTGGGTATAGGGCGGCCTTTGGAAATGCAGGCCGCGCACAACGCCGTAGCATGACCGGCTTTCATTGTCCTGCACGAAACGCACAGGCCCGCAGACGTCCTCGAAATCCTTTTGCGAGTAACTCTCAAAAAAATAGCCGCGAGGGTCCTCGAAAACGCGGGGCTTGATAATAAGCAGCCCGGCAATGTCTGTCTTTATGATCTCCATGTCAGAAAATCCATTTGATACCTGCGCACGGCCTGGCCCAGAAACCCTTGCAAGTGCCGAAATTCCAGGATAGCTCCACTTCGCCGCCTATGTTCAGGTTGGGGCATCCGAAATGCTGGCCGACGCTGTACCACAACTGCGGCTCGGAAATGAAAATGAAACTTGAATTCTCCGGTGCCGCCAGGGCGCTGCCGTCGGCGGCGGTCAGAAGCGTGTGCTCCTCTGCCCAGATATCGCCAAAGCCGCTGAAACGAAGGCCCTTGACACCAAACAGGTCGTCCATGCCCCAGACCACGGTGAACTGCATGGGAATCTTGCTCTTCACGGCCGGGTTGTCGTAGATTATGTGCTTGTAGAGCAGCTTGAAATTGAAGAGGTTCTTGAAATCCTTGGAATGGACAAACCAGTCCACGCCGGCAAGGAACGCGTGGTTCACCCCGAAATTCCTGTACACGCCGCCGTTGTATTCTGCCTGAAGGCTAAGGGGCGCAAGGGCCGTGTCCTGCCAGAAATTGAAGCAGCGGGCAATTTCGGTGTAGGTGCCGCTCGGGTGGGCGCTGCCGAAGGCGTGGTCGTAGTCCACGAAAAAGAAAGTGTTGCCCCACGGGTCGCTGTAAAAGCCTTCGAGCGTGGTGGTCATTATGCCCCGGTCTTTGCCGAAGTCGTAGAATATCTGGAGGTTAGTGGCTCCGTTGAACATGGTTTGCTTGTCCTGGGCGAAGGCTGGGGAGGAAAGAATTGCAAACGCTGCCGCCAGGCAGACTTTCTTGGTAATTGTCATTTTTTCGTGTAGTATTTTGGCCAGCATGCCTGGAGGTAGCTTTTAAGCCTGTCCTCCTGGGTGTTGGCCTGGGGTTCGTAGAATACCCGGCCCTTAAGCGTGTCGGGCATGAATTCCAGGTCTGCGAAGTGGCCCGGGAAATCGTGTGCGTAAAGATAACCGTCAGCGTATCCGAGCTCCTTCATAAGGGAGGTGGGTGCGTTGCGAAGATACAGGGGAACGGGGGCCGTCTTGTCTTCTTCGACAGCGGCAAGTGCCGAATCCACAGCAAGATATGCAGAGTTGCTCTTGGGCGAGGAGGCCAGGTATACGGCGCATTCGCTCAGGGGAATTCGGGCTTCCGGCATCCCTATCGAGTGGACGATGCGGAATGTGGCGTCGGCCAGCAGTAAGGCGTTGGGGTTGGCCAGGCCTATGTCTTCGGCGGCGAGTATGCAAAGACGCCTTGCGATGAACAGGGGGTCTTCTCCGCCGGCCAGCATACGGGCCATCCAGTACACGGCGGCGTTGGGGTCGGAGCCCCGGACCGACTTGATGAATGCGGAGATTATGTCGTAGTGCATCTCGCCGCCCTTGTCGTAGATGGCTATATTCTCCTGCAGGCATGAAGTCACGGACTTGTTGTCGATGTGGATGGAGCCGTCGGGGCCCGGGGGAGTGGCGTCGGTCACAATCTCCAGGATGTTCAGGAGCTTGCGGGCGTCGCCGCCGCTGTGGCGGAAGATGGCTTCGGTCTCGTCGACCACTATGGAACGTTCTTTCAGGATTGCGTCAGAGGTAATCGCGCGCCTCAATAAAGTGTCAAGGTCGGACGTGTCAAGAGACTTCAGCACAAATACTTGGCAGCGCGAAAGCAGGGGAGTGATAACTTCGAACGAAGGGTTCTCGGTGGTCGCGCCCACAAGCACCACGGTGCCCGATTCAACCGCCCCGAGTAGGGCGTCCTGCTGGGCTTTGTTGAAGCGGTGGATTTCGTCTATGAAGAGGATAGGGGCAGAGGCGGAAGAGAAAAGCGACTTGTTCTTCGCCCTGTCTATTATTTCCCGCACGTCCTTGACGCCGGAACTCACGGCCGATAGGGTGTAGAATTCCCGGTCGAGAGTGTGGGCTATTATGCTTGCCAGTGTGGTTTTACCCACGCCCGGAGGCCCCCACAGTATGAATGAGGACAGGTTGCCGCTGTCTATCATATTGCGGAGTATGCAGCCGGGGCCCACAAGGTGGCGCTGCCCTACGTATTCGGACAGATCCCTCGGACGCATTCTCTCGGGAAGGGGTATGGAGGCGGCTCCCGTCATAGTTTTTTGATGTAGGAGCGGCGGCGCTTGGCGCATTCATGGTCGAAGTCGCGCCACTGGCCCTGGTTCTTGAAATTGTCTTCAAGCACTGCGTTGGTCTCGGCCCACTTGACGCCCCATTCCTTGAATTTGGCGAACAGGTCGGCGAAGAGCAGGGAATTGATGCCGCTGTTCTGATAGTCCGGACGCACGCCCACCAGGAGCATCTCCACGCCTTCTTCGTGCTTTATGAACATGGATTTGGCAAGGTGCCACCATCCGAAGGGGAAGAGCTTGCCGCGGCACTTTTTCAGGGCCTGGGAAATGGAGGGCATGGTGACGCCGAAAGCGACCAGCTCGTCCTTTTCATTCTCGACCATGGACAGATAACGGAGGTCGAGGATGCTCAGGTAGAAGTCCAGGTACTTTTTGGCCATGTGGTCCGGCAGCACCGTGAAATTATAGAGGTTCTTGTAGCATTCGTTTATGAGACGGAACACCTTTTCGCCGTATTTCTCCTTGCGGATGATCTTGCGGGTGAGGGGCTTCATATGCACGTTGCAGCGCTGCTGGATTATCGCGGAGATGCGCATCAGCCTGTCGGGCAGCTGCTCGGGAATGAACACCCTGTATTCTATCCAGTCCGTATCCTTGCCGAAGCCCATGCGGGTCATGTGGTCGTTGTAGTACGGGTGGTTGTAGATAAGGGCCATGGTGCTTTCTTTGTCGAAACCCTGGATAAGCATGCCTTCAGGGTCGAAATCGGTGAATCCGAGGGGCCCGACCACGGATTCCATTCCGTATTGGCGGCCGAATTCGTAGACCTTCTCCATCAGCGCGTCAGATACTTCCGGATCGTCGATGAAGTCGAACCAGCCGAATCGTACTTCCTTGTGGTTCCACTGTTCGTTTGCCTTGAAATTCACTATCGCGGCTATGCGTCCGACCGCTTCTCCGTCTTTATATGCAAGGTACAGGGCGGACTTGCAGAACTCCTGGGCAGCTCCTTTTTTCTGGTCGAGGGTGTCCATCTGGTCGAACACAAGGGGCGGGATATAATATGGATTGTTCTTGTATAGCTTCTCCGGGAAGTTGACAAATGCGCGTAATTGCCTGCGTGTCAACACTTTTTTGATTTCTATGGCCATAGGTTCTCAGTAGGTTTATACTCTGCGAATATACGCTTTTTATTGGATATAATCAAAGTTTTCGCTACCTTCGTGTTGTGTACCGTATGCCTCATATCCTCCTGGCCGCACTGGCCCTTTGTTTTGCGTCTCCTTTCATTGCCGGAGCGCAGGAGCTCGGCCTTTTCAGTTCTCCGAAAGGCATAGGCGCTTCGGTGCATTTTCCGGAAAAGGACGGCATCTTCCACACCCTTCACGCTTATGTGGATATCTACGGTGTTGCGACCAGCCGCTGCTCTTTCCCAGGCTACAAGGCGAATTTCTCGCGCCAATACGTGTGCGGCAGATTTCAGCGGGACGGCTATTCAATAGCGTTCTATGCCGGTCCAGGACTTTCTCTCGGCTATGTGCGTGACCACGACAAGGGCAGGGGATTCGACTTGACATCCCTCCTTGCCGACAACGAAGGCATGGCGCTGGCCATCAGCGGAGACGCCGGCTTCCTCTTCGATTTCGGACGGAATGTGTTCCTCGACCTGTCGTGGACGGCCGAGGCGGGGATACACCTTCGCCGCAACGAGGCGGAATGGCAATATGATGCGGCCAGCATGAGCCTTTACAACAACGGCCTGCTGCAGGCCATTTATCCGCAGCTCACCATCCTGTTCCGCTTCAAATGAAAAAGAAACTGCTCATATTGATCTTGCTTGCCTGCTCGGTTGACGCGTTGGCATGGAAGCCAGGCTTGAGTTATGGGCTCGAGTGGGGATACACCGCATCTTTTTTGCGGACGATCCGTTACAGCTACATCTGCAGCGACGGTTACAGGATAATGGATAACTCGTCGGAAGTCAATTACTTCAGCAACGGCTCCATACTGGCCAACGCGGGCGTGGACGTGTTGCCCAAGCTCAACGTTTCAGTGTATTCGGGACTCATAGGGGTGTGGTCCGACCGATGGATGGTGCCGGTGGAACTGCGCCTCCGCTTCTGCCCGGCAGGCCTCTATTCCGACGGTTTTGTCTACAGCCTCGGCACTTCCGCCAACTTCCCGACCAGCACCCTTCGGGAGACCTGCCTGCGGGCAAGCGCCGGCGCCGGTTACAGGGTGGCGGTGTTCAGGGTTTTAAGCGTGGATTTCCTTTTGTCTGTGGGCTATTGCACCGATCACGACCAGATCAAGGACGTTATATCCGGAGAGACGGTGTTCCATTACAACATTACCCACAACGACGCCGGCTATCTCGGCGTCAGCCTTTCTGCCGCTATAAATTTCTGAAATAGGTAGAGCGTAAAAATTACCTGCCCCATTCTTCCACCTTCGCTTCGCTCGTCCCTCCCACTGCGCTACGCTTGTGGGCCCCTCCCGTTCATAGGCCACGGGCGGCCACGTTCCAGAATGGGGCAGGTAATTTTTACGCCACACTAAAAGAGATTGGTAATCTTTTGGATAATCTCTTCGGCGGGAAGATCGGGGCTGAGGACGAGGTCCGGCTCCTTGAGATTGTAGCCCCTGGCCATGGAGGCGAGGGTGCCTCCGCCGGTGCAGTTCAGCATGATCAGTTCATCCTTGTCCACGTCTCCGCGCTCAACGGCCTGCGAGAGGGACGCCACCGCCACGCATGCAGCGGGCAGCAGGTCGTAGCCCTCGAGATTGCGGAACTGGAGGAGCCAGTACATGATATCGTCATTAGACGCCAGATAGACGTCTCCCTTGCTGCTTTCAAGCACATCGAAAAGGCCGCCGGCGATGCTGTAGGGCGGTTTTCTGTTGGAAAGCACCTTGGCGAGTATCACCTCTGCCTGCCTGCGCCCGAGCTCGGGAGTGATTGCGGCAAGCTGGCGGGAATGGGCCTTCCATGAGTCGTAGAGGAGGGTGAACGGGGTGTTCTGGGACACGTAGACCCGCATCTTGTTCTCCCCGAAACGCCCGTCGGCGGCAAGACGCTCTGCGTTTTCCCATGCGGCTATCGCGCCGGTGCCGGACCCGACGGCCTGGAAATAGGCGTCCGGGATGCGTCCGGCCTTTTCCACGAAGCTGAGTATGGTCGTGCCCATGCCGTCCCTGCGCGCAATGTTCTTGGCGCCTCCTTCAAGGAAGTAGCCGGGATCCTGTGCCAGTTTCTCTCCGAGGGTGATGGCGTCGTAGTAGTCGCAGCCGTGGGGGACAGCGACGAGCTTGACGCAGCGGTTCAGCTTGCGGTGGAACCAGAGGTCGTGCTTGTTGTCTTCAGGGATGCATATCACGACGGGGATGTCGTTGTCGGAGCACACCTGGGCGAATGCCCTTGCCGTATTGCCGGCCGACTGGACAACGAGCGTGCGCTTCTCCCTGCGGTCCATGCGCGCACAGACGGAATAAGCTTCAGTTTCCTTGAAGGAGCAGGTCATCATCTTGGCACCAAGCTTCGGGTTATAGCCCGAGAATGTAATATATAAGTTGCTCAGTCCAAGATATTTGGCCAGTCCTTTGGATTTGTATGTCACAGGGGCGCAGGAATGCTTGAGTATGCGTCTGACAGGCATCCACTCGGCGTAGCGGTAGAGCCCTTTCAGGTCGTTCCTGGGGGTGAACATGGTGTTTTCATAAACTGCACGGATAAGCGTGGGGTCACTGCATTGAGGGTCACCAAGAGCCCAGCCTGCATCGTCGAAGATGCGGCCTGTCTTCACGTTTTCCAGACGGTATCCCGTCGGTTTGAATTTAAGTAGTTGCATATCAGAGATTCATGAACAGCCAGACATAATAGGCGGCGAAAAGCCCCAGCATCAAGATGCCGTCGTAGCGGTCTATGATGTCCTTTTTGAAAGTATAGGTAGCGAGCCAGGTCATCGCGATACCGACCGCAAGGGCGAGAAGGTCAACCAGCGTGACTCCGGCGAAGCTGAGAGGCATGATCGTGGCGGAGCAGCCCAATATCAGGAGAATGTTAAAAATATTGGAGCCCAGTATGTTGCCGAGTGCGAGCTGGCCGCGTTTCTTGACGGATGCGACTATGCATGTGGCAAGTTCCGGCAGGGAAGTGCCGCCCGCAAGCAGGGTGATGGCGATGAACTTGTCGCTGACCCTCAGCTTCTGGGCTATTGATACGGCTGAGTCCACGAACCATTGTCCGCCGAACACAAGCCCGGCAAGGCCGGCAAGCACCAGGATTATGGCTTTGAAAAGGCCTATGTATTTGGGGGCGTCACCATCGTTGATAACAGGCTCGTCAGTCTTAAAGCAAAGAAAGATATAACCAACGAAAAGTGCCAGGAACACAATGCCTTCCACTCTCGACAGGCCGTCTGATGTCCCAAGCCCGAAAAGGGTTTTGCTCATGCCGCAGAAGGCCATCAGCAAAGTGACCAGGAAGGCAATGGGAATGTCACGGTGTTTGTTGTTCCTGGTGACGGTAATCGGCATGATCAGGGCTGTGATGCCGAGTATCAGCAAGGTGTTGAAAACATTGGATCCGATAACGTTGCCTATGGAGATATCGGAGTTGCCGCCGATGGCGCCTGTCGCGCTCACCACGAGCTCGGGACAGGACGTTCCGAATCCGACTATTGTAAGACCTATTACGAATTCGCTGACATTAAATCTCCTGGCTATGGCGGAAGCGCCGTCCACGAGAAAATCGGCTCCGAGTATCACTAGCAGGAGGCCGGCTGAGAGCAACAACAGATCTGTCAACATAAATCCAATTTGCAAATATTCTCAACGTGTTGGGTGTGGGGGAACATATCTACGGGCTGCACTGCGGTGATACGGTACTTTCCGGACATCATCGCAATGTCGCGCGCCTGTGTGGCAGGGTTGCAGCTCACATAGACTATTCTCGGGGGCAGGGCACGCATAATTGTTTCCACGACATCGGGGTGCATTCCGGTGCGGGGCGGGTCCACTATCATCACGTCCGGGCGCCCGTGAGCCTGGATGAAGCCGTCGGTGAGTATGTCCTTCATGTCGCCTGCGTAGAATTCGCAATTGGTGATACCGTTGCCTTCAGCGTTGGCGCGGGCGTCTTCAATCGCTTCCGGAACATATTCAATACCAATGACTTTCGCCGCCCTGGAACTGACGAACTGGGCGATAGTGCCCGTACCTGTGTACAAGTCATAAACGGTCTGGGTGCCGTCGAGGCCGGCGAATTCAAGCGTTTTCCTGTAGAGTTGCAGGGCCTGGCCGGTGTTGGTCTGGTAGAACGATTTGGGGCCTATCCTGAACCGGAGCCCCTCCATTTTCTCGTAAATGGCAGGCTCACCGCTGTGGAGTATGCATTCCTGGTCGGAAATGCTGTCGTTGGCCTTGGTGTTGATGACGTAGTACAGGGACGTGATTTCTGGGAAGCGTCCGCGTATTGCGTCCAGCAGGGGAGCGATGGAGGGGGAGTCCTCCCCGAAGCAGACTATCAGCATCACCTGACCGTCGTCAGTGGTGCGGACAAACATGTTCCGGAGGACTCCGTGATTTTCACGTATGTTATAGAAAGTCAATCCGTTACGCAGTGCGTAGTCCTTGATGAAAAGCCTCAGCGAATTCGATGGCTCCTTCTGCAGGTAGCAGCGGTCTATATCGAGGACCTTGTCGAAAAACTTGCCCACATGGAAGCCCAGGCCCTTTTTTTCATCGTCTGAGAGAGCTTCGGGATCTTCTCCGGGAAGTATCCAACGTTTGTCTGAAGCGCTGTATTCCAGCTTGTTACGATATAAAATCGTCTTTTCCGAGCCGATAATCGGGTTGAAAGGAGGCACTTGCAGGTGTCCTATCCTTGTGAGCTGGTCGTAGACCTGGCGCTGCTTGGCCTTGAGCTGGATATCGTAGGGAAGTGGCTGCCAGCGGCAACCGCCGCAGATTCCGAAGTGCTCGCAGAAAGGGGCGAGACGCTGTGCGGAGGGGGTCTTGATACGGATAATCCGGCCTTCGAGAAAACTCTTTTTCTTGCGAATCAGACGCACGTCCACAACGTCGCCGGGCACGGCAAATTCCACGAATAGGATGCGACCTTCGGATTCCGGGTCGTCGCCATCCAAGTGGACGTGTGACAGAGACTTACCTTCGGCGGCGACGCTTTCGATGACGACGTCGGGGATGATGATGTCGAGTTTCCTTTTCCGGCTCATAGATTGCAAATATACAAAAATTTCGACTTACAATAGCGGGGTGGTGAAAGATACAGTTTAGTTAACATAATATAAATTGTATAACAAGCGGCAAAACTGCGGGAAATGCAGTAAAATGGCGAAATATTTGCTTTTTCTACAAATAATATTATATTTGTGAAAAATTTGGACAAATATGAAAAAGTTTACACTGATTTCCGTTTTGGCTGTCGCAGCACTTGCGATGCTTTCCGTTTCCTGCATCAACCGTGATTACGACACGGAAGATGCAAAGGTGACCGTCGATGTCCCGGTCAACAAGACCAGCGAACTCCCTCCCCAGACATTCCTTGGAATGGATGACAATCAGGCAGTTACGCCCGACGACAATGGCGATCTCCACTATGGTTCCGCCTCCGAGACCGTGACCAGCACTGCCGAGCCCGGCCAGCCCGTCTCTTTCGAGAGCGACCTTAAGGTTGACATGACCGACGCTCCTGACGTAATCAAGAAGAGTTCCGGCGGCGTTCTCACTGACCCTGCAGTCAAGCTGAATATCGCCAATCCTTCTTCAACCCCCATGTATTTCAGCGGTAAACTTTCCGTTGACGGATCCACTCCCGTTCTCCTTCCCAGCGTGGAGATTCCCGCAGAGAAAGTCGTGGACCTGCTCTTTACTCCCGATATCTCATCCCCTGCAGAGCCTGCAGACCTTTTCGCACCTCTTCCTGCCGATCTCAAGAGCCTGCTTGAAAAAGGTATGGACCAGGGTATGGTCCTTTCCGACGTAACACTCACCCCCAAGGAAGGAGCCAAGACTTCCGGCATGATTAAGAAGGCCGACGCCCCGTCACAATACTCTGTCAGTTGCCAGTTCGTGTCTCCTCTTTCATTCGTAAGTGGCTCTGTCATAAACATTTCCCAGACTTTCAGCGACCTGGGCTTCGACCTCGACAAGTATGTGACCGGCAAACTTGAGTTTGACGTCAAATTCTCCGGCACCAATTTCCTGCCTTTCGAAGTTGATTTAAACGCTGTCAGCGAGCAGTCCAACCTGACCGGTAAGCTGAGCCAGAAGATCCCTGCCGCACAGGGACCTGAAGGCACTCCTTTTGAAGCGCTTTTCGTTGTCAAGACTCTCTCCACCAAGACCATCATCAACGATGTCAAACTGAACATCGAGCTTAAGGCCATGAAGACTCCTTCCGTCCTGAACATCAAGGAGCCCTTCATTATCACCGCAGAATCAGTGAAGGTCATCAAGTAGTCCTGCTCGATGAGAAGATTCATACTTTCGGCAGCGCTGTCGTTGTGCTGCTTTCCCCTGCTGTTCGCACAGGAGCTGAAGACAGGTTTTTTCCTTGAAAACAATGTCTACAGCTACAAGATCAATCCGGCAGCTCCCTTCGAAGAAAAGCCCTACACTTTCTTCGCAGTCGGTCTGGGCAACGTCTCGGCCACGGCCATGTCCAATCTTGGCGTGTCGTCTGTACTCTACCCTACTGCAAGCGGTCTGGTCTGGGGCTTCGATTCAGACGTGCCTACGGATAAGTTCCTGTCCATGTTCGCAAAGGACAACATTGTCCTTCCCCAGGTGAACGTAAACCTGCTGTCGTTCGGCCACCAGGGTGAGAAAGGCCGTTTCAATTTCGAGCTCAACCTTCGCTCAGACAATTATTTCTATTTGTCCAAAGACTTTTTCTCTGCGCTGAAGGTTGGCCTTAACGAAGGCCTCAAGTCCAAGTCCGGAATGTACTCATTCCAGAATCTCAACGCCAGTTCATCCAACTATCTCGAGGCAGCCCTGGGCTATTCCCACAAGATCGGTGACATGATCACTCTCGGAGGCCGTCTCAAGTTCCTTATGGGGCTCGGAGCTGCTTCCGTGGACATCAACAACTTCACCGGAGGCGCTAACGAGGCCGGCGATTTCGTGGCCAGCACCGACGTTGACGTCCTGATAGCCACTTCTTTCCTTAAGGTTGGCACTGAAATGGTCAATGGCAAGGAGCTCTATGACTTCACCACCATGGATTTCAACACCATAGGTATCAATGGTTATGGCTTCGGTGCCGATCTCGGCATCACCATAGAGCCGGTGCATGGGTTGACCATCGGTCTTTCCGCGCTCGACCTCGGATTCATCAACTGGAACTCCACGGTCAACGGCAAGATCAAGTATGATCTCCAGCCCATCGACACTGTCGAGC
Organism: Bacteroidales bacterium; assembly: GCA_017617715.1. Classification (GTDB taxonomy): domain Bacteria; phylum Bacteroidota; class Bacteroidia; order Bacteroidales; family UBA932; genus Cryptobacteroides. The sequence goes on along the minus strand of JAFZVQ010000079.1, from coordinate 59,348 downwards.
AGGGCCTCGAGCTTCAGGTGGCACCTGCTTCAGCTGCAATCAAGAAGCTGAACTACAACATCCACCTGAGCGCCAAATACCGCATGCCTTTCTATGAAGGTCTCGGCGTCGGCGTCCTCGGCACATACCAAAAGTATTTCAAGGAAGCCAGGATTGGTATGGACTTCACTCCTTTCCGTGCCATAAGCCTTGCTCTTTCAGGAGCATACAATAATTTCGGCTATGATTTCGGTGGTGCGCTGAACATACGCTTCCCCGGCGTGAACCTTTTCCTGGGACTGGATTCAATCTATTTCGAAATGACACCGCAATTCCTGCCTGTCAGCCGTGGCATAACCAATGCCACCGTCGGTATGGCGATTGCGTTCTAGAGCTGTTCTACGGGATTCCCGTAGATGTGCCAGAAAATATCGCGGAGGGCGTCTCGTTTGAGGCGCCTTTCGAGTTTTGCCAGCTTGTGTTCGGTATAAGCCTTGAACTGCTCAATATCCTCGGGCAGGTATTTCACCCCGAGGAATTCATGTGTGCCGTGCATGAGGTCGTAGCCCATATAGTTGGTCTTCCATAGCTTGTAGCCGCCGCGGATACGCTGGTCGAGAACGCCGCGAAGGTACTGGTAGCGGTCGTTGCCGCTTTGCTTTGCCGCTTCGGCTATCTCAGCGTCGCTCAGGGGCTTGCCGACTTCAAGATGGATATGTCCCTTATGCTGGCGGATACCGGTGAGTATGCTGTGAAGGTCTTCTTTGGGCTTTTTTACATAGGGGCCGCTTTGGCTTAGCAGCAACTCGCGGGCTTTCCTGCTGTCGCAGGGTTCGTATTCGTATGAAATGCTCAGGGGGACTATGTTCAGTTCTTTGGAATTCTCCTCGAAACTGCCTTCCCCGCTCATGTCGAACATCTTAAGCAGGCCCTGCTCCGTCTTGTCAAGGCCGTTCTTTGTGCGCCCTTCCTTCTGGGCCACCCAGACGGAGGCGGTGCCGGAAGTGATGGTCTGGCGTATGTACTTGGAAAGGGTCTGGGAATTCAGATACATTTGCCGGGCGCTGATGCCACGTATGACCTTTATCATGCGGTTGGACTTCATCAAATCCTCTATAAGGCTGTTTTGCAACAGGTTGCTGCCAACGCACAGCTCTGCGAAAGGGATTCCGGAATCATGCATGGCGTAGAGGATCAGGGCCGGATCAAGGACAATGTCGCGGTGGTTGGACACGGCAAGCACTTTTTTGCCTTTCTTGTTGAGATTGGACATACCGTTGAAGGTGTAGCCTTCCGAGGTCTTGGCGAGGACGGCGTGGACCACATCGACCATGACAACCCTCTGGAATTCATCGATGCTGTGCATGTTGCGCAGCAGTTTTGCCAGCGAATCCACACTGTTGTTGGGGAACAGGTATTTGGATATCATCGGCAGGAAGGGATGCCGGGATACACGTTTGAGCGCTTCTACGGCCTCTTCGTCGCTATATGGGCGGATGTCTTCGAATTCGGAAAAGTCGGTCATGGCTTCTGTTTTTGACAATGCAAAAATATAGAATTATCTTCTGAAAAGCAACGAGGAATCGCCGTAACTGAGAAAACGGAAACCGTTTTCCAGCGCGTAATCGTAGATGGTGTGCCAGTCCCCGCCTACGAAGGCGCTGATAAGCAGCAGCAAGGTGCTTTGGGGCTGATGGAAATTGGTCACAAGGCGGTCCACGATGCGGAAGCGGAACCCGGGCACAATTATGATCCGGGTACCAATCTTGAGCTCATCCAGCCCGTTTGCATCAAGGTACGATATGAGAGCCCGGAGCGTCTCCTCCGTCTCGTACGGCCACTCGCGAGTGTATGGATCCCACTGTCCGACATCTTCCGGCTTACCCTTCTCGATGCAGGAGGCGCCTGCATAATACAGGGATTCAAGTGTGCGCACGGATGTGGTGCCGACCGCAGTCAGGGTGCAGTCCCTGCCCGCAAGGCGTTCCAACAGGCTGCGTTTCACGATAAAAGGCTCCCTGTGCATAGGATGCTCCGATACACGCGAGCTCTTTACGGGCAGGAATGTGCCTGCGCCTACGTGGAGGCACACGTTGTCGGTTTCGATGTGGCGCTTTGCTATGGCTGCCAGGGTCTCAGGGGTGAAATGCAGTCCGGCCGTAGGAGCGGCCACGGAGCCTCTTATATGGGCATATGTGGTTTGGTAGCGTTCCAGGTCGATTGCTTCGGTCTCACGGTTCAGATAAGGGGGAATGGGCACCCTGCCGCATAAATCCAGCACCTCAGAAAAGCTTTTGCTTCCGTCCCAGACGAACTCTACTACGCCCGTCTGTCCTTCGCGCGAAATCAGTCTGGCGCGCAGATTCACGCCCCTGAGTTCCGGATCTTCTGTATCATAATATAAGGTATCGTCTTTCCAGCGCTTGGAATTGCCGATTACACACTGCCATTTGCATGCTCCTGTGGCATCGAAAGCCTTGACATATTCGGCCGGTTCAACCGGTTGCAGGCAGAAAATTTCGATATGAGCGCCGCTTTGCCTGCGGAAAAACAGTCTCGCGGGGACGACTTTGGTGTCGTTGACCACCATAATGGAGTGTTCCGGAAGATAATCCGGCAGATTGCGGAAGATATCATCAGAGCATCGGCCGTCTTTGTAGATCAGTAATTTCGACGCGTCCCTGCGTTCAAGCGGATATTTGGCAATCCTCTCGTCCGGCAGGTCGTAACTGTAATCCTCAATACGTATATCAGGTATCATCTGTTTTCAATTTTACGCAAATATACTAAACGGTCGTCACAATTCCATGATCTCGTGTGCTGAATAATCTCGGTTTACAAAATGAAACAAAATCAATCACATTGATATTTACGTTTGTAAACAATAATCTGCCGTGATTCACAAAACCAATAATCGCCAATCTAGTGCTATTAAGAATTATAATAACAAATCAATAAATAATATATTATATTGAAAACCAATTATTTATGATAATTATATAATATTTGTATTTAGGTTTTATAGGAGGATTTTTCCCGAAGTGCTTATCGCAAGCTTTTGACCAATCAATTATTTGTACTGATTGTTATTGATAAATATTTAAAAATAAATAATATACATCTATCAACTAAACTATTGAATAATGTGGCGAAATGGCCATATTTAATCCCATTACTCCCCTGCTGCTGATAAATGATATTTGTTTTATTCAAATCAATTCTTTACTTTTGTAACACAAACGGAATGAAAAATGCACGAAAGGTTACTTCGATTTCTGGCCGCTGAAAACATCACCCAGTCGCAGCTCGCCGACAGCCTTGGCGTGGCCCGTGCGAGCATCTCGCACATGATCTCCGGCCGTAACAAGCCTGGCTTTGATTTCATAGAGAAAATGGCCCGCCAGTATCCTGGATTGAATCTTGACTGGCTTGTCACCGGACGTGGAAAGATGTACAAAAGCGCTCCGGACTCCCCCTCTGAACTGCCTGAGAACTCATTATTTGAAGAAGAAATCACGGCAGCGCCGGAAATCGAGCGTGTCATAGTGTTCTACAAAGACGGAACTTTCCGTGAAATCCGTTAGCCGTTTCCTTCTTTCGCCTTAATTTATTATATTTGTTGTCTGAACTCAGCTTGTTATGTACAGCTTTCTGATCAGACCACTCACCCGGCGGATCAAGGACAACAACAAAGCTTCCGCAATTGCTCTCCGCTATTTCAAGCTGGAGGGCAAGATTCCGGGCGGCCGCATCCTAAGCCGTCTTATCCACGGCAATCGAGCAGTCGGCCTGGAAAAGGTTGTGTTCGGTCTCGATTTCTACAATCCAGTGGGCCTGGGAGCCGGTCTCGACGTCAACGGCGACCTCTATAACGATCTCAACGACCTGGGCTTCAGTTTCGTGGAAATAGGCCCGTTCAAGGAGCTTTCAGCCATACGCAAAGCCATTGCCCGTCTCCAGGCTGATCCTCAGGATGACATACTTGCGGCATGCATTTCCGGGGATTACCTTGATTCTTTCTGCCTCGCGTATGACTTCTGTGACTTCTTCGTGATCGATATCTCGGAGAATCCGGATATGGACATTTTCGAGTCCCTGCTCGACGCTAGGCTGACCTACGAAGCCTATAAGCCCATTGTCGTGAAGATCCCGGAGGAGCTATCCAGCGAACAGATCGACGATATCGTGGACTATTGCCTGATGAACAATATAGACGGCATAGAGGCCCGCAGCATCAGTCAGATACGTTATATCACTGAAAAGGCAAAGGCCCGCCTGCCCATCATAGCCAATTGCCACATAAAGACCCCGGAGCAGGCCCATGAGGCCCTGCAGGCCGGTGCTTCCCTGGTGGAGGTGCGCATGGGCCTTGTTCGCGAAGGGCCACGCCTTGTCGGGAAGATTCTCAAATATCTTGCATCCAAGGAAAAATGAAAGTTGAAGAGAGACTGGGATTGCTTTTCAAAAAGCAGGGATGGACACTAAGCGCCGCTGAATCATGCACCGGCGGCCAGATTTCCCATCTTTTGACCACAGTATCTGGTTCATCCGCCTACTATCTCGGTTCAGTGACTTCTTATGCCGTTTCAGTCAAGGAAAAGGTCCTGGGTGTGCCGCCTGAAGTGATCAAACAGAACGGCGTAGTCAGTTCGGAAGTAGCGGCTGCCATGGCCGAGGGTGTTCGCGCCCTGACGGGCAGCACCTTCGCAGTAGCCACCACCGGCCTGACTGAAGGACCCGACGATCACTATCCCGAGGGCACAGTGTGGATCGGAGTGGCCGGTCCGAGGGGCACAAATACCCTTCTTTACCAGTGGAACAAAGACCGAAAAGCGAATATCAGGCGCTTTGCAGTCGTTGCACTGCGTTTTTTGGAGAAAAATGCGATAAGCTTAGTAAATAGTTGATAATAAGAAGATAAAACATATTTGTTAAAACTATTAACATTTTTGTTAATATGGATATTCAACAAGAAAAGATCAAAGAATTGGTCGAAAGACGCGAATCTGCCAAATTGGGAGGCGGTCTCAAGCGCATCGAAGCCCAGCACGCCAAGGGCAAGCTGACTGCCCGGGAGCGACTGGCCAAGCTTCTCGATCCTGGCAGCTTCGAAGAGTTCGATATGTTCGTGCAGCATCGCTGCGCAAATTTCGGAATGGATGCATCCCACCCCGACGGCGACGGAGTCGTGACCGGCCAGGGCACTATCGACGGCCGCCTGGTCTTCGTGTTTGCACAGGACTTCACGGTAAATGGCGGTTCACTCAGCAAGACCATGTCCGAAAAGATTTGCAAAGTGATGGATGCCGCCGTGCGCGTGGGCGCTCCAGTGATAGGGCTCAACGATTCCGGCGGCGCACGAATCCAGGAAGGCATTGACGCACTGGCGGGTTATGCCGAGATTTTCGAACGCAATATACTCTCCAGCGGCGTCGTACCGCAGATTAGCCTGATTATGGGGCCTTGTGCCGGCGGTGCCGTGTACTCCCCTGCACTGACCGACTTCACCCTTATGGTCAAGCAGACCAGCTATATGTTCCTTACCGGCCCCGCAGTCGTCAAGTCAGTCACCGGAGAGGTGGTTGACCAGGAGCAGCTGGGCGGCGCAAGGGTTCATGCGTCCAAGTCCGGTGTTGCACATTTTGCCGCTGATTCAGAGGATGATGCAATAGATAAAGTAAAGCGTTTGTTGAGCTTCATCCCCCAGAATAATATGGAGACTGCTCCGGAGCGGCCGACTTCGGATCCTGTCGGACGCACGGACGATTTCCTGAACACCGTCATCCCCGACAATCCCAACAAGGCATACGACATGTACAAGGTCATCGCCACGATTGTGGATGACGGCGATTTCTTCGAGATCCATAAGGACTTCGCCAAGAATATCATAGTCGGCTTCGCCCATGTGGGTGGACGCAGCGTGGGCGTGGTGGCCAACCAGCCTGGCGTGCTTGCCGGCGTGCTGGACATCAACGCCAGCCGCAAAGCCGCCCGTTTCGTGCGTTTCTGCGACGCGTTCAACATTCCGCTCCTCACGCTTGTCGACGTCCCCGGCTTCCTCTGCGGCACGCAGCAGGAATACGGGGCCATAATCACCAACGGTGCCAAGCTCCTGTACGCTTACGGCGAAGCCACCGTGCCGAAGGTCACCGTGACGCTCCGAAAGAGCTACGGCGGTGCGCATATAGTCATGAGCTGCAAGCAGTTGCGTGGCGACATCAATTATGCCTGGCCCTCTGCGAACATTGCAGTGATGGGCGCAGACGGAGCCGTCGGCGTGCTTTACGGAAAGGAATTGAAGGCTGAGACGGATCCCGAAAAACAGGCTGCCCTGGCCGAAGAGAAGAAGAAGGAATACAACGACCTCTTCTGCAATCCCTACCAGGCTGCGCAGAAAGGCTACATCGAAGATGTCATCGAGCCGCGCAACACCCGCTTCCGCGTGATCCGCGCCTTCGAGGTGCTTTCGAACAAGCGCCAGGAAATGCCCGCCAAGAAACATGACAACCTGCCGCTATGAGAATTATCATGCTCATAAGCCTTTCAGCGCAGAGCCACCCTGTGCCTGAGGGCTGGACACTCTCGATAATATCGGTCAGCGTGGTGTTCTGTGCCCTGCTGATCCTGTTCCTTATTTATAATCTTTCCGGCAACATTTTTTCGGGAAAGTACAAGCGCAAGCCCCGTCGCCAGGCCCCTGACGAAGCGACTGCCGCTGCCATAGCCATGGCGCTCGACCGCTACGGCGCTGAGGACGGAGCCGTCCCTGCCGCCATTGCAGCCGCACTTCATCTGTATTATTCGGAGTGCGCCCACGATACGGAGCCCGGCATCATCACGATACGCCGCAATCCGGCTTCGGAATGGGCCAGTAAATCCCTTACATTCAGAAAAACAACTTCCAAGATATGAAGACCTACAAGTTCAAAATCGACGGCAAGGACTACACCGTCACCATCAACAACATAGAAGGAAAGAACGCGGACCTGACGGTCAACGGCGTGGGTTACAGCGTGGAGCTTGACAATGAAGCGCCCGCCGCAGCTCCTGTTGCCGCACCCGCACAGCCGGTGGCGCCTGCCCCTCAGCCTTCAGAGTCCGCCGCTCCGGCAAAAGCGGCTCCGGCTCCTTCCGGCAAGGGATTCACCGTGTGCTCTCCCCTTCCCGGAGTGATTATCAGCGTGGATGTCAAGGAAGGCCAGCCCGTAAAGAAAGGGCAGAAAGTGGCTGTGCTGGAGGCCATGAAGATGGAAAACGAGATACAGGCTGATGACGACGGCGTCGTGTCGGCCGTTCTCGTGCAGAAGGGCGATTCCGTTCTGGAAGGCGCAGAAATCCTTAGAATCGGGTAATGGAGCAGATCTTCGATAGTCTCAGCCAGTTCTGGCAATTCACCGGATTCGCCAACTGCACCTGGCAGCATCTTGTGATGATCGCCATAGGCATCGGCTTCATCACCCTCGGCATAGTCAAGGAGTGGGAGCCCCTGCTGCTGGTGCCGATAGGCTTCGGCATCGTGATTGGTAACATCCCTTTTTTCCCGGGCCTGAACATAGGTGTATATGAGGAAGGATCGGTGCTCAACACGCTCTACCAGGGCGTCAGGTGGGGGTGGTATCCGCCTCTGATATTCCTGGGCATAGGGGCGATGACCGATTTCTCGGCGCTGATTTCGCAGCCGCGGCTGGTGCTGATAGGGGCTGCGGCGCAAATCGGTATTTTCGGCGCATATCTGCTCGCCCTGGCCCTCGGTTTTGCTCCTGCAGAAGCTGGAGCCATAGGCATAATCGGCGGCGCGGACGGTCCTACGGCCATTTTCCTTAGTTCCAAACTGGCTCCCCATCTTATGGGCGCCATCGCAGTGTGCGCATATTCATATATGGCGCTCGTGCCTGTGATACAGAAACCTATAATGAAGCTGCTGACCACCAAGAAGGAGCGTCTGATCGAGATGCCGAAGCCCCGCAACGTGAGTCAGAAGGAAAAGATCATATTCCCCATCGTCGGCTTCATCTGCACCGCATTTATAGTGCCTTCAGGCCTGCCTCTGCTGGGTATGCTGTTCTTCGGCAACCTGCTGAAGGAATCCGGGGTCACCAGGCGTCTTGCCAACACGGCAGGCGGTCCGCTGATCGACGTGGTGACCACGCTCATAGGCCTCACCGTGGGCGCGTCCACCCAGGCGGACGAGTTCCTCACGGGCAACTCCCTGAAGATTTTCGCACTCGGCCTGGTGTCGTTCATCATCGCCACCACCTGCGGCGTCCTTTTCGTAAAGATCTGGAACCTGTTCCTCCGCCCGGAACGCAAGATCAATCCGCTTATCGGAAATGCCGGTGTGTCGGCCGTACCCGACAGCGCCCGCGTGTCCGAGGTGGCCGGCCGGGAGGCCAACCCCAACAACCATCTTCTGATGCATGCAATGGCTCCCAATGTGGCCGGAGTCATCGGTTCCGCAGTGGCCGCAGGTATATTGCTAGGATTCTTGAGTTAATATGAAACACTTATTTATTATTGCTTTAAGTCTTCTCTCCTGGAGCTTTGCTTCAGCTCAAGCGACGCACTCTTTGATGAGCTGCAATATACGCATCACAGGCCTTCCTGCCGATGAAGTGGACGGCCGTCGCTGGGATGACAGGAAGGACGTCTGCCTGAAGGTGATAAAGTCCCGCAAGCCCGACATTATCTGCATGCAGGAGGTAATCTACGAATCCTATGCCTACATGAAGAAGAAGCTGTCCGGCTACATTGCCTTCGGTTTCGAAGGCCCCGAGATGGATCCCTGGACCGAGGGCTACCACCTAATAGGCAAGAACGTAATCTTCTTCAGCAAAAAGCGTTATGAGCTCATCTCGGAGGGCTGTTACTGGCTCTCGGAGACCCCTGTGATAGGAGGCAGTTCGTCCTGGGAGACCTCACGCGCGCGCCATAGTAACTGGGTACGCCTGCGCGACCGCAAGACCGGCCGGCAGTTCCGCGTGCTTGACACCCACCTGGACCATATCAACTCCCTCGCCAAGACCAGGCAGACCGAATTGATAGTTGCCGAAGCGGCGCAGTATGCCGAAGATTTCCCCCAGCTGCTATTCGGCGATTTCAATTCCGGCATCAAGGATGAGCCCTATGCCCTTCTGACCGCTGCCGGCTGGCAGGACCAGTATGAGGCCATCCACGGCCATGAAGAAACCGGTTTCACCGCCCACGGCTGGAAATTCGACCGCAAGAAAGGCCGCCGCATCGATTTCATCTATGCCCGCGGCGGCGTCCGGGCCCTTGATGCGGAAATAATAAAGGATGCTCCGGGCGGCATCTACCCCAGCGACCACTACTTCCTCTGGGCCAAAGTGCAATTCTGATACAATCAACTAATATCCAATACTTATCATTATGTTCACTTCTTCCAAGCAATCTTACAGGCCGCCCCTTTGCGAAGCAGGCCCGTGGATTATGTCTTTCTCAATCTGTGATCCGTCCCCCAGCGGGGAAAATGAATCTTTTGTGGACTCCGATACGGAGTTTTCATGGTAGTTTTAAATCCTTTTCTATGAGACAATTGTTTTTTAGTGGAATCTGTTTTCTGGTCCTGCTGACTGCTGTCGCCTGTGAGAAGGAAAAAGGACAGCTCGATCCGGCCGGAGGCAGATATCCCGTCATCACCCTCACTGCCGAGCAGCTGGAGACCAAGACCACATTGGGCACCCCTACCGACGGCAAGGTGCCAATCCTCTGGTGCGCCAGCGATGAGATCTGGGTGCGTTCAGAGGCCCAGGAAGCCGGTACTCCCGGAGGTCGCTTCACCACTTCCGAATCAGCACTGTCTGAAGGCGGTAAGGTGGCGCTCTTCACCGGCGAAGCTCCTGCGGACGGTCCCTACGTGGCCGTGTATCCTTATGCTCTTGTCGACGCCGCATCCGACAATTCCAGCGTCGTCATCAATGTGCCGCAGAATCAAACCTACATCCAGAGCAGCTTCGGCGACGGCGCGAACATCACGGCCGCCGTGTGGGCGAGCGGCACCAGCATGCAGTTCCGCAACCTTGCCGGAGCCCTGAGGCTTAAGTTTACCGGCAGCAAGACGGTCAAACAAATCGAAATCTCCGACAACAATCCCGATTTCGCGCTCTGGGGCAAATGCACCCTTGCCATTGACTCCGGCAGCGGCGTCAGTTCAGTGTCCTGGGCCAACCAGGATGCCGGTCGCAACCGTATCGTCCTGGACTGCACGGATGGAGTCGCCCTTGGCACGGAAGCCACGATCTTCTACCTGGTCGTGCCCGAAGGCGCATTCGCACAAGGCTTCACCTGCACCCTCTATGATGAGCTTGGGCAGACGGTAAAGAGCATTATAACCGATAAAGCCATGCCGGTGCAGCGCAATCACATAATCGACATGTCCGTGATTGCTCCCGAGTCCGTGCTGTTCAGCGGCGGCTCCGGCACTGAGGCTTCCCCGTATCTTATCGCGACCCCTTCCGACCTCGTGCAACTGGCGACCCTCTGCAACGGCTCGGATGCTGCATCCTACAATACGTGCTTCTACAAGCAGGTTCGCGACATCGACATGGATGGCGTGGCCATAGGCTGTATCGGCAGCGCTTCCGGCACCCCGTTCAAGGGCAGCTACGACGGCGCCTGCCACACCATATCCAATCTCTCCCCCACCCCCGCTTCCAGCGCTGCGGCAGGCATGTTTGCCTACACCTCCGGTGCCACCGTGAGGGACCTTGTGATAGAAGGGTATACGAATAACGGCACCAACGGCGAGCAGGGCGTGATTGCCGGTCATCCGGTGAATTCCACTTTCCGCGGCATCAAGGTCAACGCCACTGTCGACTTTGTGAAATGCGCCACAGGCGGCATCGTCGGTTATATGGAAGGCGGACTGATAGACGACTGCCACGTCGGCGGTTTCATCCACAATGAAGACACCGGCACCTTCCAGAGCGTCACTGTAGTTTCCTGCGTGGGCGGAATTGCCGGTTTCATCCAGAATGCGACAATCTCCAACTGCAGCTTCAGCGGCAACGTGACCAGCAAGGGCGAGCAGCTCGGCGGTATCGTTGGACAGATGAACGGCAGCACCGTGGAGAACTGCATCGTCGAAGACGGTTCCACCGTGACCGGCGACAACTACTATGTCGGCGGTATTGCCGGCGAGATGCTCGGCACCGGCACCATCCGTGGCTGCGAAGTTCAGGCGCACGTCATTTGCTGGTATCCCGGCGCCGCAGGTATTGTGGCTTGGGTACAGAGCGGCGACATTACCGACTGCGTGGTCGGTTCGCATGCCCTTGTGCGCTGCGGTATGGACCAGGCCGGCGGTATCGTTGCATACATTTATCATAAGAACACCGCACAGACTATCAACATCAGCAACTGCACCGTGTATTGTGACCTTGCCGCTTCCTACTCCGTCGGCGGCATCGTCGGCGAGTGCAACCCCACCCACAACGACACCAAGGTCAACATCTGGAACTGCGCCTATCTCGGCGGCGAAATAGTTGACGCCGGCTACGCTTCCTCCAAGTGGACCATGGTCGGCGGCCTGGTGGCCTGGGCCCGCATGGGCAGCACCACGGCCGAGCTCAATATCGTGAACTGCTTCAGCGATCCTTCTGTCATCCGCTGCGATTTCCCTCAGGCGAAGGAAGTCGACATGGGAGGCTTCATCGGCGAACAGGGCGGAGCCGCAGCATCCGTGAACATCCAGGGTTGCTACACCACCCTCGCTTATGGCCGTGCCCTTATCAACAAGCAGAAGGATATTCCCTCCGACTACTATAACTATGGCGCGCTCATCGGTCTCCCCAACACGGCGAACCTCGACCGCGTCTATTTCATCAACAGCCTGCCCGCTTTGGGTAAAACCAACAATGGCACCAGCACGAATGTGGAAGCGCTCGGAGTGGCCCAGATGTGCGACGGCACGCTGCTTCAGAAGCTGAACGATTTCAAGAACAGCTACAGCGGACCTCTCGCCCTCAAGAACTGGACCGGCGGAGAGAACTGCTACCCCGTGCTTGAAGGGATGCAGCCAAATCCGTCCACCGGAAAGAAGAAGGCGCTCCGCGTGAGCCTTATCGGCGACTCGCTGTCCACCTTCGACGGCTATGCCCCTCACGGCTATCACAGCAGCAAGGCCTCCAACGGCTACCGCTGCCACTATCCCACGAGCGACGGAGACGTGACCTCCGCGGCGCAGACCTATTGGTACATACTCACATACGAGTTGCTCAGCAATGCGGTGTGGGACACCAACCTGGCCTTCTCCGGCACTGCCACCACCCGTTGCACCAACACATCCTACTCCAGCCAGTACTGGTACGGACAGGACTTCTGCACCCGCTATATTGAAAACGGCGGCATGGGTTCGCCCGACATCATAATCATCAACGGCGGCGCCAACGACTGGGCGCACAACATCTACAACATCCTGGGCAGCCAGAAGCTCGAACGCTATCCCACGACCGAGCCTCACCGCCCGTCGGATGCCGCAATGAACGCTGCCTATGCCGTTGCAGACGCCTGCAAGACCCTCGACGAGGCCAAGGCCCTTCCCGACGACACCTTCATCGAAGCTTACCTCAAGCTTATCAGGATGGCCACGCTCCAGTATCCCCATGTGAAAATAGTCGTGCTCATCCACGACACCCTCACTCCGGACGTGGAGGAATCCCTGCTGCATATTGCCGACCACTACGACAACTGCCGCGCGGTCGACCTCTATGCCGTGAACGGCTTCAACGACCTGGGCTGGAACTTCGAGTATCTCTCCCTCGGCTACCAGCCGAACATGCCCAAGCATGACTTCAACTGGAGCAACATCACCACTACCGGCGACCTGAGGAAGAACTGCAGCGACCACTATTCCGCCAAAGCCATGAGATTCATTGCCAACAAGATCTACAATGAAATCGGCTCCTGGCTCGAGTCTTCCGCCTCCTACAACGAAGACGGAAACGGTTCCATCAACGACTTTGACAACTATAACGGCGCCTGGTGATGAAAACAAGAGTATTTATTCCTATTCTGGCCGTTGCCGCCGCTTTAGTGGCCTGCAACAAGGAAATCCCCGCCCCTGTGGAGCAGGAAAGCGGTGAGCTGGTGACTCTTACGGCTTGCGTCGGAGAGCCCGCTACAAAGATTCACTTCGCCCAGGATATGGGCACTTATACCGATACCCGTTGGGAAGCAAACGACTGCATATGGGTACGCAGCGACACCCAGCCTGCATGGGAGCGCGGCGACTGCTTCTCCACGGATGCTTCTTCCATCAGTTCCGACGGACACTCGGCAGCCTTTACGGGCCGCACCCGTGTGGAAGGCCGTCTCTGCGCCGTCTATCCCTATGGCAGCGTCGCTCCCGGAGCCGACAACGACAAGGTGGTACTGGATATCCCCCAGACCCGGGAGCTGGTTGTTGACGACTGCCCTGCCGGATCGAATGCGGCCGTTGCCTTCTGGGCCGACGGCAGCACATCCTTCGCCATGAAGTACCTTTTCGGTGCCATGAAGATAGGTCTCAAAGGAAGCGGCCAGACCGTAAAGACCATAGAATTCATCGACCTTGGCGACAGCCCTATGTGGGGCAGCTGCGAGGTCACGCCCGACTACGATGCCAAGGACATCCAGTCCGTCGATATGGTCAATCCCAGCGGCAACCGTAACACAGTGGCCCTCAGCGCAGATGCCCTTGTGCTCAGCAGCACCCCGGTGGAGTTCTACTTCGTGCTTCCCCAGGGAGCTGCCGCATCCGGTTTCGCCCTCAAGGTCACCGACACCGACGGCACTGAGTATGCGTTCATAAGCAGCAACACTGCCAATGCGGTGGTCCGCGGCCGCGTGACCAAGATGCCCGCTGTGGATATTGCCGACTCAGTCCCTTGGGATTCAGGCAGTTTCGCTTCCGGCAACGGCACACAGGCCGATCCGTACATCATCAGCTCCGCCGAAGAATTGACTGTGCTTTCAAATAAGCTCAACAATGCCAACCAGTACAACGTGTATGCCGATAAATACTATCTCCAGACTGCTGATATAGACATGGACGGCAAGGCGTTCACTCCCATAGCGGCATCTGCAGGCAGTCCTTTCACCGGCCATTACGACGGCGGCGGCAAGACCATATCCAACCTTGCCGCCCAGGGCGTTTCTTCAGACAATCCCGCCAGCGGTATTTTCGCTTACGCCAAGAATGCCGAAATCAAGAATATCGTGGCCATGAACCGTTCCAACACCGGATCCTTCGTGCGCGTCGGCGGTATTGTCGGATATGCTGAGGGCTGTGAAATATCCGGCTGTACGCTCAGCGGCGGCGAGCTTGCCGCATCGGCCAATATTTGCGGCGGTATCGTGGCACACATGGTCGGCGGCACCGTGCGCGACTGCTCGGTGAAGAACGCCACCGTGAAGAGCTCAACCAAATACGTCGGCGGCATAGTGGCCTATGCTCCGTCCGGCGGAGTGATTGAGGGCTGCCTGGTTGACGGAGTCACTGTCCAGTCCAAAGAAGAGATAGGCGGCATCGTGGGCAATCCGGTCGGCACGGCCATCAGCTCCTGCGTTGTCTCCGGCTGCAATATCAGCAGCGACACCGACGACGTGGGAGGCATTGCAGGCTGGAGCACGGGCGGCACCACCATCACCGGCTCCTCCGTGATAAACAGCCAGATCACCGCAGCCACCCACTATGCAGCCGGTATCACGGGTCTCCCTGAAAGCACCACCATGAAGGATTGCCTGGTCAGCGGGACCACGATCTCCGGTGCCACCTGCATCGGCGGCGTGGCCGGCTGGTTCAAGAACACAGCTTCCATTGTGGATGCCTGCACGGTCGACAATTGCGAAATCACGGCGACCGACACCAACCTTGGCGGCATCGTGGGCCGTTTCGACCTTGGCGAGGTGAAGAATTCCACCGTCAAGGGCGGCACGCGCATCACCGGAACCGACAGCGTGGGCGGTGTAGCCGGAAGGCCCATCACGCGCAAAGGCGACTGCCTCATAGACAATTGCTTCGTCACAGGCGGATGCGTCATCAAGGGTAAGTATTATCTTGGCGGTATCGCCGGTTATGTCTACCCCGACTCCAATTACCTCCTGACTATTGCGAACTGCGGATTCGACGGTTGCACAATCGAGTCCACCGCAGTGAATTCCGACGATTCCGACAGCAAATGCGGCGGTATTGCAGGTTACGTCCGCCTTACGGATGCAAACTCCAACACCAGGATACTGAACTGCTACGCATATTTCGGAGATGCTGCCATCACTGTTCCGGCTTCAGCCTCGGCACCTTCCGTGGGCGGTATTTTCGGATATGCAAAGCTCAATGCCTCCAGTCCCGGCTATCTCCAGGTATCCAACTGCAGCAGCAACCTTTCGCAGAACGGCATCGTAGCCGGCAGTTCAGTGATAGCTGACGCATCTGCCTCTGCGAAGGTCGGCGGGCTCTACGGCCATATCGTCGGCAACAGCAAGGTCACTGTGGAAGGAGGCGTGTATGTGTCCGACTCAGGCCTGACTGAAGGGTCTGCCGGCGATGGCGTAGTCCTCACAGGCAATGCAGGCTTCCCTGCCGCCACTTTCACCGACGGTTCGACCGTGCTTGCAAAGCTCAACAGTTTCGTGCTGTCCTTCTCCGGATACGCCCTTCATTTCTGGGGGGCTGATTCTGCCGGTCTGCCGGTTTTCAGCGACGCCAATAATGTAAACGGCGTGGAAATCGACTATGATGACAACGTGATAGAATTCAATTAACGGACTAGCCATGAAAAAGTTTACATACATTCTTATAGCATTTTTCTGCGTGGCGGCTCTCAGTTGCTGCTCCCGCAAGGATCTTGTCACCGACGAGATTCCGGCCGGCCCGGAGGAAGACCTTGTGTGCATCACGGTCAACGCCAGCCTCGAAGATTCCTTCAAGGCCGGGATTGACGAATCAAGCAAGAAATGGACATGGTCCGCCGGCGATGAACTCGCCGTGTTCGATGGCACCGCAAAGCGCCTTTTCACGCTTGCTCCTTCGTCGGACGGATCCACTGTCGGCAAATTCACAGGTGAGGTCTCCGCAACATTCACATCCCTCTCGGCGGTGTTCCCCTACGCCGCCGCAGGGGATGCTGCTGACCAGTACACCATTCCTGCCATGCAGAGCGTGAGTGCTTCCGCCACCACGGATCCCCTGGCCCTGATTGCCACCGCGGACTGCAAGAAATACGGAGACGACTATTATTTCTTCTTCACCAGCGCCGTGAGCCTGCTTCACTTCAGCTCCCCTGCCGGTGTGGAAAAGGTCATCCTGCACGCAGTTGACGAGGGCGACACCCTTGCCGGAGAATCCCGCTGCCTGAGCATCTCCGTCCCTTCTTCGGGCGGAAGTTTCTGGGCTGCAGTCAACCCTGCTGTTTATAAAGGTTTAAGGGTGTTTACCTGCAGCTCTTCAGAAAGCAACATGAAGTCCACGGACGCTGAAATCGACCTTTCCAAACCAGGTAAGGGCCGCAATCTGGGGGACATCTCCGGCGGCACTGCAGTGACGGTCATCGAAGATGCAGATGCCCTGGTGGGCTATTTAGCATCGCCTGATCTTCCGGCTTATGTCTGCGCAGATCTGGACCTTTCCGGAAAGAGCATTACTTCTTGCGCCTCATTCGCCCAGACTTTCGACGGCCAGCAGCACAGCATCAGCAACTGGACATCCGTAGCCACTCCCCTCTTTGCTGAGAGTAGCGGCACGGTCAAGGACCTTGTCATTGATTCCAGCTGCGCATTTTCCCTTCCCGCCACTCTTCCGGCAGGCGACTATGCTTTCGTTGTGAAAACCAACACCGGCAATGTGAGCGGGGTGCGCAATTATGCCGACGTGGCTGCATGGAGCGGGGAAATCACAGGTGCAATCAATCTTGGCATCATCGTGGGCAACGGTCCTGAAAAGTCCGTCGTGAGCAATTGCTTCAACAAGGGCAGCCTCGTGCTTGAAATGCCCGAACACGACGCTATCGGCACGTCTGCCATCTCCCCTCTGTGCGGCCGCCTTACCGGCAGTTCTTCATCCATCAACGATTGTGTCAATGAAGGCTCGTTAACCTACAACACTGGCATGTCGGCATCCGGCTCAAACGTCTACATGGCAGGCTTGGTGGGCTGTTCTTCCAATGCTGTCTCTGCTCTTCGCTGCACCAACCGCGGCGACGTCAGTCTCAACCTCACCCGTTCCACGTCTGCACTCATTGTGTCCGGCGTCATCAGCTATACTTCCGGGCCTGTGGTGGACTGCCTTAATGAGGGTAACATCAGCATAGACAGTGAAGGCTACGTGCAGGCTGTGGCCCTCGGCGGCATCGTGGGATACCTCTCCGATGTTATTAGGGGTAGCGCTCTCGGCACGCTTGTGAATACTGGTAGCGTAAGCCTGAGAGCTAAATACCAGAATGCCCGCAACAATATCGGAAGCATCGACGGAAGCAAGACCACCACCAGCGGAGCAATCGGTGTGGGCGGACTTGTCGGCTACACGTACTCCACTTATTTCAGTATGGACAATGCCATGAACAGCGGAGCCGTTTCCCTGCTCTTCTCCGAGCAGGAGAACAAACTCAACCTGGCAAGTGCGAGCCGCTTCTGTATAGGCGGTCTCGTCGGAGACGGCTGCGGTCCAATTTCCAATTCCGTCAACAACGGCCCCGTTTCCGTTGAAATAAGGGCTTCTTCCGGTAGTTTCACAGCATCTACTGCCGGGTGTATGACATACGTCGGCGGCATTGTGGGCAGCAATTACGTGTCCACTACGCAGTCCGAGCTCAAGATCACCAACTGCTCCAATCTGGCAGCCATATCCTTCCACTCCGACAACACCCACACCGGCAACTGCGCCGTGGGCGGCATCGTGGGATGGCCCGGCAAGGAAAGCGGTTGCTCTTCCGTGACTTCCGGTTGCAAGAACAAGGGTGACGTCACCGTGTCCGGCAACATGACCGTGCGCGCAGGCGGTATCCAGGGTGGTTCCGGCCGTATTGAGAATTGCACCAACTCCGGAAAGATATGGGCGAAATCCGGCAAGCCTTGCATTGGCGGAATCGCCGGATTCCATAGCGGCGGATACCAGTTGACGGGATGCGTCAACACCGGTGACGTCCAGTCAGATGTTGCCGCCCCGATGGGAATTGCCGGTTTGGCCGGCTGCTTCGGCAACGCCGCCCACACCACCGGCGGAGGCTGCTCTGTGAACTGTACCGTCCTGTCCGAAGATTCCACGGAGATCGGCATGTTGGTTGGCCACTTCAACGGCACCAGCAGTGCCATCACCCTCGGGTCCGACGCCAATCCCATTAAGGTGAAGGGCACGGTCAACGGCACTGCGCTGAACGCCTCCAATTACGGTGATTTGCTTTGCGGACCTGCCAACTACACCCCCGGCACCCACACTGTTGTCGCCGTGTATGACGAATAGCAAACAAGCTCTGATATGCAGAATAAACTACAGGAACTGACTGAACAGCTCTACAACGAAGGCCTGGCCAAGGGGCGCGAAGAAGGCGACCGCTATTTGGCCGAGGCTCGTGAAAAGGCTGCAAAGATGGTTGAAGACGCACAAAGTGAGGCTGATGCCATACTCTCACGCGCCGAAAAAGAAGCTGCAGACTTGAAGGCCAAGGCAGAAGCCGACATCCGGATGGCTTCTGCCCAGGCCCTTCAGGCCACGCGGAAAGACATTGAGAATCTGGTTGTGGGCAGGCTCTCCTCACAGACTGCTGTGTCCGACCCTGATTTTCTCAAGGAGATTATCCTGAGCGTGGCGAAAGGCTTTGCTTCGAAGGAAGATACCGACATCGCTCTCGTGCTTCCCGAGTCGCTGCGTGCCAGGCTTGAGCCCTGGGTAGCCTCGGAATTGTCCGGGCTCTTGTCGGTGCCGGTGGAGGCCAGCTTCTCCAAGAAGATATCCGGCGGATTCACCATCGGGCCCAAGGATGGAGGCTATTTCATCAGCTTTACGGACAGGACATTCGATGAACTGATATCGGAATACCTGCGCCCCGTGACGCGTAAACTCCTTTTCGGTGAATAACTACGAGTATATCATCGCTTCGCTGCCTGTGCTCGGCAAGGATGCCGTGGGCCTGGATGCTGATGCCCTTATCAGTGGCATACGCTCCCGGTGCACGGATGCGGACAACGCCTTGATAGACAAGTTGCTGGACGGTTTCAACCCGGACAAGCTCGATGCCGCCTTCTATGATGAGGCGCTCAAGTCGTCCAATCATTTCCTCCGTGAATTCCTGCGCTTCGACCTTCAGGTGCGCAACACTAAGGTGGAGTATCTGAACACCGTGCTGGAAAGGCTCGACGGGCTTGACATAATTCCTTATGAACAGGAGTTCACAGAGAAGTCCCGGGTGATGGAAATCCTCTCGGGCACCGACATCCTGAAACGGGAGAAAGCCCTCGACGACCTGATGTGGGAAAAGGCCGACAGCCTTATACTGATGGACCTTTTCGACATCGACGTCATCCTGGCGTTCATCGCAAAGTTGAAGATCGCGGACCGCTGGCACAAGCTTGATGAAGGAACCGGCCGCGAAATGTTCCGCCACCTCGTGAACGAAATACGAAACACAAGATAATATGGCTACAAATGGAATTGTGACAGGCATAGTCTCCAACCTGGTGACGGTCCAGGTGGATGGCCCCGTGGGCGAGAACGAGCTCTGCCACATCAATCTCGGCGGCACCCGGCTGCTTGCCGAGGTTATTAAAGTCACTGGCGACAAAGCGTCCGTGCAGGTGTTTGAAAGCACCCGGGGCCTGAAAAACGGCGATTCCGTGGTCTTTCTAGGCAGGATGCTGGAGGCAAGCCTCGGCCCCGGACTGCTGTCGGGCATATATGACGGCCTGCAGAACGACCTCACCACCATGGAGGGAGTGTTCCTGAAGAGGGGTGAATACACCGATCCCCTCGACCATGAGGCACTCTGGGATTTCAAGCCCCTCGCATCCCCCGGCGATAAAGTTGTCGCCTCAGACTGGCTGGGAGAGGTCATTGAAGGATGGCTGCCCCACAAGATAATGGTGCCATTCAGTTTCAAAGGTGAGTTCACCGTAAAGTCCGTAGCGCCTGCCGGTTCCTATAATATTGATACCGTGATAGCCACACTCGTGGCCGAAGACGGAGAGGAACGTCCCGTGACCATGGTCCAGAAGTGGCCGGTGAAGGTGGCTGTACGGGGCTACCGGGAAAAGCCGCGCCCCGGCAAGATAATGGAGACGGGCGTGCGCGTTATCGACACCTTCAATCCCATTGCCGAGGGCGGCACGGGCTTCATCCCGGGGCCTTTCGGATGCGGCAAGACCGTGCTCCAGCATGCCATAGCCAAGCAGGGAGAGGCCGACATTGTGGTGATGGCCGCCTGTGGCGAGCGTGCCAACGAGGTGGTGGAAATCTTCACCGAGTACCCGGAACTTGTGGACCCGCACACCGGCCGCAAGCTGATGGAGCGCACCGTGATAATCTGCAATACTTCCAATATGCCGGTCGCGGCACGCGAGGCTTCGGTCTACACGGCAATGACCATCTGCGAGTACTACCGGGCTATGGGCTACCGCTGCCTGCTGCTCGCAGACTCCACTTCCCGCTGGGCACAGGCCCTGCGTGAGATGTCCAACCGCATGGAGGAACTGCCGGGCCAGGACGCATTCCCCGTGGACCTTTCCGCAATCATATCCAATTTCTACTCCCGTGCCGGGCAGGTGGTGCTGAACAATGGCAAGACAGGTGCGGTCACATTCATAGGCACTGTCTCCCCTGCCGGCGGCAACCTGAAGGAGCCCGTGACGGAGAGCACGAAGAAGGCCGCCCGCTGCTTCTACGCCCTCGAGCAGAACCGGGCCGACCAGAAGCGCTACCCTGCCGTCAACCCCGTGGAATCCTATTCCAAGTATCTGGAGTATCCTGAAATCCAGGCATCCCTCGAGCAGACCATTGAGCGCGGATGGATAGACAAGGTGCTGGAAGCCAAGAACCTGGTGCGCCGTGGCAAGGAAATGGCGGACCAGATCAACATACTCGGCGACGACGGCGTGCCGATGAGCTACCATGAGGCTTTCTGGAAAAGCGAGCTGATCGACTTCGCTTTCCTGCAGCAGGATGCTTTCGACGCCATAGACGCCGTGTGCCCCCTGGAGAGGCAGAAGTACATGCTGAACCTTATCCTGGACATCTGCAACCGCAGTTTCGAGTTTGATGACTACGAACAGTGCCGCGGCTTCTTCAAGGAACTGATCAACGTGCTGCGTCAGATGAATTATTCCGAATTCAAGTCGGAAACTTTCTGGAATTACTGCGAAACGCTCAAACAAAAACTTTCGGAGTATGGCAACTAAAGCATATCAACGCATATACACGAAGCTCCAGGCCATCACAAAGGCGACTGTGTCGCTCGACGCCTCCGGAGTAGCGAACGAAGAGCTCGCCACCGTGGGCGGCAAACTGGCTCAGGTGGTCAAAACCCGCGGCGACCGCGTGACCCTGCAGGTGTTTTCCGGCACCGAAGGCGTGCCCACCGACGCAGAGGTAAGCTTCTTCGGTCAGCCTCCTACCCTCAAGGTCAGCGACCAGCTTTCAGGGCGTTTCTTCAACGCCTACGGCAAGCCTATCGACGGCGGCCCCGAGGTGGAAGGCGAGGAGCGCGAAGCCGGCGGTCCCTCCGTGAACCCGTACAAGCGTCGCCAGCCCAGTGAACTGATTCCCACCGGTATAGCCGGCATCGATCTCAACAACACCCTGGTATCCGGCCAGAAGATTCCGTTCTTCGCCGATCCCGACCAGCCCTACAATCAGGTGATGGCCGATGTGGCGTTGCGTGCGGATGTGGACAAGATTATACTTGGCGGCATGGGCCTGTCCAACGACGACTATCTGTTCTTCCGCCATGCTTTCGAGAGCGCCGGAGCCCTTGACAGGATAGTCTCCTTCGTGAATACTACGGAGGAGCCCCCTGTGGAGCGTCTGCTCATTCCCGACATGGCCTTGACAGCCGCTGAGTATTTCGCCGTTGACAAGAATGAGAAGGTGCTGGTGCTGCTGACGGATATGACGCTGTACGCTGATGCGCTGTCGATAGTCAGCAACCGTATGGACCAGATTCCTTCGAAGGATTCGATGCCGGGCTCGCTTTATTCCGACCTCGCAAAGATCTACGAAAAGGCAGTCCAGCTGCCTGACGGCGGCTCCATCACGATCATTGCCGTCACGACGCTCAACGACGGAGACATCACGCACGCTATTCCGGACAACACCGGCTATATCACCGAAGGCCAGATATTCCTGCGTGCCGATTCAGATTCCGGCAAGGTCATCGTGGATCCTTTCAGGAGCCTGAGCCGCCTCAAGCAGCTCGTCCAGGGCAAGAAGACACGTGAGGACCACAGCCAGGTGATGAACGCCGGAGTGCGCCTGTATGCCGATGCCCAGAATGCCAAGACCAAGCTCCAGAACGGTTTCGACCTGTCCGACTACGATCTCCGCTGCCTGGACTATGCAAAGGATTATGCTACGCAGATTCTCAGCATCGACGTCAATATCACCATTGAGGAAATGCTCGACACCGCCTGGCGTCTCTTCGCCAAGTACTTCTCCCCCGCCGAGACCGGCATAAAGCAGACGCTGATCGATAAGTACTGGAAAGCCTGATGGCAATAAAGTTTCAATACAACAAGACATCCTTGACCAACCTTGGCAAGCAGCTGAAGGTCAGGCAGAATGCGCTCCCGACCCTGAAGAACAAGGAGTCGGCGCTGCGCGTCAGCGTGATCGCAGCCAAAGCCGAGGCCCAGGCACAGGCCGATGCCCTGGAGGCGAAGATGCGGGAGTACGACTATCTTGCCGCCCTCTGGAATGAATTCGACCCCGGGCTCATCCATATCACGGACATACATCTTAAGACTGTCAAGATCGCCGGTGTGAAGGCTCCCGTGCTCGACGGCATTGACTTCGCACTTGCATCCTTCAATGCCTTCGTAAAGCCCGCCTGGTATATCGACGGCGTGCGTATCCTGAAGGAACTCAGCACTCTGGAAATAGAGTCGGAAGTGTCCGAGGAGCGGCGCCGCATCCTTGAATTCAACCGCAAGAAGACTACGCAGAAGGTCAACCTCTACGAGAAAGTCCAGATTCCCGGTTATCAGGAGGCCATACGTAAGATAAAACGCTATATGGAAGACGAGGAGAATCTCTCCAAGGCATCTTCCAAGATAGTGAAGGAAAGGCACGCAGTGCAAGAAGAGGAGGACGAGGCATGATAGAAAAAATGACGCGCTACGACTTCATTCTGCTGTCCGGGCAGAAAGAAGAATTCATCCGGGAGCTCGGCACGCTCGGCGTTATGGACATCACCCGTTCTGCCAAGCCTGTGGACGCGAAGTCTGATGCCCTCCTGTCTGAGCTTGAGGCCGTCAGGGCTGAAATCAGACGAATTTCAAAAGGGAGTGACGCCCGTTTGCAGGAACTCAAAGCCGAGCGCTCCGACCTTGCCAGGGACGTGGATTCACTTTCCCACTGGGGCGATTATGACAAGCGGAAACTTGAGTCTCTCGGCATTCCGGTCCATTTTTATTCCGTAGCCGACAAACGCTTTGACAGTTCGTGGGCAGATCAGTATCCCCTTGAGATTCTGGATTCAGCCAAAGGCAAGACCTGGTTCGTTGTTTTCGGCCCGGCCGAGTTGCCTGTTGCACCCCTGCCTGCGCCTTCCATGAGTGTTGGCGAGGCTGAGGTGCTTCTAGCCCGGAAGGATGCCGAAATCGAGGAATACCGCAAGCAGCTTGAGGGCCTGCGCAGCACTCTGCCTGACCTGCGGGCCAGGGAGTCGGAAATCAGCGGCGAACTGGGCCGTTATCTTGCCGGAGTGGGCGGCGAGTCCGCCGCAGACGGCGCTTTGACTGTATTCGAAGGGTTCGCTCCCGCAAGCGAGAAAGAGAGGCTTGCCGCTGCTTTCGACAATATGCCCTGCGTGTGGACTTCAGCTGAAGCCGTTGTTGAAGACAACCCTCCTATTAAGCTTAAGAACAATAAGTTTGTCAGGCAGTTCGAAATGCTGACTGATATGTATGGCCGGCCGGACTACAACGAGTTTGACCCGACTCCATACATTTCTGTCTTCTTCCTGCTTTTCTTCGCCATGTGTATGGGCGATGCGGGCTATGGCCTGCTGCTTATTATCGGCGGCATTCTGCTCCGTAAGGTGGAGAGCATGAAGAATCTTGCACCGCTTGTGACCATTCTCGGTGTCGGCACCTTCGTCGTGGGTATTGTGATGCATACCTTCTTCGGTGTCGATATCTCCGCCCTTCCCTGGATTCCCGGCTGGCTCAAAGCTGTTATGGTCACTGGAAAGATCGGTGGTTTCGAGGCGCAAATGGTGCTGGCGCTAATCATTGGCGTAGTCCATCTTTGCCTGGCCATGGTGGTGAAGACCGTTTACGCCACCCGCAACAAGGGCTTCCTGGGCTCCCTGGGTGTCTGGGGCTGGACTTTGCTGATAGTCGGCGGCGTGGTAGTGGGCGCGTTGGCATTGTTCAGCTTGCTGCCGTCGGAAGTGATAAAGTGGATAATCATAGGCCTCGGCATAGTGTCCGCCCTTGGCATATTCCTCTTCAACGACATCACGCGTAATCCGCTTAAAAACATAGGCTCAGGCCTCTGGGAGACCTATAACACAGTGACCGGCCTGCTTGGAGACGTGCTGAGTTATCTCCGCCTCTACGCTCTCGGCCTCGCCGGTGGCATGCTCGGCAAGGCTTTCAACGACATCGCCTCAATGACCCTTGGCGACGGTTCTTTCGGCATCGGCTGGTTCGCCTTTGTTCTTATCCTCGTGATCGGGCATGCGCTGAATCTTGCGATGTGCTGCCTTGGGGCTTTCGTGCATCCTTTGCGACTCAACTTCCTGGAGTTCTTCAAGAACTCCGGCTACATCGGCAAGGGACGCGCATATAGTCCTTTACAGAAATAAACAATTAAATTATAATAAGTTATGAACGAAATTCTCGGTTATCTCGGACTCGGACTAATGCTTGGTTTGTCCGGTATCGGCAGCGCTTACGGCACGACGATTGCCGGTAATGCTGCTGAGGGTGCACTCAAGAAGGCTCCCGAAAAATCCACCAGTTACATGATTCTGTCCGCATTGCCTGCCACCCAGGGTATTTACGGCTTCGTGGGCTTTTTCATGTGGCTTTTGGTCTTTAAATTCGATTTTGCCGCCAACGGTCCCCTGCTCTTCGCGATGGGACTGGGAATGGGTATTGTTTGTCTGTTCTCGGCAATCCGTCAGGGACAGGTTTGTGCGAACGGCATCATAGGTATCAGCCAGGGACATGACGTCCAGACCAATACCTTTATCTACGCTGCACTTCCGGAATTCTACGCGATTCTCGGCCTTGCCGGCGTGCTTATGCTCGCTCTGGTGATCTAGAGCCTCCAACAGCAATCCAGTCAATCAGCGCTCAGCCTTTGTCAGGGCTGAGTGCTCCTTTTGTCATCCTGAGCGTAGCGAAGGATCTGTTCCCGTTGTCATCCTGAGCGAAGCGAAGAATCTCCCGGTCGGGAAAGGTCCCTCGCTCCTGCTACAAAATTGCTTCGCCTCCGCTCGCAATTTCAAAGTCGCTCGGGACCTTCCCCGTCCACATCATGTCATTCTGAGCGAAGCGAAGAATCTTTCCCGGAGGCTGAGGGTACCGTGGCTCCACCTTCGCTTCGCTCGTCCCTCTGCTTCGCAGAGCGAAACTACTATCCCCCTGCACCCCCAGGGGACTGAGAGGCGTTCCTCTCAGACTCTCTGACGCTTGTGGGCCCCTCCCGTCTCTGCGAGACGACTTCTAAACCATTTGCCCTTCGGGGTGGCCATGGGCGGCCACAGATTTGTGGTAGCAACCTCTCCTACAGAAGAACTATAAAATAACCACCGAAGGCGTAAAGATTCGGCGCTTTTTTGTATATTTGCGAGTGCCTGAAGCCGCTGTGGCCGATGGCATTACATATTGCGAAAGTGTTTTTCGCCGTCCTTGGCAGTAAATCTGGACAATTTACAAAACCAAAAACAAGGGACCGGTCGTTTGAACACTCCGCTCGTCTTGTGATTATGGGCCGGTGGGCTTTTTTGCTTCATCGTACTTCATATCGGACGAGTGTGGAGTACGATCCTATCTTCTTGTTTTGCGTTTGTCCAGAACGTTCTGCCAGATTATAGCGAAAACGGCTCCACACTTTTGCGTTTATTGATACCGGCAAGTGGGGCGCCGGGCAAATGCAGTATCAATGGATAGCGTCATCACTCTTCAAACAGCCATTCAAAATGGAGATTATTCCTTGTATGACATTTCACCCAAAGAATTGGGCTCTACATGTATACCGTTAATCGACTATGTTGTCACGGAATATCGGCAATCAAATAAAACACAGAATAAAACCTATTATTCCGAGTATTACTTAAATAAACAAGCTATTCACTGCGCTTTTGGAGAAGGGGCCGCTAACTCTTGTAATTATTTTAGCCTTATCCTAAATAGGCTGACATTGATAGACAATATGTATGCTACTCAAATGAGAATGCGTCCCTACGGGATAGGCGAATTGGCGGACGCAATATCATTGTTCGGCCCTGATTCTCATTTCAAGTCCTTATTGAATGATTTTCTTGTAGATCATGATATTGATCATTTTGACTATTTGAAAGCCAATATTAAGTTCTATCGTGATGGGCAAAGGCCCACCCAATCTAACTTGTTTGCAGAAGGTTATGGTACAGAATCTCATAGGGCGTCAAATAAGAGAGCCTGGTCACTTATTACAAAGTATGCTTATTTTCTAACGGTATATAGTTTCCCAATTTACGATTCTGTGGTAATAGAGATGATCCCGATTATGTGGAAACTCTTTTTGTTCAGCATACCGTTGCCAAATTACAAACAATCCATTGTCGATTATATTGTCGTCATAGACAAACTTAGGTCAGCGCTTGGCGGTCTTTCTTATGATGAATTGGATTTCCTTCTTTGGAGTGTTGGAAAAATAATTAATGGAAACCTCTCCTCAATCTTATCAATGGAGGACTTCCTTCATGTCCCCATTGCATTCGACATAAAAACAGCCAATCTCTCAACCGTGCCTTTCTTGTCTAGCAATAAAGCGCTCAAAGCGCTGTTTCAATTAGCTCAGTTCGTTGCAATTTGCTAATAAATAATTGTCCATGAATAAGTTATTATCATATTACATCCCCAAGTGCGAGGCCTACGAAGTACATTGGGAAGAATTGCTGTGCGACAGCTATGATTCCGGGATCGATGACTTCCTCTATCAGGAAGTAGACTGGACTGTTAATCCTTAAGACTTGAGTCCAATGAAAAGATTGTTTAAACTATTGGCCCTGGCCATCTTTGTCGTGGTGGCCGCTTCATGCGCAAAGGAAATCCAGTCCGATTCCGTGTCAGACCTCTTCCGCCGGTATGATCTCAGTTTCAGCGAACCCACCAAGACTGAACTCTCCGGCACAGGCAGCAAGCGCTCCGTCAGCTGGAACGAAGGCGACGGAATTAAATACTATACCCAGCCGAACCAGTCCAACGCGGCAGCGGCTTCAGTGAGTCTCTCCGGCGACAAAGCCTATGTGACCATCCCGCGCGGGCGTTCGGATGAATTCATCAATGCCGTCTACGGAGCCGCCCAACTCAAAAGTAGCACCAGCATTGCTGACTGCATGTATGTGAGCTCTCCCGTCAAGAGCAACCAGAGTTACACTTCGTTCGCTGAAGCCCACGTATGTGCAGCGTTCTCAGATGACATTGAGAATCCCAACCTGCAGTTCCACAATGCCGCGGCAGTGCTGAAGTTCACCTCCGCAGCGTCGGTGCATAAAGTGGTGTTCTCCGGCAACAACGGCGAAATCGTCAGCGCCGGCACCAATGGAGACTTGAAGATATCCTACGCAGATGGCAGACTGTCAGTTGCTTCCGCCTCCACGGGCGGCACATCTGTTACAGTAGCCACGAACGGCGTCGAGTCCGATTTCTATATTGCAGTCCTTCCTGTTAGTTACCCGGCTGGAATATCTGTTGACTGTTATGATGAGAATGACGAACTAATCTTCACCAAGAAGACCGGGAGAGCTATCAATATGGTTTCTGTTCATGGCGGGCTCAAGATACTTAACCTTGGCAATATGCAGGAATGGACTCCAGTTTCACTGCCCGTGGAAGTTGACCTTGGCCTGAGCGTAAAGTGGGCTCGTTACAACGTCGGCGCCACCCGGCCGGAGGAATATGGTGACTACTTCGCCTGGGGCGAGACCTCGCCGAAGAGTGAATACAAGTGGGGCAACTACAGCTATGGTACCGCCAAGAACGGCCCGTTTTCCGAATATGTTCTGGACGCGAATTATGGCACTGTCGACCATAAAACTGTCCTTGATTTGGAAGATGATGCCGCCCACGCCGCATGGGGGAACGACTGGCGTATGCCCAGCAAGGAAGAGTGGGAAGAGCTGAAGAGCAACTGCACCTGGACCTGGACCACCATGAACGGAGTTCCGGGCTACAAGGTCACCAGCCGCAAGTCCGGCTATACAGCCAACTTCATCTTTCTCCCAGCCAATGGCATGCTTAGCGGCTCTTCGGTCAGCGATGTCGGAACTGTGGGCAATTACTGGACCTCATCAATTTCAGCGGATTATCCGTATTATGCCATTTCACCATACCTCGATTCGTCCAGCAAAAGCAGCGGCAACTGCTACCGCTACTTCGGCCTCGGAGTACGTCCGGTGCAGGGCGAAGTAGTTCCTGTATCAACCATCGATGTCAGCCCTACTCTTGAAATAGTTGTCGGAAAGACAGCAGCCCTGTGGGCCTCCGTTCAGCCAGCTAACGCCACCTACAAGAACGTAACATGGTCTTCTTCCGACGAATCTATAGCTACAGTTAGTGTCAATGGCAAGGTAACCGCAGTATCTGTTGGCATGGTCACAATTACGGCATATTCTGCTGACGCTACCAAAACGACTGGTTGTGAGGTTAAAGTTAAGGAAACAGCCACAATCCCCAACGGCCACGACTATGTTGATCTTGGTCTCCCTTCTGGTCTCAAGTGGGCGACAATGAATGTTGGGGCCATTAAGCCGGAGGAGTACGGTAATTACTTTGCGTGGGGCGAGATTGAGCCCCAAGAATACTATCTTCCGACATCGTACAAATGGTACAAATGGTACAACAACGGAGAAGGATACAAGGTCACAAAGTATTGTATCGATATGTCATTATGGGCTTTTGCGGATAGTACCGGGTCGCCGGACTTCAAGGACGTTCTTGACTTAGAGGACGATGCTGCCCGCGTCAATTGGGGCGGCAGTTGGCGAATGCCGACTGATGCCGAGTGGACAGAACTGCGGGAGAACTGCACCTGGACGTGGACAACGCTGAACGGTGTGAACGGCCGACTCGTTGCCAGCAAGACAAACAGCAACAGTATCTTCCTTCCCGCCGCTGGCTACCGGTACGGCACCAGCCTCATCGCTGTGGGTTCCTGGGGCTACTACTGGTCTTCCTCCCTCCATAATAGCGACTCCGCTTACAACTTCTACTTCGATTCCGGCAATGTCAACCGGAACCGCGACCGCGGGCGCTACTACGGGTACTCGGTTCGTCCCGTCACAGAATAAAAGCCGGGCCAGGCGTCAGCCAGCCCGGCAGCCGGCAGCTTTATGCGTCTGGCATCAAACGGCGAAGCCTGGATCTATACGGCCGTAGGCCGTCGATATTTGAGCGATGTGAATTCAAAGTAAGAAATAGGAGTATGCCGAAAATCCTTTAAAGAGTAGGCGTTAAGAAAAAGATTAATAAAATGGATATTGAGGTTAATCCAAATTCGTTTAACGGATGGTCTTTTATTGCATGGGATAGAAAGACACAAAAAATGGGCTTGTATGCTAATGATATGCGTACGGAGATTGTTCCCTGTGTCTTTGATAAAGTTTGTACGCATCTTCAGGACAATCATGCACAATTACTGTATTTGGGCGTTGAAATAGATTTGGCTTTATTGTATCCAGTTATTGGGGTCAATTTAAAATGGTTCAGTTTCGAGGCTGGATCGTGGTTTCTATTTGGTGAAGACGGATTGTACACTCTTGAACAGATTCCATTTACTGGGCAGAATTCAAACACCGGTTCTAGTCAAAATAAAAGTAGTGAAGTGTTTAATAAAGTGTGCGAGATGCTTAATCAAAAACACCTCTGTACAAAAGGTGATTTTGAAAGAATAAAGGCGATATCTAATAACAAATAAGAGCATAAGATTATGAATGTTAACACTCTAAACGATATCATCGGTAAAATGGCTGCAACAAGGCCCTATTTCTACTCCGAGGCTGATTTTCAGCACTATCTAGCAAGTTCGCTTGTTTCTAGAAGTTATACTGCCTATTTGGAGTATCCTATAAATGGAGATCATATTGATATTATTCTGGAAGACCAAGGTGCTTTTTATCCAATAGAATTAAAGTACAGAACAAAAGCTTTTAGCTGTACGGGGTTATTAGGTGACATCATCACGTTGAAAGATCAAAATGCACATGATTTAGGCAGATATGAGTTCTGGGAAGATGTATGGAGAATAGAGAATATAAAGAATATGTTCCTTCCTGAGGAAAAGATTATGGAAGGGTACGTTGTAATTCTCACAAATGATCCAGCATATTGGACTGTTCCTAATAGTCGTCAGTGTAATACTATAGATAGACAATTCAAAATACATACAGGAAATTGTGTGCAAAATGTTCACTGGGTTAATATACCAAGTAAATCTCATAATAATCCAAATTATGTGGCAGGGAAAGCTAATTATCCGGGGCTCTCTTTGACCAAATCCTATAAAGTCCCTGAATGGATTGATTATTCCCAACTGAATAATGATCAATTCAAGTTTCTGACCATTCAGGTTTAGCCTAAGAACGCTCGGTTTGATAGTCTGGCGGCTTTTCAAGACTGAAGGTGTCGGGGAAAGGACCTTCGGGAAAGGTAGGATGAGTTGTTTCGTTACTCGCGGGACCAATATTATCGAGTTTGGTCCATTGCGACTTCATATTCCGTCTTCTGGGACCAAAACAATAAATCCTGGTCCCGGCTTCAGCCGATGGAGGCAGAGATTCCTCCACTTCGGTCGGAATGACATGGGAACAGATCCTTCGCTTCGCTCAGGATGACAAAAGGGGCGACAGATCCTCGTCGGGTTATTTCGTTTCGTCGAAGGTGAAGGATTCCCAGGGGAGTTCGGCGTCTTTGCCTTCGTCGAGCACGGCGGCGGCGTGGCAGAGCATGGGATAGAGGCTTAAGTCGGCCTTGCCAAGCTCGGCCTTGCGTACCATGGCCTTATAGACGCGGCGAGAGACGACGAGGCTCTCAAGGGTCACGCCGGCAAGTATCTCGAGGGCCTCCTCATAGGTCTTTCCTTCGCCCAGAAGGATACCGACCTTGCGGGTGCGGCCGCCATAGACGGTCACGTAGAGGTCGCCGATGCCGATATTCTCGCAGTCGCGGCTTGCGCCCTGCATCTCAAGCAGGTAACGCATCTCTTTCACCGCCTGGTAGAAAGCGGCCGCCTGGGAGTTGTAATGAAGCCCGGCGTCGGGTCCGTGGTGGCGGTTCACCAGGCCGATGGTCATAGCCACGGCAAGGGCGTAGCCGTTCTTAAGAGCCACCGC
This sequence comes from Bacteroidales bacterium, assembly GCA_017617715.1. Classification (GTDB taxonomy): domain Bacteria; phylum Bacteroidota; class Bacteroidia; order Bacteroidales; family UBA932; genus Cryptobacteroides. The sequence goes on along the minus strand of JAFZVQ010000079.1, from coordinate 27,627 downwards.
GCTTTCGAGGCCTTCCACATCGTTGGTCAGGGAAATATGATAGTAGGAGGTCTGCATGGCCGCCTTCATCATCTTAAGGGTGGCGGTATCTTTGCCGCAGAATGCCACTTCGCTCTGGTCGTGGAACACGAGCTCATAGCTGGTGCAGGGACCACCAATTGCGCAGATTTCGCGGTTGATGCCTTTCTTGGCGAGCTCCCGCTTCCAGTATTCAGGATAGGAAATGAGGGTGCCGTCCTCAAGGTTGATGAGACCTTTGGTCACGGAAAGCACCGGCACGGAAGGGTCAAGCTCCGAGAGAATGTGCTCGAGGAACCAGTCCACGCCAAATGAGCTAACTCCACCGATGATGAAATCAGCGCCCTTTGCGGCCTCTTTCCAATCTTCAATATAATAATACTTTACGCCTTCGGGGAAAGGCCTGTCGAATTTCAGGTGCTGGTTGTTCTTCTTGCAATTGTCGATGATTTCCTTGTCGAGATGCGTACCTACGAGGCGGACTTCATTGCCATTTTCGCGGGCCGGAAAAGCGAGGGCGGAACCCATCATTCCGGAGCCGATGATAGTGATTACTTTAGCCATTTTGTCAGTTATTTAGTTACATTCAATTTCATAAGTGTAAAGCCCCAAGGCGCGGCGCTGACCTGCACGGTTTCAGCCGTGATGCCGGCAGCGTCCCGTAGCTCGAAGGGAATTGTCAGGAGCGAAGCGGCATCAGAATTCGAAAAATTGCAGAACACCAGTAATGCCCTACGTCTTTCGAAGCGCACAAAGGCCGTCATGGTGTCGGGATTGAATCCCGGTGCATCCTCATTGCAATAGCAGAGATCCCAGTTCATGCTGCCTGCAATCCTTTGTTTCAGGCTGCAAAGCCGCCTGTATGCCGCCAGAATGCTCCTTTCCTGCATCCCCGCTCCTTTGCCATCATGGATCAGCGTCCAGATATGCCTGAGGCTCGCCGGCTCGCACCAATAGAAAATGGAAGTACGGCCGTCGCCGCTTTCAGAGGCGTTCTCTCCGAGCTCCTGCCCGGCATATAACATGAACGAAGCATCGTTGAAAAGCATCGAATAAGCTAACGCCGCCCATGCTCGTCCGGGGCTTCCTGCGAAAGCATCGGACGCGAGACGCTGCTCATCGTGGTTCTCCAGGAAATTCAGCATACTCCCCTGCCTCTGCCCCAGCGACTGCCAGTTCCATGTCAGTTCGCGGGCGGAGTGACTGCCGTCAAGAATACCGCGCAGGATATCGTAGCTGCCGGACTTATCATAGAGCAGGTCGAATCCTGCTTCATCCAGATAGCGGGCATAGTTCTCGCGCCCATATACTTCGGCAACGAAGAGCAGGCCGGGATAATCCTTGCGCACTTCGGCTATCACTTCCCCCAACGCATCAGAGGGCACAAGCTCCACCATATCGCAGCGGAAGCCGTCCACGCCCTTCGAGGCCCAGAATTTCAGCACACGGATGAATTCTTCCTTTGTGGATGGGGCTGACCAGTCCACCTTCCGGGTGTCGGTCCAGTCGCCGTCGCACCAGTCGTGGACGGCAAGGGCGCCGCTATAATCGCAGGCAACGTGGTTGGGGATAAAATCAATCAGGCAGCGGAAGCCGGCTTTGTGGGTCCTGCCCACGAGCGCCTCAAATTCTTTCATCCTGCTGCCCTTCCTGTCTGCAAGATAGGGATTGACATCGTACCAGTCGCTGATTGCGTACGGCGAGCCGGGATCGCCCTTGACGAAATCCTTGCCTGAAGCGTGCCGCGGAATCCCCGTGTACCAAATGTAATCGATTCCGAGCGAGCGGAGATAATCAAACGATGCCTGGTCCCAGGAGGAGAATCTTCCTTCGCCCCAAAGGCGGGTCAGTACCTGGTATATGATCATGCCCTTGCCCATCAGAAAGGATATCCGACACCGAAATGAATTGCCGAACCGTTGCGGCCGAACCACTGGTCGGGCGAGAGCATGCGCTGGCCGGCTTCCCTGCTTGGCTCATAAAGCTTAAGGCCCCAGTCGAGACGAAGGAGCATGAAGTCCAGGTTGAGCCGCAGGCCAAGACCCCAGTCTGCCGCTATTGTGGACGGCCAGTTGTCATATTGCTCCTCCAGCATCCACACGTTGCCGGCTTCCGCAAAGAGGGCAGCCTCGAATTTCCAGAACAGTTTCTGGCGGTATTCAATATCAAGCTCCAGTTTCCAGTCACCGGTCTGGCTCGGGATGGTGAACAAATCCATCAACTCGTCGCCGCCGGGGCCGAGGGCACGCACCTGCCAGCCGCGCATACTGCTTGCGCCGCCCACGTAGAACTGCTTTTCAAACGGAATAGAACTGTTGCCTATCCCGGTGCCTATGCCTGTGGCAAGGTGCAGGGCGAGCGCAGAGCCGGGAGAAAAGCGGAACACCTTGCCGAGCTGAAGGTCCGCTTTCGCATAACGAGTGTATGCAAGCCCGAAAACCGTAAGATCACCATATTCGTCCACGGGCAGCCATTTATCGAACAGGTGGATGACGTTGCCGGAAAGATCGAATCCGAAACGGACATACTGGTAGGCTGTCTTAGGCACGATGTCAGCGTTGGAGGTCCAGTACAACTGGCCGCCTATGCCGGCGTCAAGATGGTCGTAGAAACTGTCCCAGAGATACATGTTTCTCAGCAGAAGCAGCAGGAAATCATCACTCATCCCGTTGATTTTCACCACGGATACCCTGAGCGGATAGAGCTGGTAGTAGAAGTTGCGGCTCTGCCCGGTGTATCCGTAGGAGAGGTTGGTGATGAAACGTATGAACTCTGGACGGTTCTGGTAATTGACCGAAGCAAGCAGTTCCGTGCGGGGTATATTGCTGCCTTTGAACACACTGATAGGCAAGCCCACGAAACGCGGGAAATTCAGGCCCACGCTGGCACCGAATTCGTTTGCCTTGGTGGTGGTGCCGGGAATCCACTGGAAATTGCCGCTGAAGCCCAGGGAAAGCCACTCTCCGCCGTGGAAGATATTCTTGTCGTAGAAACTGATGTTGGGGGAAATGCCCACGAGTCCGTTGGAGTTGGTGCTGGCGTCCAGGTTGAGTTTGACGCCACGGCGTTTGGATTCACCCATGGTTATGTGGCAGTCCACGGTCGAGCTGTCCACCGGCACCATTTCTATTCCCACATTATTGAAAAGGCGCAGCGACGTGAGGCGGTTGTAGGTGGTGTTGACCAGGCGCTCGCTGTATGTCTTGCCCGGAGAAATCAGGTTGAGCTTGCGTAGCACCCCCTCCCGGAACGGCACGTCTTCGGAGAGGCTGATGGTCACGTCGCCGATATGGTATTTCAGAAGGCGTGACGTATTGTTCTCGGGCTCGTTACGGGTGTAGTTGCGGATTTCGTAGGTCAGTATGTTACGGGGCCCGAGGGTGTCGGCTTCAAAGAAGTAGTTGTACTTGCTGAGGTCGTAGTAGCCACGGTTGCGGAAGAATGTCGCGCTGCGCACGCTCTCGGCTTCGAGCGACTTTTCGGAGAGGAAATCGCCTTCATGCACGGTGACACGGGGAAGGTCGAACTTGAATTCATCGGCGAACTCCCCTTCCGGCACCTTGTACACTATGCTGTCGATGCGGCAGCGCTTGCCGGGGCTGACGAAATAAGTCACGTTCACGAGGCGTCCTGTGGTGTCTATCCTTGAGCTGACAGTAGAATTATAATATCCCAGATAGTCAAGGTGCTTGCGTATGTTTTCGCAGGAGCTGCCCACCTGGTAGCCGTTGAAGACCACCGGAGCCACGCCCACGTTGCGCAGGGAGCGGTTGAGCCAGTCGTCCTTGTCGGGGTCGGACCAGTTGTAGATGTTCAGTTTCGGGCTCCAGCCGAAGATGAAATATGAGTTGGCCGGCTGCCTTACGTAGGAAGACACGTCGCTCGAAGAAAGGCCCTTTTCCTTGCCTTCAATGACCACCTTGTTGGACGCAAGGCGGTACTCCCCCTCGCGGAGCACGCGGGTGGTGCTGCAGGCGCTGATGGCGCCCAGGCAGATCAAGGCAATGGCAAGGCGGCTCTTTCTCATCGGCAGCGTCTTCTGAATTCGGACAAAACAATTGCCGTTGCAGTGGCAACGTTCAGGGATTCCGCAGTGGGGCCCTGCTTATAAGACGGTATAAGTATGCGCGAACTCACTTCCGCCGCCGCCTCCGGCCCGATGCCGTTGGCTTCGTTGCCGAACAATATGAGCCCTTCGTCGGCAAGGCTCTGCTCATAAATGTCGCTCCCGTCGAGGAATGTACCGTAGACGGGAAGGTCCATTCTCCTGAAGCGCCTGCAGATGTCCGGAAGGTCGCAGTATAGGACCTCTACACGGAAAACGGATCCCATGGATGCCTGGACCACCTTGGGGTTGAACACCTCCACGCAATCCATAGACGCGAAAACGGTGGAGATGCCGAACCAGTCCGTTAGACGCAGTATGGTGCCGAAATTGCCGGGATCCCGGATTGCGTCAAGACCTATGTAGAGACCGCGCTCGAGGACAACCCCTTTCGGAGCCGGCTTTTCGACCAGGGCAAGCACAGGGGAAGGACTGGTCAGATGGGACATCCTCTCCATGGCTTCCTTCCCCACTTCTTCTTCCCTGTAGACGGCAAGAACCCGGAAACCGGACGAAAGAGCTTCCTCCACAAGCTTTTCACCCTCCACGACGAACTGTCCGAATTCGTCACGGAACTTCTTCTCTTTCAACGACTTGATACGCTTGATTTCGGCGTTGGTCAACATAAGTTTCGGATTATTATTGCAAATTTAACAATAAATTATTAAGTTTGCGAAAATACATTTTTAATAATTCAGAAATGGGAAAGTTTGTTATCACTCTCAGAAAGAACGGAGAATTCCAGTTTAACCTGAAGGCCACCAACGGCCAGGTCATTCTCACCAGCGAAGGCTACAACACCAAGGCCGCCTGCATCAACGGCATCGAGTCCGTGAAGAAGAACGCCCCCATCGAGGGTCGCTTCGAGGTGAAGGTTGCCAAGAACGGCAAGCCTTTCTTCAACCTGAAGGCCTCCAACGGCCAGGTCATCGGCAGCAGCCAGATGTACGCTTCCGAGCGCACCATGAACGCAGGCATCGCCTCCGTCCAGAAGAACGCCCCCGAAGCTGAAATCGTTGAGGAGCTCGACTAGATTCTCCCCCATTGTCCAACAAAAAAAGAGGCCTCGCAGCCTCTTTTTTTTGTTGCCTGTCAGCCCGGTCGTCACCAGCCGAGGATCTTCTTGAAATCGTAGGCCTCGGGGTCTGCTACATACTTCTTCGCGGCTTCGTAGTCGGCAGGAGTGATATAGTGGCAGATATGGCTGTAGTAGTTCTGGGCTATGCCGCCGCCGATTTCCACGCGGCGCGGAGGTATCTTGCCCTCGGCGTTCTGCAGGTCATGCAGGTAGAGGGGTGAAGGATTGCCGAAAGCGTCCACATAGACCATGCAGCCGGTCTCGCCCTTCTTGAAGAGTTCGTAGACTCCCATGGCAAGCTCGGAGCAGTAAGTGAGGTCGTAGGCGATGGGGTCCTGGCAGCGGACATCGTAGCCGATTTCCACGGGACGGGTCTTGATCTTGATGCCTATCTTCTTGAATTCCTTTTCAAGAAGCTCGTTGAACAGGACAGCCTTGCTGATCTTGCCGAGTTCCGGGTGGCCGTGCTCGTCATATGTCATATGCACACCAGCGGCCTTGATGTCGTCGGCGGCGAGGTCGTGGAACACGCCTTCAGCCACGACCACAGTGCCGTAGTCGATGCCGAGAATCTTGCGCTTGAGTATCGCTGAAAGGGTGAGCTTCAGGATCTTGTCGATGGTGATGGATGTCTTGTTGAACATCTCTGGGATGATGGTCATCGGGCAGTGGGTCGCTTCACCGATGCCGAGGGCAAGATGGCCAGCGCTGCGTCCCATGGCGGAAATCAGCAGCCAGTTGCCGGAGGTGCGGGCATCTTCATAGATGGTGCGGGCGATGTGGGCGCCTTCCTGCTTGGCGGAGTTGAATCCGAAGGTCGGAGTGTTGTTCGGAAGAGGAAGGTCGTTGTCGATGGTCTTGGGGACATGGATATTGGCGATGGGGTATTTCCTGGCCTCAAGGAACTTGGCGATGCGGTTGGCTGTGGAAGCAGTGTCGTCGCCGCCCACGGTCACGAGGAGCTTGATGTTGTTCTGCTGGAACAGATCAAGGTTGAAACGCTGCTCAAAGTCTTCGTCCGTCGGCTTGAAACGGCTCATCTGCAGATATGAACCGCCCCTGTTGAAATAGGCGTCGGCCTTGAAGAAATCGATGTCCTCGAAACGGGGAGACTTGTTGAAAAGTCCGCTGTAGCCGCCGTGGAGGCCGATAACGCGATAACCATTGGAAAGGAAAGTCTTTGCGACTGAGCAAACGACGGTGTTCATGCCCGGAGCAGGGCCGCCGCCGCACAGAATGATGATGGAATCTTTCATATTACTAAACAAATTAACCTTCGTGCGAAAAATCCCACAAATTTACAAAAAAATATTCAGGGAAAAAGAGTATATTTGCATAATTTATAGTCTCCTTCTTATGGACAAATCCGAAGCCCGTAAACGCATAGAGGAATTGAAGGCGGTTCTCGAAGAGAACAGCCGCAAGTACTACGTGGACAACGCCCCCACGATGAGCGACCAGGAGTACGATTTCCTCATGCACGAGCTTGAAGATCTGGAAAGGCAGTTCCCGGAATTTCTCACTCCGGACTCCCCCACCCAGCACGTCGGCTCCGATCTGGATTCTCCTTTCGGACGCAACGCGGAGCCCGGCACGGGCGTGGAATTCGTAAAGCGTGCCCACCGTTATCCGATGCTGTCCCTGGGCAACACCTACAGCATTGCCGAGGTGGAAGAATTCGCCGCCAGGGCCGACAAGAACCTCGAAGGCGGTTTTACATACTGCTGCGAGCTGAAATTCGACGGCACGGCAATCTGCCTCACCTACACCGGCGGCGTGCTCACAAGGGCCCTGACCAGGGGCGACGGCATCCAGGGCGACGACGTCACTGAAAATGCCCGCCGCATTTCCAATATCCCGGAGCGCCTGCACGGCGATTTTCCGGATGAATTCGAAATCAGGGGCGAGGTGCTGATGCCCTTCGCCTCGTTCGAAGCCCTGAACAGGGAGCGCGAAGACGAGGGCGAAGCCCCGTTCGCCAATCCCCGCAACGCCGCTTCCGGCTCCCTCAAACTGGGCGATCCGGCTGAAGTGGCCCGCAGGGGCCTGTGGTGTACGTTGTACCACATCCCGGCCCAAAGCATTCCATTCGAGACACACGACGAAGCGCTCACCAAGGCTGCCTCATGGGGCTTGCCCGTTTCAGACTCCCGCCGCATCTGCCGGAATATAGACGAGATACGGGCATTCATCGACCACTGGGATATCGCCCGCCGAGACCTGCCTTTCGCCACCGACGGCATCGTGATCAAGATAAATGAGCTGCAGGCCCAGCGGGCACTTGGCTACACGGCAAAGTCTCCCAGATGGGCTGTCGCCTACAAGTTCAAGGCAGAGCAGGCATGCACCAGACTGCTGAGTATCGATTATCAGGTGGGCCGCACCGGCGCCGTGACACCAGTGGCGAACCTGGATCCGGTCCAGCTCGGAGGCACTGTCGTGAAACGCGCCACTCTGGTGAACCAGGACCAGATAGAAGCCCTCGACATACGCGTCGGCGATTCGGTGTACGTGGAAAAGGGCGGGGAGATCATTCCCAAGATAACGGGAGTCAACCTCTCCCTCCGCCCCTCTGAAGCGGTGCCTCCCGCATTCCCTTCCGTCTGCCCGGACTGCGGCACTCCCCTCCTACGCCAGGAAGGCGAAGCCAAATGGTTCTGCCCCAACCAGGACGGTTGCCCCATGCAGATAAAGGGACGCATACTCCATTTCATAGGGCGCAAGGCCATGAACGTGCTCGCAGGCGAAGCGTCCGTGGACCAGTTCTACACCGCCGGCCGCGTGCGCACTCCGGCCGACCTCTACGACATCAACAAATACCAGCTCATGAGCCTTGAGGGCTGGCAGGACCGTTCCGCCCAGCGATTCCTGGACAGCCTTGCAGGCACTGTGGAAGTGCCCTTCGAAAGGGTGCTCTTCGCCCTGGGCATAAGATTTGTCGGAGAGACCACCGCACGCGACCTGGCCAGGCACTTCGGCGACATCGACAGCCTTGCGGCCGCTTCCCGCGAGGACCTGCTTGAAGTCGCGGAGGTGGGCGACGTGATTGCCGGCAGCGTGTACGATTATATGCACAAGCCTGAGCACCTTGAAGAAATAGCGCGCCTTAAGGCAAAGGGACTGCAGTTCAGCGGAGCCGGAGCGGCGGAGAGCGTCTCCGACAGCCTGGCCGGCAAGACTGTGGTGATATCCGGCAACTTCAGCATTTCGCGTGATGCCATGAAGGAACTGATAGTGAGCCACGGCGGCAAATGCGCCTCGTCAGTGAGCGGCAGCACCTCCTTCCTTCTGGCCGGCACCAAGCCGGGCCCGGAAAAGATACGCAAGTGCGCGCAACTGGGCATCCCCGTAAAGAGCGAGGAGGAATTCAGGAAGATGCTCCCGGACGCCGCCGGATCCGCTGAAGAGCCGGAAGAACTTACATTATTCTAGAATGGGAAGGATTAGGAATCTGTTCACCGACCGTATATGGTCCATAGACACCGAGAGAGTATCCATGGTGTCCAAGGGATATGCGCGCCTGATCAATTTCGTCAAACTGATAAGAATCACCATAAACACCTTCGCGGAAAACCGTATGGGGTTCCAGTGCGTGGCCCTGAGTTATTTCATGACCCTGTCCCTGATTCCCCTGCTCGCCTTCGTGTTTGCAGTCACCGGCGGCCTTGGTCTCTCCGGATTTCTGGACAACTTGCTGCTCACAATGGCAGGCAACGTTGATCCCGACCTGCTGAACCTGATCAAGGAGAAGGCCGGCAATATTATCGACATTGCCAAGAGCGGCGGCGTGGGCATCATCTCGGCCCTCATGTTCCTCTGGGCAATCCTCTGGATGATGTTCCAGGTGGAAAGGGTTTTCAACAACGTGTGGGGCATCAGGAAGATACCACGCAAGCTCTACACCCGTTTCGGCTTCTATTTCCTGGTGTTGCTGCTGACTCCTTTTATCGCCATCCTGTTCAGCTCCGGTATCGCCTACTACTCCAACGCCACCAAGTTCCTCGGACTCGACCTCTCGGAGTTGAGATTCCTGCCGCAGTTCCTCGGCTACATCGGTTTTTACATAGTCGCCACTTTCACCCTCAGCGCCATGTACAAATTCATCCCTGCCACCAAGGTGAAATACAAAAACGCAATCAGGGCGGCGGCAGTCGGAGCGCTGGTGTTTGTCATATTCCAATATCTGTATCTGGAGACCCAGGTTTTCGTGGCCCGTCTCAATACGGTCTACGGCGTGCTTGCCGCAATACCCCTGTTCCTGATCTGGCTGAACTTCAGCTGGCAGATTATTATCTACGGTGCGGAACTCACATACAGTTTCCAGAACATTAACAATTATGGTCTTCAGGAGGCGTCCAGGCGATGAAATCCAATATCTACACGGAAAAGGAACAGCTTGAAATCCTCAGGGAACGCGATGCCCTGATGGAGCCGGCGCACCGCCGCTGCCGTGACGAAGAGCAGTTTGCGTGTGTGCAGAAGGCATATGAACTCGCCGCCACAGCGCATAACGGCGTCCGGCTTCATTCCGGCATGCCATTTATTATCTATCCGCTGCAGGTGGCCCGGATCGTGGTTGAGAAGGTAGGACTCGGCTACCATTCCATCTGCGCCGCACTGCTGCTCGGTATTCTGGACAATACCAGCTACACCGTAGATGATATCCGTAACCTGTTCGATGACAAGACGGCCCGCCTGTCCGAGGGTCTGCGGAATATCAGCAAGGTGCTGGAGAATTCAGGATCTGTGGGCCGCAATTCCGAAAGCGAACAGGCTGAAAACCTGAAGATGGTGCTGCTCACCATGGGGGACGACGTCCGCCTGGTGCTTATCAAGATGGCCGAGATGCTGCATTTCTGCCGCAACCTGGAGAAGTTTCCTGCGCAGAAGCGGGAAAGCTTCTTGTCCCAGGCCATGTTCATCTTCATTCCACTGGCCCACAGGCTTGGACTTTATGCCATCAAGTCAGAGCTGGAGAATCTGTGGCTTCGTTTCCGTCACCCCGAGGAATATGCCGATATTTCCGGACGCATCGACAAGGATGTTGCCCAGAGGGCACATGACCTGGATGAATTCATTGAGCCGATAAGCAACACCCTCCGGGAAAAAGGCTACGTCTTCGAAATCAAGAAGAGGATAAAGACGCCTTACTCAATATGGTACAAGATGCGCACGAAGCATGTGCCCTTCGAGCAGATATATGACCTTTATGCCGTACGCATCATTTTCGACCCTGCGACCAGCGATCCCGACAAGGAGCGCGACCAGGCCTACCTGATCTACTCCGCCATCGGCAAGCTGTACCGCGACAAACCCAACCGCCAGCGCGACTGGATAAAGCATCCCAAGAGCAACGGCTATGAAGCCCTCCACTGCACCCTTATGAGCAAGACCGGCTTCTGGGTGGAAGTGCAGATACGCTCCAGGCGCATGGACGACATAGCGGAGAAAGGCATTGCCGCCCACTGGGCCTACAAGCACGACGGCTACCTGTCCGAAAGCGACAGCCAGGTGGACACATGGCTGGCCAAGGTGAAGGACATCCTTTCCAGCGACGACACCAGCGCCATCGAACTGCTGGACATTATCCAGGACGAGGTAGGCACCAGCGAAATAGTGGTATTCACCCCTAAAGGCGACCAGAGGACCCTGCCCAAGGGTTCCACCGCCCTGGATTTCGCTTATTTCGTCCACACCAATGTCGGCAACAGCGCCATAGCCGCCAAAGTGAACCAGAAACTGGCGCCGCTCTCCCGCGTGCTGCGTGCCGGCGACCAGGTGGAAATAATCACGGCCCGTAAAGCCAGTCCTAAGGTGGAGTGGCTGGCTTTCCTCAAGACCCGCCGGGCAAAGCGCTGCATACTGGAATTCATCCGGGCCAACAGTCCAGATGAACTCGGACGCGCCGAGGAATACCTTGCCCCTTCCGAATACAAGTCCGACGAGGCCGCGGAGCTTCCCATCCGCATTGTCCTGCGGGGAGTCAACAGGCCCGGACTGACAAGTGAAATAGAGAACGTCCTCAGGCGTATCGAAGGCATAGAGGACGTGGAAATAAGTGATGAATGATGAAACTGAAGAAGCTAATACCGGTCATTATCTCGGCGGCCGTGTTCCTGCCGATGATATTCGTGCATTCCTGCGCCAACACCACGCAGGCCCCCACCGGCGGCCTCAAGGACACTATTCCGCCCCTCATCATAGGCATCAATCCCCTTCCGGGCACCGTCAACGTGCCCGTCAACACCCGCCTGGTGTTCCGTTTCGACGAATACGTGACCATCAAGAACGCCAAGAACATCTATCTGTCGCCGCCTCAGGAAAAGGCGCCCAAGACCAGGATCAAGGACAAGTTCCTTATCGTGCAGTTCGAAGAGCCACTGGATTCCAACACCACCTACACCCTGAACATGACCGACGCCATTGCCGACAACAATGAAGGCAATATGTTTCCGGGCTACACATATGTGTTTTCCACCGGCCCGCGCATCGATTCCCTGCTGGTCACAGGCGTAGTCCAGGACTGCAACACCCTGCGACCCGTCAAGGGCGCCACAGTGCTGCTCTACAAAGACCTGTCCGATTCCGCCGTGTTCCTCCACAGGCCTGATGCGTCCGTGAAAACTGACGACTGGGGCTATTTCTGTCTTCCCTATCTTGCGGATACCCTTTACCGCCTCTATGCCATCAAGGACGAAGCGGCCAACAATATCTACGATCCCGACACCGACCAGGTGGGATTCGTCGATTCCCTGATACGCCCCGTCGTGCGGGTCGTCGACACCCTGCCCGAAATGCTGAAGTACGACATGACCGACACTCTTATGTGCGAAGCGCGGCGTGTCGACTACAAGATGAGGCTGTTCAGGGAGAAACCTTCCAAGCAGTTCCTGAAAAACAAGCAGCGCACCGGAGACAGGTCCGCTTATATCACCTTCATGGCGCCTTACGTGTGGATCGATTCCCTCTGGGTACGCGGCTACAAGGCAGGCGAGATTATCACGCAGTTCAATGTGCTTCAGGACAGCCTCGAGATTTGGGTAAACAACCGCAAGCCCGCTCCGGACACGCTCCACATATTCGTAAACTACAGGAAGACCGACAGCCTGGGCGTACTGAAGCCGTCCCTCGAGCACGTGAAACTGACCATGCCCGAAGGCCGCCGTGTGCTTCAGAACATGTCGCGCAAGAGCATCAAGAAAGAAGACACCACGTGCGTGTTCAAGCTTGAGGTGAAACCCGAGACAGTCGAGCAGAATGGCTTCGAACTGGAATTCGCCCAGCCCATAATTTATGAGAACTTCGACTCCCTGGTGTTCCGCTACCGCAATCCTAAGCAGAAGGAGTTCACCGGTGAAGTCACTGTGGAGAAAGACACGTCCAACCTCCGGCGCTACATAATACGGCCCAAGGAGAAGCTCCTGACAGGCTATGAATACACGCTGAAAGTCCCCCACCACGCATTCCGCGATATCGGCGGCTTCTATTCCGACAGCACCGAGGTCAAGGTGTCGCTGCCCACCGACGAGAAGCTGAGCCTGCTCAAGGCCAGCGTCACCGGCGTGGACCGCAAGGTCATCGTGGACCTGCTTGACGAAAAGCGCACCAACGTGCTGCGCAGCTACATTATCGACAGCGACAGCGTGCTGGAGTTCCCCTATCTGAAGGAAGGCAAGTATTCCCTCAGGATCACGGACGACGGCAACCGCAATTCAATTGTGGACACGGGCTCCATCCTGGAACACAGGCAGCCCGAGGCTGTGCTGTATTTCTCCTTCGGCCAGCAGGATTTCATAGAGATACCTGCGGGAGCTGAACTCGAACAGGAAATCAACGTCAAAGAATTGTTCGCCCAATGAGAAAGCTGCTGATAATCACCGTTCTGCTCTTATCCTGCGGGCCTCTTCTCAAGGGGCAGGAGGATTCCCTCATGTTCACGCCCGAGTATCTCGACACCGTGGTCATAAGCCGTGTGTCGACCATAAACGACTACTCGATGGTGGGCGTGAACTACGGCGTGACTTTCTCCACCATGTACTTCAACCCGGACAAGATGGGCACCGACTTCCGTTTCAATCCCGTCTATTTCTCCCTGATGTACACCCATTACGAGAAGATGTTCAACTACATCCCCTATTTCGGGTTCACCATGGGCTTCTCCTATTCCCACTCGGGCTGCACCTTCAATGACAATCCAGATACGGGCTACCCCCTGGGCTACATCGACGGTGCCACAAACGTGTCCATCCAGACTGTGGAGATGCCGGCCATGATGCATTTCCACGTCGACAGCGCCCCCACGAAGATAATGGCCAATCTTGGCGGCTATGTCGGATACCGTCTGTCGGTGGAGCGGAGCGGAATGTTCCTTGACGAGGAGTACACCAACAAGTTCAGGGATTACGAATACCGCTTCGACTACGGCGTCATGGGCGGTGCCGGAATAGGTTTCATGATAGATCCTGTCGAGCTGCATCTCAATGTGCTGGCACGATGGAGCCTGCAGACCCTTTATGAGCCCGACTACTACAATGAACGCTTCCACCCGAACAACACATATTACTACCGCTACGCGAATCCTATCGATATTTCCGTGACGCTGGGCGTGTATTTCCAGCTCACGAAGCGCACCGGCAGGACCAACAAACAACTCAAGCAACAGGCAAGGGAGATGGTATATGGAACGGTTACAGACTAAACAGGTAAGGGTTGGCGACAGCCTGCTCATAGGAGGCGGTGCGCCGATAGTTGTGCAGACCATGTGCAACACCCACACTTCCGATGTTGAAGCCACAGTGGCCCAGTGCCTGGAGCTTGCAGGCGCGGGTGCTCAGATGATACGCGTCACCGTGCCGGGCCTACAGGACGTGCCTGCGCTGCATGAAATACGCAGCAGGCTCAATGCCGAAGGATGCAGGGTTCCCCTGGTGGCCGATATCCATTTCTCGTCCGACACTGCAATAGCATGCGCCCGCGAGGTGGAGAAAGTACGTATCAATCCGGGCAATTTCCATCCCGACCACGAAGTGGCCAGACGTAAGTTCGCGGAATTCCTTGAAGTATGCAAGGAGCATGGGACCGCAGTGCGCGTGGGCCTAAATCATGGCTCGCTGGGTAAATATATCACCGAGCTGTACGGGAATACGCCACTGGCCATGGCTCTGGCGGCCATGGAGTGGCTCCAGATGTGCGTGGACGCTTCCTTCTTCAATGTGGTGGTGTCGCTGAAGGCCTCGAACACCGTAGTTATGGTGCAGGCCTACCGTGAGCTGGTGCGGCTGATGAAGGAAAGCGGTCATGTGTTCCCTCTCCATCTTGGGGTGACCGAGGCCGGCAACGGCGATTCAGGACGCATCAAATCGTGCGTCGGGATAGCATCCCTGCTGCGCGAGGGCATTGGCGATACCATCCGTGTGTCTCTTACCGAACCGCCTGTCAATGAGCTGCCTGTAGCATCTTACCTCGCGCATTACTTCAGCAAGGATGGAGTGGCAGCACATGATCCGATGCTGGATGCCGCCATCAAATGGGGCCCCGCCCTCCTGGACAGGGAAATCGACGTGATTCCCGACTCTGCCGGCCTCAGCCCGTATCTGACCGATGAGATCATGCAGGCGGCACGCAGGCGTTTCTACAGGCCTGAATACATAGCCTGCCCCGGCTGCGGCCGCACCATGTATCGCCTCGAAGAGACCTTTGAGGAGGTCAAGCGCCGCACTTCACATCTAAAGGGCATGGTCATAGCCGTGATGGGATGCATAGTGAACGGTCCCGGCGAGATGGCCGACGCAGACTGGGGGTATGTGGGAGAAGGCGGCGGCCGCGTGTCCATCTACCGCAAAGGCGAGCCTGTGCTCCGCCATATTCCTGACAGCGAAGCAATTGACCGCCTGCTGGATCTGATAGAGAATTCTTAGTCTATTCCACATAGAGGAGCAGCCCCTTCAGGTACTCCCCTTCCGGATGATAAATGCTGACCGGATGGTCGCCGCCCTGGCAAAGGCGGTCAAGGATACGTACGCTCCTGCCGGTCTGGGCCGCGGCGCTGAACACCAGTTCCGCGAATGCGATCTTGTCCACCACCTGCGAGCAGCTGAAAGTGAACACCAATCCGCCCGGCGCCACCCTTGATATGGCCGCGGCATTGAGCCTCTGATAGGCTCTTAGGGCATTTTTGAGCACACCCCTGTGTTTGGCGAATGCGGGCGGATCGACTATAATGAGGTCGTATTTTCCTTCAGGTGCGGCATTCAGATAATCTATGGCGTCGCAGCAATGCCCTTCATGGCTGCCGGCACGTCCGGTCAAAGCTACGTTCCTCTCCACAAGTGACATGGCCCTTGCCGAAGAATCCACGCTGTCCACGAACTGTGCGCCGCCGTCCAGGGCGTACACGCTGAAGCCACCGGTGTAGCAGAAAAGATTCAGCACAGTGCGTCCGGCGGCATATTTGCCCACAAGTTCGCGGTTGTTGCGCTGGTCAAGGAAGAAACCGGTCTTCTGGCCCTCAGCCCAGTTCACTTCGAAGCGGTGACCGTTTTCAGAGACAGTGAGCGCATTCGCCGTGAAACCGGGAGCGCGGTAGAGATAGCCGTCAACGAGTTCCAGGCCGGCCTTGAAAGGAGCGGTGCCGGAACTTTTGTCATATACTGCTTTCAGGGAATCGCCGAACACTTCCTGCAGGGCCTCGGAAATGCGGCTCCTGGCCCTGAACATCCCGACGCTGTGGGCCTGCAGCACACAGACGCCGTCGTACCAGTCAATAATGAGACCGGGCAGGCCGTCGCCTTCGCCATGGACCAGCCTGAAGCAATTGGTCTCCGCGGAAGGCAGGCCGATGGCAGCCCGCTCCTCCTTTGCCCGCCTTATGGTGTCCGTCCAGAATGCGGGGTCCTGGGGGTCGCCGGAAAAACTGAGCACGCGCACGGCGATGGAGCCTATCTGGTAATGCCCAGACGCAAGGAAACGCCCTTCAGAGTCGTGGACGGCCACAAGGTCGCCTTCCTGAGGGTTGCCTTGAATCTGCGCTATCGCGCCCGAGAACACCCAGGGGTGGAAGCGTAGCAGAGACTCATCCCTGCCCTTTTTCAGTATTATCTTGATCATTGGCTTTCTTCTTTCTGCGTCTGCGTTTCCTGGACTTTGACATAGGCTTGGGCTGAGGCTTGGCCTGAGCCTGCTCGTGGGCGATCCTGTCCTGCGGAGGAAGCAGTTCTTCGGGACTCAGCGGGTTCTTTTCCGTCTCCAGCAGCTTGAGGTACATTTCCCGGCACACCCATGCGTCCGTAGCCGCATATGTGCACTGGGACGGGCTCAGCTGGGGCGCCTCCCAGTTGGAGAGCTGCTGCGCCTTGGATATGCGGCAGCCCAGTATGTTGGCGGCGAGTTTCTTGACGCTCTTGTCGCGTATTCCCCACTCCCATGCAATTTTCTGGAGGTCCACAAATCCGTCGGCCTCGAAGCCGTGGATACGCTGAAGGCCGCGGACATCGTCGAAAGATGCGGCGCCGACCTTAATTATGTCTTTGCTGGACAATATGTTGCACAGCGACTTTCGGAGGCCGAGCATCTGAAGCCTGAACAAGTATGCCTTCTTGGGGCCGGACAATTGCAGAAGGGCGACTCCGTTGTTGTGCTGGCCGGGGGAAAACACCGGTCTGCTTTCGGTGTCGAACCCCAGCACCTTCTGCCGTCTGAGGTAGAAAAGGGCCCGCTCATATTCGAGCCCCGGTTTATCTATTACTTTAATCTCTCCGGGAAAGACGCCAAGAGGCATCTTGTCTATCTCTCCCGCTTCTATCGTTATTTTAAACATTGTCACTTGGAATCAGCAAGAATGGCGTCTCAGATCCGGCAGGTGTGGCCGAGAACGTGTAGCTTTTAAGTTCCGGCAGGGCGATCCTGTGGGTGAAGAGACTCAATTCACGAAGCTTTTCATAGCAGGCTGACATGGTGAGGGAGGACGAACCGGCAAGGAGGAAAACGGGACTGACAAGCTTTCCGTAGAGCATGGACTCTTCCCTGCTGAAGTCGCGTACGGCCTGCAGGTCCTGCTCCAGACGCTCCATGTCCAGGTCCCAGTCGTCGACAAGGATGGCATCGAGGGGCTCTGTGCGGCCTGACTGGATGTAGCTGTCGAGGAAACTGCCGATAATGTTGGCGGAAGCCTTGTCGGCAGAAGCCTCGAAGAATCTGGCTCCGACTATGCCGTGCTCTTTTGCCTTTGCATCAAAAATTGAGCGGTAGATGCCCTTGCCGACGCATGAGGGGGCTCCGATGATGCCTATGTTGAAATACTTTCTCTCGCCTGCGAAAGCGGCATCCATCATGAGCCCCTGGGGGGAAAAGACAGGCACTTTGCAGGAAGTCAGGGTAAACAGGGTGTCGATATCGAACTTTCCGTACTGGAGCAGCCAGGGATCGGCAAGGATTATCATTTTGGCAGGATTCTTTTCCTGGTTGCCCTCAAGGTCATAAATGCTCACGCTGCATTTCTGGGAAAGGGCTGCAAGGACCTTGCGTACGGCGGATTCCCGAAGGGCTTTCTCCCCTTTTTCCTGTAAGAATTCGTCATAAGGAGTGCAGGCCGTGTCGCACATAAGGGAGAATGTCTCACCTGCGAAATCCATCAAATCATCGCTCCTTTTCATGCCGCGCACGTTTTCATACTCGTCGCACGAAAGGAAGGATTGTCCGAGCTGAACGCAGGATACGCTGGAGCCGATAATGGCAATGTCGCCGCCGGAAGGCAGACGCGTGAAACCGGATAGCAGCTTGCTCTCGGGAAGGCTGCTGTCTGCTGCTATTTCCTTGACGATGTCTATGGTCTCGCGCCCGGACTGCTCCTGGCGGAGGCAGGAAACGGTGACTAGCAGTAATATTGAAAAGGCCCAGGATAATTTGCCCATAATAGTTCTTTTAAGATTACAAAAATACAAAAAATCCATATCTTTGCATACTTTGATTTGGATTTACTTATGGAGCACCACCATCATCACCATCACCACGGCGAGAAAATCACCGCCGACCTCAAGAAAATATATATCTGCGCAATAATCCTCAATGCGTTTTTCGTGGCCTTCGAGGCATGGATGGGTTTCCGTTCAGACTCCCTTTCGCTGGTGTCCGACGCAGGGCACAAACTGGTCGACGTGTTCTCCCTGGGCCTCACCTTATTGGCATTCATGCTTTCCACAAGCATGCCCGGGAAGAAATTCACCTTCGGTTTCCGAAAGCTCACGGTGATCATTTCCCTGCTTAACGCCGTGTTCGTGGCGGTCATTGCCGGTTCCATAATATTCGAGAGCATAGAGAAGATGCTGGAGCCTTCTGCCCTGTCCCCCGACGGTGAAGCAATCAGCATCACCGCGGCAGTCGGCATTGTGGTGAATGCCATTTCCGTGACGCTGCTTTCGCATAAGCGCAAACATGATGTCAACACCAGGGGCGCCTTCATACACATGCTCACCGACTGCCTTCTGTCTATCGGAGTGGTGATTGCCGGCTTTGTTATCAAAGCCACGGGATTTGTGCTGCTCGATCCGATAGTGAGCCTTTGCATAGCCGGTTTCATACTGGCCAATATCCTTGGCGTGCTGGTGGAGAGTTTCAAGATGAGTATCGATGCCGTGCCGGAGTCTGTCGACCCTGCGAAGATTGAGGATTCAATGCTCAATGTAGAGGGCGTGGAGGAAGTGAAGCGTCTCCATATATGGCCTGTCAGCACCACTGAAACCGCCCTTACCGCCGAGGTGGTCGTGGCCCCTGCTGCGGACAGGGATGCCGTCACAGATGCCCTCAAGGCAAAAATAAAAGAGGGCGGAATCGACGATTCCACCCTCGAAGTCAGGAAAGCAGTTTCCTATTCATCATAAAACACCGGCGTGTAAAGGTATTCAACCGTCCCGTCCTTGTAGTTTACGGTTGCAAAGTACTCGCCAGGATCATATGCAGTGATATACCCGCTCTCGATAAGACCGCCTGCATTGATGATGCGGGACCCGTCTTCACTTATGAAAGGCATGGGTATCATGGGCATTTCTCCGACGGTATCGTAACCTTCGTCCCACTCCACAAGCTTGTACTCGCCTGAAGTGCTGGTGCTTGTGTAGAGACGTATCACGTCGCCGAGCTTGACGTCATCCCTCACGGTGCAGGACACATCATAGATGTAATAATACTTGCTTGGGTCGATGTAGAGAGACCTGGTCGGAGCGCCGATGGTCTCTACATAATTTCCCTTGTAGTCATAATGGTCGAAACGGTAATATCCTGTGTAACGGGAAGACGTCGGGTTGTAGATCAGACCGGCATTCAGAAGCATCGTCTCGCCTTTGGACACTTTGCCGAAGGTGCCGTCGTTGCGGGATATGCCGTAATAACTGTATTTGCCAGCCTTTCCGGCTTTCAAATATACGGACTTGGGTGTCGTATCAGCAGGATAGTCGGAATCCTGGACCTGGTACTGGGCCGGCTCGGCCATGGCCACGGGCACGGGCGTAGTGCTCTTGTCCGGTTCCAGGTTTATGACGGCATCTACATCCGAATCATACGACTCCTTTCTAATCTCGTTTATCTCTGCCTGGGTATATCCCTGCTGAAGGAGGAAGCTGAGGTCTTCGTCCTTGTATGGAGCGAAATTGCCCACGGTAAAGAAGCCGTCGCAAAAACCGTCCCAGCCCCAGTTGACATATAAATTGTCAGCGGCATCATAACCGCAGACCACAAACTGGTGGCCGCCTTCATCGGAATTGCCGCCATACAATACGGGAAGGCCCTTGTCGATCTGTCCTTTTATAGTGGAGATCCAGTTCGCTTTTGTATAGTTGCTCAGATAGATTACAGTGGACTTTTTGTAGTACATATACTTGTTCATCGCCTCAGGAATATCCTGTGTATACGCACCTGTGCCTTCATAAGAATAAGTAGCCCGCATCATGATGCCAAGGTCGTAGAGCAGCCAGGCAACCTGCTTCTCGGCTTCGGTCAGGTTGCCAGATTCATTTGCGATACTGGTCATCGGCATCATGCTCCATTTGTATTCATGGCCGAGTTCATGGCCACGAATGGCAATCTGGATGGTTTTATTGCTGTTGAGGTCCGGCCAGAAATCCATTGAATAATCGGGAAGGGTACCCTTGCCACAAGGGGGCCACTCGAAATAGCGCATCACCATTCCCAGGGCAGTTGCGACACAGCCGGTCATGGAACGGTCTTCCTCGTATTTGGATATCATGGGACAATACCAGTTGTAGGGATGCTCCTGATACCAGGTGGGAAGCTCAAGCACTGTGGTAGGAGACACACCTGCCCCCATCTTGAGAGAACCGCTTTTCCACATGTCTGCAATGTCGGCACGCTGGGGGAGGTTGTATTTCCGGAAAACGCTTGTGACGTGGGACACCCTGTCAAGCCATTTTTGCATGTTGGACGGAATCCTGTCGCCGTCAACATGGCCGGTGTTGGAATAGCCCAGTACGGGCTCCAGGCAGTCGTCGCCTGCTATGATCACGAATCCGCCTTCATCCCTGTTGAAGATGTAGTATGAAGGGTCGCCGGAAGATGCGGCGGATATCGCCACGCGGCCGCTTATGGCCAGGCGGGCACGGGAGGCTTCAACTCCCATGAAATCGGCAGCCTTGGTGACCGCTTTGTTACGCGAAACGGGTGCTGCGCTTGCGAATCCTGACACCAGGACTGCAAACAGGAGAATATATAACTTGTTTTTCATAATCATGCTGATCAGTCTAACTCAATTACCAAATAACCACGCTTATTGTCGAAATCCTGGAAATACAGGAATCCATCATCATTCTTGAGCAGCGTGACCTGTACGCTTGCGTCAAGACTTGGAGTGATTCCCAAGGAAGAGACCTTGAGGGTGGAGGAAGAGCCGACTTCAATGGGGCTGGGATATTCCACTATCAGCGCATATCCGGATTCAAGACTCTGCATCCTGAAATAGCCCATGCCGTTCTCAGGGTCGCGGAATGCGAACTGGACGCCGGGCTCCGCTACTAAAATTTCCTTAGGCTCGGCACCTGACAAATCGAAGATGCCGGGAAGTTCGACCGACAGGAAATCCGAATCGGTGGGGGCGTATTCAACCGCACTGAGGCGTTTGACATGTGACCTCACTGCCACCAGGTCGGAATTCTGGGTAACCTTCGCCATTTCACCGCCCATGGAGTCATGGACTATTACTGTGAAACCGCTTCCCAGAGTCCCTGCGGGAACTATCAGGTTGAACACGGTCGGGGTCTGGCTCAGGGTCACACCCTCGCCGCAATCAAGGGTCAGCTTGCGATGCTCCTCATCGGCGGTCGATGAGAGTACCAGGACGGGAGCGTCGGTCCATGACATATCAACAGTCCCAGCCCCCCAGAGTGCTTCCTGGGCAGCGGAGACCAGTTCGATGGAAGTAATCGTCGCGCTTCCGGTCAGCTGGAGGGAAAGAATGCCGCAAAGGTTCTTGAAAGACAGCTTTTCAGTCGAACTGACGGCTACAGCAGGATTGCTTCCGTCGGCAAAACCGTCGGCAGCGTATATCTGCCGGGCAGGCAGGTTCATAGACAGCGAAAGATTGTCCATGCTTGCCCTTTCATCTGCAGGATAAAGGGCATACCAGGGAGCCGCCCCCACTGCATTGCCGGTGAATGTCGCTTCTCCTTTACCTGCATCGTCGGAATTGATGGAATAGGTCTCGCCGTTTTTGCAGGTAGAACTGAATACGGAAATCTTGTCTGAGGCGCTCCAGAGGACCTTGGTCCCGTCCAGGCTGGTCTTGGTGTCAAGACCGTATTCCTGGGCGGCCTTGAACGACATTTGTGGAACATCCTTGTTCTGCTCTTTCGGCGCGCATGAAACAATCAATAATGCTGCGGGCACAAGAGCTTTAAGAATAGATAATCTTGTCATTAGTTGTGTAGGTTCAAAAAACTCTGCAATGTACTCATTTTTTCCCATTTTTCCTTATATTTGTGAGCACTAGATATACTTTTATGAAGCAGTTATTGATTTTCCTCGCGCTTTTCATCGGCGCACAGACGGTATCCGCACAGCCCCGTACCGCACCCAAGATGCCTGACTATCAATTCACTACAGTCAAGGCCAACCCCATCACTCCCGTCAAGAACCAGTATCGCAGCGGGACCTGCTGGGCCTACTCCACAATCGGATTTTTCGAGTCCGAGGCAATCAGGCTCGGCAAGATCACGGATTCCCTAAAGTATCCCGACTTCTCCGAATTCTATGTGGTGAGCAATTCCTATTATGAAAGGGGTCTCAAATACGTCCGTCTGGACGGCAACCTCACCTTCGGCGCCGGCTCCGAAGCCGATGACGTGCTCGACGTGATACGCGACTACGGCATAGTGCCCCAGGAAGCCATGACAGGAATGAACTACGGCACGGAACTGCCCGTGCAGGCAGAGCTTGACGGCGTGCTCGAGGCCTTCGTGAAGGTGATTGCCAAGAATCCCAACAAGACCCTCAGCACCGCCTGGACCCGCGCCTACAAGGCTATTATCGACGAATACCTCGGCAAGTGCCCCGAGACCTTCACGGTGGACGGCAAGGAATACACTCCCAAGTCCTATCGCGATGCCCTGAAGATCAACCCCGCCGATTATGTGACCCTCAGCAGCTACACCCACCATCCGTTCTACACCAAGTTCGCCATCGAGGTGTGCGACAACTGGCGCGGCGACATGGTCTGGAACGTGCCCATCGACGAACTGATGACCGTTCTCGACAACGCCATCAACAATGGCTTCACCGCTGCATGGGGCGCTGATGTCAGCCATCCCGGCTTCACCCGTAACGGCCTCGCCATCAATCTCGACACCAAGGCTCCCGCAAGCTCCGGCTCCGACCAGGAGCACTGGGTAGGCAAGGAGGAAGGCAGGCCCGCGCCGGTCATTATCAAGGAAATCGAACCCACCCAGGAAAGCCGCCAGATCGATTTCGACAACAAGACCGTCACCGACGACCACGGCATGCAGATCTACGGCATCGCCAAAGACCAGGACGGCAAGAAGTATTACATGGTGAAGAACTCATGGGGTGAGACCGGCAAATACAAAGGCATCTGGTATGCCACCGAATCATATGTGAAGGGACAGACCCTCGACATTATGGTCCACAAGGATGCCATCCCCAGGGACATCAAGGCCAAGCTCGGCATCAAATAGTCCCCGATTGATGAAGAAATATATCCCTGACTGCATAACCTCGATGAATCTCTGTTGCGGAGTCATCGGGGTTGTGTTTGCTTTCAAAGGCCGGCCGGACATTGCCTTCCTGCTGATGCTCGCCGCCAGCCTTGCAGATTTCCTGGACGGCCTTGCCGCCCGCCTCCTGGGAGCATATTCCGACCTTGGCAAGGAGCTCGATTCCCTTTCGGACCTGGTGTCCTTCGGAGTGCTTCCGGCATTGATGCTCTACAATCTTTCCCGCACATGCATGTTCGGGGAAAGCTGGGTGGCATGGGTGCCGGTGGTGGCCGTGACCCTGGGAAGCGGACTCCGCCTTGCCAAGTTCAACACGGACTCCCGCCAGTCTTCCGGCTTCCTCGGCCTTCCGACTCCTGCTTCAGCCCTGCTCGCCGGTTCCCTGTGCTATTTTGCGGCTGCCGCCCCTGCCAGTTTCATTGCTGAATGGTGCGCCGGTCCGGTATTCATCCCCGTGTTTTCGGTATGCCTTGCCGCGCTGATGGTAAGCGAAGTGCCCATGTTCTCCCTGAAATTCCATAAGGATGACGAGAAGATATTGAAAAACAAGAGGATAGCTCTTGCAATCACGGTGATTGCCGCTATCCTCCTGTGTGTGATTTTCAGGCTTGACTGGTCAGCAGCCGTGCTGATGAGCCTGATCGCCTACGTGGTGAAAAACCTGGTCTACGCTATTGCGCGGATTTAGTCTGGTACTGTTCCGCCATCTTCTTCATCTTCTCCATACGCTTCTCCGTCTTCGGATGGTCGGCGAACATGTGAGCGATAATAGAATTGTCACTGCCCTGTGAAAGCGTCATAAGTTTTTGCAGGGCATTGTACATACTGTAGGGGCTCTTGCCGCGCTCCACAGCAAAGGAGCAGCCATGTTCGTCGGCCTTGTATTCCTGGGCCTGCGAGAACTGTGCGCTGACCAGGGCCTCGCCTATGTCGCCGAGCAGGTAGGAAGCCATGGCACCGTAGGAGCCGGCTGATGCCACCACATCCCTGGCGGCCGAAGCCAGATAGGCGCTCTTGATGGCGCGTTTGGTGTCCTGGTGGCGCACATGTCCGAGCTCGTGGCCTATAATGGCCGTGAGCTCTTCGTCGTCCATGACGTCCATCAGGCCGGAATAGACGCGGATTGAGCCGTCACCGCATGCGAAAGCGTTGATTTCTTCGGTCTTGTAGACCTTGTAGTTGATGGGGATGCCGTCGATTTCGTCAACACCTTTGAGCACCCTTGAGAGACGCTGGGCATAAGCGCCGTTGTCAATAACGCTCTGCTGGTCTAGAGAGACGATGGTCTGGCGGCTGAGGGTCGCTATCTGATCGTCGGTGATACTGGCGGCTGTCATGACCTTGCCGGCCGCGCTGGCCAGACCTTCGGCATTCCAGTCTACGCTCGACAGGATCGAGCAGCTGCACAGCGATATGGCCGTAACAGCGATAATGAGCAGTTTCTTCATATTGCGAATCGGATTTCTTGTATCATTTCACGGGCCACGGCGAGGGATGCTCCCCTGCCACCGAGGGCTTGTCTTATTTCGGAGTAATCCTTTATCATCTTGTCACGGTAATCAGCATCATCTGTCAGGCGGCGTACTTCTTCGGCGACTGCATCAGGCGTGAATCCGTCCTGGATGAGTTCCCTGAAGGCCGGACGGCCAAGGCAGAGGTTGCCGAGCGATATGTAATCCACGTGGTCCAGCACGCGGAATATCTTAGTGGCCACGAAGTAGGTAATGCGGCTGGCGCTCCAGCAGACCACCTGGGGCGTGCCTGTCAACGCGGCTTCCAGAGAGGCTGTGCCGGAATTGATTATGGCGGCGGCGGCATATTTGAGTATGTCGTAGGTGCGGCCGAACAGCACCTCCACATTGTCCCTTTCCCCGATGAACGGTTTGTAGTCCTCAATAGTGCGGGACGGCGCCCCGGCCACAAGCACTTTCATCCCCAGCCGGTCGGCCGCCTCCATGCACACGGGCATCATCCTGGAAATCTCTCCCTTACGTGAGCCGGGAAGCAATGCAATGTAGCTGCCTTCGCAGGGCCGCTCGTACTCATGTCCGTCGACCGCATCCACCAGGGGGTTGCCTTTATATGTGAACGGTATCCCCTGCTTCTCGAAATACGGCACCTCGAAGGGGAACACGATGAAGAGGCGGTCCACCCATGCCTTGAGCATGCGGTTACGTTTCGGGCGGGATGCCCAGGTCTTTGGCGCAATATAGTAGAACACCCGTATGCCGGATTCGTGGCAGAACCGGGCAACCTTGAGGTTGAATCCGGGATAGTCTATCGGAATCACCACGTCCGGCTTCCATGAACGTATGTCTTCTTTGCAGCGGCTGAGGTTGCGGAGCAACGGGACGCCCTTGCGGACAACGTCCGTAATGCCCATCACGGCGCAGTCCCGGTAATGCACCACCGGGGCCTGCCCGCCGCATGCTGCGGCCATCAGGTCGCCTCCCCAATAGCGGAACACGGCGTCCGGATCCGCGGCACGCAACCCTTTGACAAGATTGCTGCCGTGCAGGTCTCCGGAGGCTTCCCCCGCTATCAGATAATACCGCATAGGCGTTCCATTTCAGTGGTATCGGTGTGGTCTATGTTCAAAGGAGTGATCACTATGTAGCCTTCATCCATCAGCAGGTGGTCGGCATCGCGGCTACCTCCGTCTTCATCGTTGACAAAATCGCCGGCCATCACCACAAGCTCCTCTTCGGGATGCTTGTTCTCTACGTATTCGACATCGGCCCTGGATGGCGTGTGGCCGCGGTCGAAGAGGAATTCAGGCCCGTAGGGCAGGTATTCGTGCTCCCAGTGGGCCCTGCCCATCCGGGAGACCTTTATCCCCACTATGCTGGCCGACGGGATTGCCGGAAAGTTAATGTTGTAGATACTTCCGTAGCGGGGATTGAAATTGTCGAGAAGCTTGGTGAGGATTCCGGGAAGGAGCTGCTCGATTGCCGAGAAATCGGCGTCCGGGCTGAAGCTGTCAAGACTCACGGCTATGGCCGGAATGCCGTTCAGGGCGGCTTCCATGGCCGCACCCACAGTGCCGGAATACAAAGCCGCCGTGGCCGCGTTGCTGCCGTGGTTGATGCCGCTCAGCACCAGGTCGGGCTTTTCGGGATACATCACATTGTCCAGGCCGAATTTCACGCAGCTCGAGGGGGTGCCGTCGAGGTACCACCATTCTTCACCCGGCAGAGCATATAACTTTCTGGCTGCAATGGGTTTGTAGCCCATGGTGACAGCCATCGACATCCCGCTCTGGACAGTTTTGGGGGCCACGACAAGTATTTCTCCGAACTGACGGGCAACCCGCACCAGGGCTTCTATGCCCCTGGACTCGTAGCCGTCGTCGTTTGTGATCAGAATCCTCATCTTTTTTCTGCAAATATAATTGAAATTACGTAAATTTTTGATAAATTTGCGCCGCCTTTTAAGGAATTATTATTGTTTAACTTTTATAAAGACAAAAATGGTAAAACTTGGTATTAACGGATTTGGCCGCATCGGCCGTATGGTTTTCCGTGCAGCAGTTGAGAATTTCCCCAACGACATCGAAATCGTGGGTATCAACGATCTTCTCGATCCCGACTATCTCGCCTACATGCTCAAGTACGATTCAGTACACGGCACTTTCCAGGGCGATGTCGCAGTGGAAGGCAACTATCTGATCGTCGGTGGCAAGAAGATTCGCCTGACCGCCGAAATGGATCCCGCCAACCTTAAGTGGGACGAGGTCGGAGCCGAGGTCGTGGTCGAGTCCACCGGTCTCTTCCTGACCGACGACAAGGCCCGCAAGCACATCGAGGCCGGAGCAAAGAAGGTCATCATGTCCGCTCCTTCCAAAGATGCTACCCCCATGTTCGTCTATGGTGTCAACCATGAGACCTACGCTGGCCAGGACATCATCTCCAACGCTTCCTGCACCACCAACTGCCTTGCGCCTATCACCAAGGTTCTCAACGACAAGTTCGGTGTCGTCCGTGGCCTCATGACCACCGTCCACGCCGCTACTGCAACCCAGAAGACCGTTGACGGTCCTTCCAAGAAGGACTGGAGAGGCGGCCGCGGCATCCTCGAGAACATCATCCCCAGCTCCACCGGCGCTGCCAAGGCTGTTGGTAAGGTTCTCCCCGAGCTCAACGGTAAACTCACCGGCATGAGCCTCCGCGTCCCCACTTCCGACGTCAGCTTCGTCG
>JAFZVQ010000001.1 GCA_017617715.1 Bacteroidales bacterium | reverse complement strand
TTTTTTAAATCTTCTTCGTCTCAGCGGTAGGGGCCGTGAGGGCTACTCTGACTTCTTGCTGAGGATCTTGTCGACCATGCCGTAGGAGAGGGCTTCCTGGGCGGTCATCCAGTAGTCGCGGTCGCCGTCGGCGGCGACTTTTTCATAGGGCTGGCCGGAGTGGTGGGAGATTATGGTGAAGAGCTCGGTGCGGAGTTTCTCTATCTCCTTGGCGGCGATGAGGATATCGGAAGCCTGGCCCTGGGTGCCGCCGAGGGGCTGGTGGATCAGCACGCGGGAATGGGGCAGGGCGGAACGCTTGCCCTGCTGGCCGGCGCAAAGGAGCACCGAGCCCATCGAGGCGGCCATGCCGGTGCAGATGGTGGCGACATCGGGCTGGATCAGCTGCATGGTGTCGTAGATGGCGAGGCCGCTGGAGACCTGCCCGCCGGGAGTGTTGATATACAGGGAGACATCGGCCTTGGGATCCACGGAGGCGAGGAACAGCAGCTGAGCGATGATTATGTTTGCCACGTCGTCGTCGATCTGCACCCCCAGGAAAATGATGCGGTCCATCATCAGGCGGCTGAACACGTCCATCTGGGCGACATTAAGCTTGCGCTCCTCAATAATGGACGGATTGATATAGGCATCGACAGCAGACCTGTAGCGGCCCAGCGTCGTGGAACTGATGCCCTGCCCCTTCAGGGCAAAGCTGGTGAATTCTTTGTCGTTCATATGGTTAACATTTAAAATCCTATCTTTCCTTTCTTGGAATCCCACTTGAAGGTCTGTACGTCTTCGAGCTTGATTTCATGGACCTTTGCAGGCTTCGGGCGGGACGACTCGCGAAGTATGACCTGCTGCCAGATCGTGCGGGACATGAGTTTCATGGTCCTGGCGCTGACCTCTGCGGAAGCGGCCATTTCAGTGATGTAGGACATCATGTGCGCCTTGGCGGCCTCGCCGAAGCGGGCCTTGTACCGGGCCAGGCAGTTGCAGAGAATCTGGAAGAGTTCCTCCGGGGTGAATTTGCTGAACACCAGGGTGTGGTCGAATTCATAAACGCCGGACTCCGAAAGCTGCTGCGCCACCTTGCCGTGCGGGGAATCGAGCTCGGCCAGGATCAGGGCGCACTCCCCTCCCGACTCGATGGTGAGCTCCTTGACCTTGAGGCGTATCTGCTCCACGCTGCGGCCGTAACTGAACCTGTCGTCGTTGAACTTAGGCTCGTCCACATTGATGAATATCAGGCCGTTGCAGGACTTCTTCACGGCATCGCGCAACACTTCGTCGCAGTCGTGCTCCGACACGTTGAAGATGCGTTCGCCCTTGATTTCGGTGATGTGGCTGTTGGTGATCAGGCGCATGCCGCGGAGTATGCAGGCCATGATTTCGGCCACCGTGCTCTTGCCGGTGCCGCTGGGGCCGATGAAGCGCCAGCTCAGCAATCCCCTGCCCACGTAGCGCTCCCCAATGGAATGCAGGTAGCGCGCGGACTGCACGAAATTGTGGATGGCCTTCTTGACGCCGGCCATGCCCGCCAGGGCGTCGAGCTTCGCAAGTGCGGCATCGATCGCCACGTCGTCGAAGACCACGTCTTTCTGGGCCTTGCCCAGCACCACGTCCTCGGGAAGAATGGTGCACAGGTCCTCCCTGGTCGGATTACTGAGCTTCGCAGTGCGGGCTCCGAGGGTGGCAAGCACTTCATTCTGTATAAGGTTCGACACGAAACGGCCGTTGCCGAAACGGGGCGAAGGCCTGTCGGACTCCTCCTCGATTATGGAACGCATATTCCTGGCCGCACCCTCAGTGAGGATGAATCCCTGCTTGCGTATCATCAGCCGGCCTATCTCCATAAGCTCGTCGGTGGTGTAGTCTTCGAAGTTGAACACGTTGGGGAAGCGGCTTTCTATTCCCTCGTTGCTCTCCAGCAGTTTCTTCATGGGAGCCGTGTAGCCGGCAAGTATCACCACCATGTCCGAATTCTCCTTGCCGAGTTCGGTCAGGAGCGAATTCATCACTATGCGTCCGAAATCCCTTTCACCGCCTTCCACAAGCTGGTAGGCTTCATCTATGAAAAGTATGTTGCCTCTGGCCCGGGCAAGCAGGTTCTTCATCTTGAACTCAGTCTCCCCTATATACTGGCCCACCATCTGGCTCTTTTCAGTCCGTATGACACGGCCGCCTGAAAGAATGCCCCAGGAAGCGAACACCCTGCCGATAATCTCCGCCACAGTGGTCTTTCCCGTGCCCGGATTGCCCAGGAAAGCCATGTGCAGGCGCGGCATATTTGTGGGAAGGCCCATTTCCATACGGCGGCTGGCAAGCTTTATGGCGTTCAGGTAGTCCTTGACCTTGGTCTTTATCTTGGCAAGCCCTATCAGTTCGTCCAGCTCGTCCATCGCATTGTCCGGAGCCTCCCCTATGGCGGGAATGTCGTCCGGAAGCACGAGAGCAAGCTGCTCCGGCGTGGGCGAAGACAGCCCATGGAGGCGCTTGTACATGGCCGGGACTATGTAGTCGTCGAACAGCCCGCTTATCAGCCAGGCGTTCTGGAACCCGGCACCCCTGCGGTTGTATTTATGGAGCACGAACATCTCAAGCTTGCGGCGGGCCTCGTCCGAGAGCTTTATTCCCCGCTCGGCGCAATGCATGTCGAACATGCTGAACAGCTCTTCAGGCTTGAAATCCTCCAGGTAGATGGGATCCGACAGGTACTGGTCCAGTTCGGGGTAGGTGGAAAGCAGGAATTCCATGCCTTCGGGCTCCCCTACCAGCACCAGCATCCAGCGCTTGTATCGCTCCGTATTGCTCAGGGCGTCCACCAGCGCGCGCACTATGCGCCCCTCGGTGTCGTAATTGCCCTTGTTGTCGGTCTTGTAGAGCTCGTGCGCCCGGTCGATGACCAACGTGCCGCCCTGCGCGCTTTCCACAGCGGAGATGACGGCTTCGTTTTCCGAATTCACGCTTGCCGTCGCGAGCGACGACACCCGGACGGTCCAGATAGTGTCCGTGTCCAGCAGGCCAAGCGCCTTGCACAGGCTGGCCATAAGGGACACGCAGGTGGTCTTGCCTGTGCCGGGATTGCCGATTATGGCGGTGTGCAGACGGGGCGGGTTCATGGCAAGGCCGGCCTCCTCGCGGATGCGCCCCACCTCGCAACGGGTGAAGAGTTCCTGCATGCGCATCTTGTAGTTCTCCCATCCCATGTAGGTGGATATCAGTTCCATGCGCCGGGCAGGATCATCGGCGGAATCCTCCCCGGGAGTCTGGTCAATCTGCGGCTCGGAACTGTTGAACATTATGTCGTGGCTGCCGACCAGCTCGCCGTCCCGGTAAAGGGCCACGGTGATTATCTCCAGCATTTCCAACCCGGCAAAATCGTCATCCAGCAGGCTGTCGAGCGGAACCGGTTCGACGTGGAGACGGTCCCCGTCCCGGAAAAGCTGTATGCTGCTTTCGTTGAAATCGAAATCCACGGACCGGGAACTCACCAGGGTGGACACGTCGACGTTCAGGAGGCTCGCATCCTCATCCTCTGGAAGGCCCAGGTCTATATGGAGATAGAGGCCCTTATCAAAGTCTATGCTGCTGATTATGCCTTCGACGGGATACTCCGTATTGTTGCTGTCCACGCAACAATAAAGCCGGTACTCCCCCAACCGGGCATAATCCATTTCTTCAATTATTTCTTCACTGGTGTTTTTCTTTCGTGCCATAATATGTGTTGTCGGATTACAAATTTAACAATTTTCCCCGATAAGGACGGTCTGCGCGAAGAAATCTGTCGCGTTGACAAAAAAAATGTATATTTGCAGTGATGAACGCTCTGATCATTATATTGGCGTGCCTTCTCGGCGCCCAGCCTGAGTCCCTGCCCGGCAATCCTTTCATCGTGGTGGACAAGCAGGCAATGACGCTCAGCCTGATGGCGCCCGACAGCACCCTGATAAAGAGCTACCCCATAGCCTGCGGCACCAACTACGGCAACAAGACCAGAAACGGCGACCGGAAGACTCCGGAAGGCAGGTTCACCATAAACGAAATTCTCAACTCCCGCGGCCTGACCCACGACTTCGGCGACGGCAAAGGCCCCGTCCGCAACGCCTACGGCCCATGGTTCCTTCGGCTCGACGTGCCCTGCCGGCGCGACATCGGCATCCACGGCACCCACCTCCCAGAATCCATAGGCACCAGGGCGACTGAAGGTTGCATACGCCTGACCAATGAAGATATCACCGACCTCCGGCAGCGCGTACGCGTGGGCACCGTGGTCATAATACTACCCGACAAAATACAAGAATAATTCAACCATATGAAACTTCGCATACTCACAATCACCGCCCTGCTTTGCCTGGCCACTGCTGCCGGAGCGCAGGACCTCAAGCCCGTCAAAGACAAGGAAACCAAGCTGTACGGCTACCAGGACAAAGACAAGAACTGGGTGATCCCTCCTTCGTATCAATCCGCCAAAAAGTTCAACAGCGGCTTCGCCGTCGTGGAAAAGACGGGGCTGAAAGGCCTTATCGACGCCACCGGCAGATGGGTGATTCCGCCCCAGTACGACGACATAGGGAAATTCGACAAATCCGGACTCTGCGAAGTCACGATCAAGGAAGGCAAGGTGCGCCGCCGCGGCCTGGCCGACCAGTCCGGCCGTTTCGTCATCCCTCCGGAATGCGTTGCGGTGAACGTGCTGCGCAACGAATCCCTGATAGCGGCCGAGCGCGACGTGGAAGTCCCCCGCGTGGGCCTGAAGCCCATGTGGGGCCTGTACGACATGCAAGGCAACGAAGTGTTCGAACCGCAGTTCACGGCATCCCCTTCGTTCTACAACGGCAGGGGCACGGCACGCTCCGCATGGAACGGGCTCAAGGGCATCATAAGCAGCGACGGCCAGACCCTCCTGCCTTTCAACAACCTGGCAATCTCCAGCCGCTACGGCGGATATGAAGTGCTGACTGCCGACTTCGTGCACGAAGTATGGGACAGCCGCATGCAGAAGACGGAAGAATTCCCCTTCCAGGGCTATGTGTTCCCGTACGACCCCGCCGGCGACCCTGTCCGTGCAGCGGCATGGCACACAGGTGCGATCGGCCACAGGTTCCACCGCAACAACCTGAAAGAAGTCCGGCTGGACAACAACCGCCGCATCAGGGGCGCCGCCTGCTACGACCTCCGCATCGACTGGCATTACGACCGTTTCGTTCGTTTCGAGCCCGTCGTGGATGAGGAAAAGCACCCCGGCGCCATGCTTGAGCCCAACAGCGGACTCTACTACACCGTGAAGGCGGTGCTCTGCGAAAGCGACGGCACGCCCCTGGGAGACGTGTCCAGATGGGGATGGTTCGAAGCCGACTGCGCTGAAGGCATCATCTACAACGCAGAAGGCGAGAGCCTGTGGATGGCGATGCGGGATATCAACTGCCCCGCTATACCCTCCTTCTCCGTCGATCTCACCGATTACCGACCCATCAACAACGCCGACGTGATCAGCGGACTCGGCCTGCGCTCCTACGAACTTGACAGGATGTACAATCCCCTCAACGCAGCCGACCGGTACACGGAAATCATAGAGGGCGAGAACCTCGGCATCACCGGAATGCAGGACCGTCCGGCCCCCGACCTCCGGTCAAGGCGCACGCTGGAGGACGCCATGCGCCTTCCCATCTTCCGCCAGCCCTTCGGAATGGGGCAGGTGGTCAACTGCAAGACCCGCCTGACCGACGCCGGTCTCGACATAGAACTGGCCGACCGGCTGGTCTGCCCCGTTATAGACAAATTCGAAGACCCCTCCTATGAAATGAAGGGGGTGGAGGAAATCTACTGGGGTCCCAACAACGCCCGCAAAGTGTGGCTCAGCCTTGAATCCGTGCGCCGCGACCCCAAGTGCACCATCGACGACATCTACAACACCGACTCCTACTTCGTGATAGTGCTGAACCTCTATGAGGAAGACGGCAGATTCCTCCGCACGCTCGGAGTCGCCCCTGCGCTGGATTTCGCGGCCGACGGAATGTACGTGTTCGAATCCCTCAACCTTGCCCTGCTGGCAAGGAGGAACGACAGGGTGGAAAGGGAGATGCCTAAACGCAACCGCTGGGATTCCGACGACTTCTGGGGCACCGGCGAGGAAAGGCCCTACCGCAAAATGTCCATACCCGGAGTCAAGAGACTGCCCGGCACGCTCTCATCCCTCAAGGAGGCCGGCGAGTCCATCAAATCGCACCGCAGCTCCCAGGAGCACGATCCCGACCACGGCCGGGGCGGCAACTATGGCAACGACAGGGGCGGCAACGTCGAGAAACCCGGCGGCCAGCAGCCCCAGGAACGCACACCGTCCCCTGCCGGCGGCAAACGCCGCGGCAACCAGAAACCTGCTGCTAACGAGTAGAGGCCAGGCGGCAGAAAAGCGTCGCCTGGGTGCAATCCAGCACCTCCACATCCACGAAATCTCCGGCCCGGTGCTCAGTATCGGGCCAGATACACATCTTGTTGTTGCCCGCCCTGCCGCACAATTCTTCAGGATTGCGCTTTGACGGCCCCTCCACGAGCACGCGGAACACCTTCCCCACATCGCGGCGGTTGCTTTCGAGCGACAGCCTGTTCTGCAGGGCGATTATTTCCTCCAGCCGGCGGTTCTTCACCTCCTGGGGCACGTCGTCGGGGTATTTCCTGGCCGCGAGCGTGCCGGGGCGCTCGGAATAGTAGAACATGAAAGCGGCGTCGAAGCCCACCTCCTCAAAGATCGACAGGGTGTCGCGATGGTCTTCCTCCGTCTCGGAACAGAAGCCGGCAATAACATCCGTGGAAATGGCGCAATCCGGCATATAGCGGCGTATAGCCGCCACCCTTTCGAGATACCAGGCCCTGGTGTAGCGCCGGCGCATCTTTTCCAGCATGCGGTCCGAACCCGACTGCACCGGCAGGTGGATATGGTGGCAGATATTGGCGTGGGAGGCCATCACCTCCAGCACTTCGTCGGAAATGTCCTGCGGATTGGACGTGGAGAAACGCAGGCGCAGGCCCGGACAGGCCTCGGCCACCATCTTCAGCAGGCCGGCGAAATTGCAGCCTTCGCAGCAGTAGGAATCCACATTCTGGCCCAGCAGGGTAACTTCCTTGTAGCCCTTTTCCCAGCAGTCGCAGGCTTCACGCACTATCGAATGGTAGTCCCGGCTCCGCTCGGCGCCGCGGGTGTAAGGCACCACGCAGTATGAGCACACATTGTTGCAGCCGCGCATGATGGAGATGAACGCCGACACGCCGTTGCGGTCGATGCGGACGGGATTGATGTCGGCGTAGGTCTCCTCGCGGGACAGCTGCACATTGATCTGCGGCTTGCCGGGGGCGGCATTCTGGAGCAGCACGGGAAGGGAACGGTAGGCGTCGGGGCCGGCCACGATGTCCACCTTTCCCGTCTTCAGCAGTTCTTCCTTCAGACGCTCCGCCATGCAGCCCAATATGCCCACGAGCACCTCGGGCCGCTGCCGTTTCTGCACGTTGAACACTTCGATGCGGCCCAGGATGCGCTGCTCGGCGTTGTCGCGCACGGAGCAGGTGTTGGCCATTATCACGTCGGCCTCGGAAATGTCTTCGGTGCGCTCGTAGCCGTGCTTCCCGAGCAGGGAGAATATGACCTCCGTGTCCGCCACGTTCATCTGGCAGCCGTAGGTCTCGATATAGAGTTTCCTGTTCACTATTTCACCCGTATTTTACGTCCCAGGCTGAGGATGGTAGTGGGTTTGAGCCCCTGGTTGAGGCTGCAGATCTTGGACACCGTGGTGCCGTACTTCACTGCAATGCCAGACAGGGTGTCGCCGGAACGTATGGTGTGGTATTTCATCGCGGCGCGCTCTTTGGCGATGCGTTCCTCTTCGGCGCGTATCTGCTCGTCGGTCATGTAGATTTCCTCCTCCTCATCGATGGATGTAGGCACATACTTGCTGTAGGGAGAAAGGTAGCTGCGCTTGAGCACGAACACGTTCTTCCGCAGGCTGCCGTTTTCGAAATCCACTATCCACTCTGGATCGAAGGCATGTCCGCGGAGGCGCGTCTCGAAATGGAGGTGCGGCCCGCTGGAGCGGCCCGTGGAGCCGCCGAGGCCCAGGAGGTCGCCGGCGTGGACCCACTGCCCCGCAATGACGTCGATGCGGGAAAGGTGCCCGTAAAATGTCTCAAGGCCGTTTTCGTGACGCACGATTACGAGGTTGCCGTAGCCTTTGTGCCTTTCGGCGAGGCGCACCCTGCCGTCGAAAGCGCAATAGACAGGAGTGCCTGTGGGATAAGGCACGTCGCATCCGGTGTGCCTGCGGCCTTTGCGCAGCCCGAACTTGGAAAACACCTTGCCCTTGTGCGGGCACACGAAACGGCTCACCGAATCCACCAGGCAGACCGTGACCCTGTAGGGAATGCTGTCCAGCGGCGTGTCGTTATAAGGGTTAACTATATGTTCACGCCAGCACTGGGAGAAAAGGTCGGTCTCGGCAAGGGCGGAGACGTTCTTTATGAAGTACCAGGTGTTGTCGTCCTTGAGGACTATCTGGATGCGGCCGTCGCCCACGTCGAGGGTATCTACGGGCGCACCGTTCCCCCGGGCGAAGAACTGCAGCCCGCTGCCGATGTCGGCGGGCCTGTCCAGGGTGTCCACCTGGACGGCGAGCGAGTCATTCTGCGGGACGACGCGCACCGAATCCACCTGGGCGCGGACGCCAAGGCAGCTTAGGCTCAGGATAATCAGTACCGTTATGCGTCTCATCAGGCTCTCGTCCCCCCGAAACGTGTCTCGATAATCTCCTGTACTTCAGCGATTTTCTTTGCCATCACCTCATCGGTGGCCGCTTCGCAGATGAAGCGCAGGTAAGGTTCGGTGTTGGACGGGCGGATATTGAACCACCAGTCGGGATACTCGGCGCGATAGCCGTCGAAGTCCATGAATGCATCCGGCTTGGCCTGGGCGAAGAAATGGTCGCGCACCGCGTCCATGGCGCCCTTCTTGTCCTCAACCCTGAAGTTGATCTCGCCGGAGTTGCGGTAGCGGGTCAGTTTGTCGATTTCGCCGCCGAGCGTGAGGCCTTTCTTCTTGAGGCCTGCCACGATGCGGAGCACTATCATGGAAGCCAGCATGCCGCTGTCGGAGTAGAAGAAATCCTTGAAATAGTAGTGGCCTGCGAGCTCTCCGCCCCAGAGGCCGTCTATCTCGCGGAGCTTGGGAGCGGCGAAGGCACGCCCCACCCTCCAGGTGTGCATCTCTGCACCATAATCGGCGAGGAACTCTCCCACGGCCTTGGAGCTGCGGATTTCCTGCAGCACCCTGGGATTCTTCTCTCCCCTCTCGTCGCAGAAGTAGTAGGCCATCAGGGCGATGATGAGGTCGGGGGCCACGAAGCGTGCCTTCTCATCGACGAACATCACGCGGTCGGCGTCGCCGTCATAGATCACGCCGATGTCGGCGCCAATCTTGCGGACAAGCTCCCGCAGAGGCTCCACGTTCTTGGGAATGAGCGGGTTGGGCTCATGGTTGGGGAAGCTGCCGTCCATCTCGTCGAAGAGGAAGGTGGCGTCTTCGCCCTTGTAGATTTCCTTGGCGAAGAGGGTGCTCATGCCGTTGGAGAGGTCGAACGCTATCTTGAGATTGGAATAATCGCCCTTGTATTTGAGCAGGAACTTGATGTAGTCAGGCTTGATGTCTATCTCCCTGACGGTGCCGCGCCTGGCGGCCACGGGCGTGGGCCTGCCTTCCTCGATCCACTGCTTTATCTGGCCGAGGCCGGTGTCGAAGCCCACGGGAAGCGCGTTCTCGCGGCTGACCTTCATGCCGTTGTACTCGCGGGGATTGTGGCTGGCCGTGATCTGCACGGAAGCCTTGTAGCCATAATTCGCCGTGCCGAAATACACCAGCGGAGTGCTGCTGTAGCCTATGTCGTCCACATCTGCGCCGGCATCGGTAATGCCCTTGATCAGATAATCGTGGATCTCCTGTCCGGAGAGGCGGCAGTCGCGGCCCACCAGGACCTTGTCGGCCTTGAGAAGCTCGGGAAGGAAATAGCCCACCTTGTAGGCGGTCTGCTTGTCGAAATCCACATTGTAGATTCCGCGGATATCATATGCGTGAAATGCTCCCATATTTGTAATTGGTTATTTTGCCAAATATAATAAAAAAACTATAATCCCTTTGTCTTCTGGATGAGCCAGGCGGGGTAGTTGGTGGTGATGCAGCGGAGGTAGGCGTACTCATCGAGATAGGCCTGGACCGTGGCGTCGGTGTAGACGGCGCTGCTGTTGCCGGACTGCTTATCGATGTGGAAGACGCTCAGTTGCAGGCCTGCATTCTTGAACTCGGTGATAGTGCGGTAACCGGTGCCCTTATCTTCCCCGCTGCCAAGTTTGAAGTGGTCGCGGGTATTGAGATTCGCCCAGTTGGTATAGCCCTTGTTCTTGAACGTCGTCGCTGATATATCTCCGTTCATCCATCCGCAGTTGAGTCCTGCGGCTTTCATAGGAGCGGCAATCTTCGACATGACATTGGTATAACCAGTGCAGATGAATTCCACGAAATTCTGCGCGTTCTTCTCCTGCACTATCTCAATGGCACGCAGCGCAGCCTTTGCAGGATGGTCGTAATCCAGTGAAGGAGTATCTATCATCTTGATGTCGAGCAAGAGCTTAGTCTTGCTGCCGCTTTCCATCACTATGTCTATATACTCTTCCAGCGTCGGTATCCTTTCATAGTTGGAGAGACGCTTTGCCGCAATAATATCGGCGGCATTGGCTTCCCACGGATGCATGCCGTTGATATAGTCCTCGCTGTTGGCATGGGCCACGATCACCTTGTTGTCCTTGGTCCAGTAGATGTCGCACTCGCTGGCATAGCAACCCAGGCTCATGGCGTAGCGCAGCGCAGCCCTGGAATTATCGGGGTAGCCGCACTCCGTGGCGCCGCCCCTGTGGGCGACCACCTTGTTGCCGGGGTCGAGGGGGGCAGGAGCATCTCCGGGAGACGAAGGCTCGGCCTCCGGATCGGAGTGAGGCATGACGCGCACGGTGATTGTGCCGGTGGAGGAAGGACACGCCCAGGCCGTCTTGTCGGAGGCATTGGCATAGGTGGTGCCGTTCACCGTCACGGCATCGCACACGACGGCGCTGAACGAGCAGGCGTTGATTCCGGCCAACGCGCCCGCCACCGTCCCGGACACCGGACCGTAGTTGCGGTTGCCGATAATGGACGTGGCCGAAGCGATGTTGCCGAAAATGCCGCCCGCGCCGGAATAGCCGGACCGGCCGGAAACGCTGCGCACCGGGCCGTAATTGATGTTGTCCGTCACGGTGCAGTAGCCGCGCGCCCCTTTGTCCTGGCCGATTATCCCGCCCACATAGGCGTAGGGGGCCGATGCATGGACGTTCTGCAGCGACACTTCAGCGTGGTTCACGTTGCCCGTCAGGGACATGGTGTCGTAGGGCATGCCGAGTATGCCGCCGGCAGCGCAACGGCTGTAGTCGCTGCGACCGTTGGTGTTGACCACGGCCGTGACGGTGCCGCCGGCTTCGTTGACGCAGCCGGAGATTTCAATCACGGACGCCTGCCCTTCGGCAAAACCCGCGATGCCTCCGGCGCCTTCCCAGTTGCCCAGGGCCGTGCCGGAGATGTCGAGCGTCACGGGGCCTGCGTTTGTGCAGTTCCGCATGATGCTGCTGTTGAGGTTGCCTGTCACACCGCCTATACGGTTGACCTGCAGGCGGTTGGAGCTCACGGGGCCCTCGTTGCGGCAGCCCTTTATCGTGCATCCGTTATAGGTGTGGGCGACCACACCGCCGATGGCAAGATATCCGCCCCCGGTGGTGGTGCCGGAGAAGCGGACCTCGCCGGCGTTGGTGCAATCGGTGACGTCGTAATACTGGGTCAGTCCGCTCACGCCCGCCAGACGGAAATTCTGTCCGCCGCTGGAAGCTGTGACGGAGCCTTCGTTGCGGCAGCCGGACACGCTTCCGAAGGTGCTGGAAGCCCCTTTGGCATAAGCTATTATGCCCGCCGCGGCGGATTCGGCCACGACGTCGGCAGTAGCCGCATGGCTGACGGAGCCGTAGTTGGTGCAGTTCTTTATGGTGGAGCCGCGTCCGTCGTAGCCGACCACGCCGCCCACTGAGGAGACGCCGGGATTGACGTTGGACACGGTGCCATGGTTGATGCAGGCGGACACGATGGTGCGGGTGTCGAGGAAACCGACCACGCCGCCCATTATGCTGCTGTTGGATGTGGTATCGGATGAACCGGCCTGGCCAGTAGCGGATGCGAGGTTGCGCACCGTACCGTAGTTGACAAGCCCTTTGCATTCGGACGTGCTGTTCCAGTTGCCCACGATGCCGCCCATGCGTGTCTTGGAATTGCAGCCCGGAGCCACTTCAATCGTGGCATAATTGACTATCCCCGAGAGGCTTGCGCTGCCTTCGACCTTGCCCACCACGCCGGCATAGTACCAGGTGTAGTTGTTGGCAGGATTGGCATGGCGAATGGTGCTCACGCCGTCGTAGCTGCTGCCGTCGGCGCTGCCGAACACGGTGTTTTTCACGACCGCCGAACCGCTCAGCACGCGGAAGAAGCCGGCATAGGTGTCGCTCACGACGTTGATGCCGCTGAGGCAGTGTCCCTGCCCGTCGAAACTGCCCGCGAAGCCCTTCGGAGTCCACGGGTCCATCTGCATGTCGATGTCGGCGCCAAGGCGCACCTCGTCGGATTCATCCGAATCGCTGCGGAGGGCATTCCAGGCGAACAACTGCTGCTTTGTGAGGATCAGTTTCTCCCAGCTGACGGCAGATTCGGGGGTGCCGGCGTCCAGGCCTTTACCCCGCTGGAACACGGTCTGCCCGGAAGCGGTGCGGGTGCCGGAAAGGGCGTCCGAGCGCACCAGCGACAGGGAAAAGCCGCCGGCAGGGGTGGCGCCCGGAAGCACAGCCGCGTAGTAGGTCCCGGGGGCGAAGGTCTCCCCTTCCGGGAGCAGCTGCACTTCGGCAGCGCCGGATTTCACGCCGGATAGGGTGCCGTCGGGGGCGACCACCGCCGAGCCCGAAAGGTTGGTGCCTTTAAGGATTACAGCTGTGATGTCCGTGCGGCTCACTGTCACGCGCACAAGCGAAATCACGTTGCGGAACTGCAGCGAGCCGCCCTCTGCCTTAGCCACGCACACCAGCGCTTCAGGCGCTATGCAGCGGCCTGTGCCGATGCGCTGGACCGAAGGCACCTGCACGGTGATTGCGCCTGATGCGCACTCCAGTGCGGCATCGGCAGGGCTGGCGGCATAGAGTTCGGCGGCACCTTCATGCACCTCACCCTTGAATGTGGCCGACTTGCCCCGGTTGCCGCCTTCGGGAATGGTGAATACGTTCTTGCCATAGCCGTCGAAGACTGCGATCCGGTCGCTGTCTTCCCAGAGCACGGAGGGAAAATCGAGAGTGCTTTTGCCCGCCGTCTGCTCAGGCAGCGCCTGGAGCACCACGGTCTGCCGGCCCGGCTCCGGGCCCGTCAGGGACGGGGCGGATTCGGGCTGGCACGCCGGAATGGCCAGCAGCGCAAGGGGCAAAAGATAGCGCAGTTTCATTACTCGCCGTCACTATGTGCTACGTAGGCAGTAAGGATAGTGCCGGTGTTGGCCGGGCAGAGCCATGTCGCTTCGTTTTCAGCGGCGGCTTTAGTGACGCCGTTCACGGTGACGGCATCGCAGAGGGTTGCCCTCAGCTCTATGGAATTGACGCCCGCCACGGCACCGGCAAACTTGCCGGACACCTTTCCGAAATTGGTTCCTGTAGCTGTAGTGGCCTTGCCTATCTTACCGTAAAGTCCGCCGGCGGCGTTATTCGCCTTGTCCGTGAGATTGGCGACAGTGCCGTAGTTCTTGTTGTCGGACAAGGTTGAGCTCATAGTCACCTTGGGATCGTCATCCATACCCATGATACCGCCGGCATAAGACCAGGGCGTGGAGGTATTGGTGTTCATGGCGGTGACGTCGCCATGGTTCACATTGCCGCTTATCGGAAGCGTGTTGATGGGCTGGCCGATAATGCCTCCCACTGAAAAACGCCCTTCGTAGTTGGGTACGTCATTGATTCTTGCAGACACATTTCCACGATTGACGCATTCTTTAAGCTCCCAGGTGCATCCGGTAGTGGTGCCTTCGGAGAAACCGACGATTCCTCCGATTGCCTGCCAGAGGCTTACCTGCACGTCGTCAGGTATCTCGACAACGACATCTCCTATGTTTTCACATGAAACTACACGGCTGGAATTGCATGTCCCCACAATGCCGCCCACGCGGTTGACCTGCTGGCGGTCGGAGGACACTTTACCGGTGTTGAAGCAGTACTCGATGCTGCAACCTTTGTACATGTGCCCGATAACTCCGCCTTCACAAAGATAGCTACCCTCCATCGTATCCACTTTCCCGGTTTTTACTTCAATATTCCCGTTGTTGGTACAATTATACACCCTGGTGTAGGACTGAAGATATCCGGCTATTCCCGCAATACGGACAACACCGCTCTTTTGGTAGGTGTTGGTCTTGACGGCACCATAGTTGGTGCAGTCTGTGATGGAGGATCCTGTGCCACAGGCCAGATTGGCAGCTATGCCGCCGATGCAGATGCTGTTGTTTTTTGCCACTTCACCATCGTTGACCATGCGGGATATTTCGCCAAAATTATCACAACCGGAAATACTGACGGTGCCGCCGCTCATGTTAAGGAAGCCGACCAGACCGCCTACTGCATCGATATTGCGGTGGGTAGCGCTCAGGGGAGCGTAGTTCTTGCACTGCTGCAGGCTCACGGTGCCGGAGTTGGCGCTGGGGGCGTTGCCGATGATGCCGGCTATGAATGCCCTGCTGCCAAAAGTGGCTGGATTGAAGGTGATGGTGGCTGCATCTCCGTTGATGCATCCGGTGAGGGTGCAGCTGGAATTAGCACGTCCGATGAAGCCGCCGGCCTTGAACTCGCCGTCGCAGGTGCTGTAGATGAAGCCGTCGTTGTTGCAGTTGGTCAGTGTGGAATTGCCGGCTTCGCCTATGAAGCCGCCGATGCACATGGCGCAGGAGCCTTCGGCTTCGGCCATGATGCTGCCTGAATTGGCGCAGTCGGTGAGGTTGGATCCGGTCGCTTTTTCGTAGGCGATGAAACCTGCGATGTATTGCGTCTTGAGGTTCTTCGAGGTCACGTTACCCTTGTTCTGGACGAAGCTCATAGTCACGGCCGCGTCCGCCCAGCCCACGATTCCGGCAAGGGAACCTGCCGCCACCGGCCCTGTGGCGTTGTTGGTCACGTCGCCGAAGTTGGTGCAGTCGGTCAAGCTGGCTGCTCCGGCAACTATGCCCACGAGGCCGCCGACGCGCGTTTTGCTGGTCGAAGTGGCTGCCACGCTCACGGGCACGAAGCTGTAAACGCCGTTCAGCGAAGATCCCTCGGAAAGGCGGGTGACAAGACCGGCGTAGCGCCATGCGGACTCGGAATTATCTTCCGGATTGTTCTGCTCGATGCGGCTGGAGCCGTCGTAGGAAACGCCGTCGGAACTGCCGAACGTGACGTTCTGCATCGAACCTGTGAGTGTGTTGATAAAGCAGGCGTTGGAAGAACGGCTCACGTTGAGGTTATAGAGCTTGTGGCCCTGTCCTTCGAAATAGCCTTTGAAGTCCTTGGGGGTCCAGGGCTCGTTCTCCATGTCGATGTCGGCGCCGAGCAACACTACTTCTTCGCCTGATTCGGCGGAGACCACACGGTTGGCGTTCCAGTCGAACAGCTCTGCCATGGTCGTGATGATGGTCTTGGTGGTCAGGACGTCAAGCGAACCGGCGTCAAGGCCCTTGCAGCGGGCGAAAGTCACTGCGTTTGAAGAACCGCGGAAGCCTTCTGAAGGACCTTTCTTAAGGGAGATGGAGAATTTGCCGGCGGGAGTGGTGCCGGGAAGCACCGCAACGTAGTAGGTGCCGGCCGGGAAAATGCCGTCGGCGTGGGTGAGGATGATGCTTTCCACAGGCTTCAAGGGCTCGACCAGGGTGCCGTCGGGGGCGACTTTGGCCTCTCCGGCAAGCGCCGTGCCGCTGATGGTGATCTCACGAACGTTGGCGGCGGCGAAGCTGACCTTCAGCAGGCCGCAGACCTGCTTGAATGCAAGGGCGCCGCCCTTTGCGCCTGAAGCCACGGCCACGAGTGCCTTCGGGTCGGCGCAACCGCCGGCAGGAATTGTCTGCTCGGCAGGCACGTTCACGTTTATGTTGGTGCCGTCGATGTCGAGGCCGCCGGCTGCCGGATACACGGCGTACAAGGTGCCTGCTTCCGCAGCGACTTCGCCTTCAAAG
This sequence comes from Bacteroidales bacterium, assembly GCA_017617715.1. Classification (GTDB taxonomy): domain Bacteria; phylum Bacteroidota; class Bacteroidia; order Bacteroidales; family UBA932; genus Cryptobacteroides. The sequence goes on along the minus strand of JAFZVQ010000001.1, from coordinate 25,458 downwards.
ACAGCGGAGGCGCCGGTGTTGCTGCCGGACTTCATGGTGAAGACGTTCTTCGACACGCCGTCGAAAACGGCGAGCTCGTCGGTGTCCTGCCACTGGACTTTGCTCGTCTCGGAAGCGAAATCGAGGCTGACTTTGGTGATGTCCTCTCCGGTGGCGGAGAATGATGCATAGACTTTTTCCACTTCGGGAACAGTCTGGATCTCAGCGATTTCTTTCTCGCATGAAATGGCCGTCACGCTGGCAAGGACGGCAAAAATGAAAAGTCTTGTCTGTTTCATGATTCCTCCTTTTTTACCAGGTCAATTCAGTGAAGCTGCCGTCGAAGTCTTCGAGCGATGACTCGACGTCGGAGCTGGCGGCCAGTGCAAGCAGGTACAGGGCGTCCAGTTCCTCGATTTCGGGTTTAACGTAGAATAGATGCATGTTATTTGATTTTAGAGTTATATCGGGTTGCGACCTTGCCGTGGGAAATATTGAGCAGTTTCTTGGCAATCATCTTGCGGCGTATAGGGGCCACGAGGTCGGTGAAGAGCACGCCGTCCAGGTGGGACATCTCGTGCTGTATCATGCGGCAGCCGAATTTGTCGAAGACTTCCGTGCGCTCCTTGAACTCTTCGTCGTAGTAGCGCACTTTTATGCTGACCGGCCGGCGGACGTTGCAATAGACTCCGGGCACGCTGAGGCAGCCTTCCTCATATTCGCAATGCTCCGGGCTTTCTTCGAGTATCACGGGATTGATAAGTGTGCGCTTGAAGCCCTTGAGATAGGGATACACTTCCTCCATCTCGTCGCCGTCCACTATCAGCACCCGCAGGCTCACCCCTATCTGGGGAGCGGCGAGCCCGCACCCTTCGGAACGCTTGAGCGTGTCCTTCAGGTCGGCGATCAGCGCCGTGAGTTCATCTTTCTTGCTCAGATCGGCTTCGGCCGCCCTTTCGCGGAGCACCTCCGAGCCGTACAGGTAAATAGGCTGTATCATTTCTTCTTGTCCAAATATGCTTGCAAAATTATGGCCGCGCTGATCTTGTCCACGGAATTCTTGTCCCTGCGGTCGCTTTTCTTCATGCCTCCGTCTATCATTGCCTTATGGGCGAGCACCGAGGTGAACCGTTCGTCTTCGAGGGCCACCGGCACATCCGGGAAAGACTTCTGGAGACGCGCAAGGAATGCATCCACGTCGGGGGCTGCAGAAGCGGGGCGGCCGTCCAGGTTGAGCGGGTAACCGACCACAAACTTGCAGATAGTCTCGGCGAGAGCGTATTTTTGCAGATAATCTATTATCTTTGCAGACGGCACAGTCTCCAGAGGGGATGCGAAGATGCCGAGCGGGTCGCTTTGCGCAACCCCCACACGCGCACTTCCGTAATCTATGCCGATGATTCTGTCCACAATTTGCAAAAATAGCATTTTTTATGGGGAAAAACAATCTGAATAAATCATACCGGCTCAGCCTGGTGGAAGACGACACCCACAGGATGATACGCCAGTTCCGTTTCAGCCGCCTGGGATTCATCCTCAGGGTGGTGACGGCGTTCGTGGTCGTGGTGGGCGGACTCTACGCCCTGATAGCGCTGACGCCTTTGCGCACCACCATTCCAGGCTACCCTGACGCCCATTTCCGCAGGGTCGCAGTGGACAACGCCATCAAGATAGATTCCCTGGAAAGCGCCCTGACGCGCTGGAAACTGTATTCAGAGAACCTTTCCCGTGTCCTTGCAGGCGACACCACCCTCAACATCGACAGCCTGCTTCAGGCGAAAGAAGCGGCAGATTCATTAGGGAAATGAAAAAAAGAAAGATAGCCATACTTGGGTCCACCGGATCCATAGGCACACAGACACTCGACGTGGTGCGCCAGCACCGGGACCTCTTCGAAGTGGAGCTTATCTCCGCCAACAACAACGCTGAACTGCTTGCGGCGCAGGCCAGGGAGTTCGATGTCAATAACGTCGTGATCTGCAACGAAGCGCGCTACGAGGCCGTCTGCGAGGCCTTGCGCGACAGCGACTCCAAAGTCTGGGCCGGAGTGGACAGCCTGTGCTCGCTGGTCCGCGGCGACGGCGTGGACATAGTCGTGGGCGCGATGGTGGGCTTCAGCGGCCTCCGCCCCACCCTCGCCGCGCTCGAAGCCGGCAAGATAGTGGCCCTCGCCAACAAGGAGACGCTGGTCGCCGCCGGCGCCCTCGTGACCAGGACCATGCGCGAGCACGGCGCCGTGATACTCCCGGTGGATTCCGAGCACTCCGCCATCTTCCAGTGCCTGCTCGGCGCCCAGGGCAACACGGTCGAAAAAATCCATCTGACAGCTTCCGGCGGCCCGTTCCGCACCTGGAGCAGGACGCAGATAGCGGCCGCGAAGGCCGGCGACGCCCTGAAGCACCCCAACTGGGACATGGGCGCCAAGGTGACCATAGACTCCGCCACCATGATGAACAAAGGCTTCGAAGTCATCGAGGCCCGCTGGCTCTTCGACGTGGCCCCGAAAGACATCAACGTGGTGGTGCATCCTGAATCCATCATCCATTCCATGGTGGAGTTCACCGACGGCGCCGTCATAGCGCAGCTCGGCTGTCCCGACATGCGAGAGCCCATAGGCTTCGCCCTTTCCTTCCCCGCCCGCATCACCGTGGGCAACCGCAAGCTCGACTTCGCGCAGCTCGGCAGCCTGAGTTTCGAAGCTCCCGACCTGTCCCGTTTCCCCAACCTCAGGCTCGCGTTCGAAGCCATAGAAAGGGGCGGGAACGCTCCCTGCGCCCTCAATGCGGCCAACGAAGTGGCGGTGGCGGCCTACCTGAAAGGACAGATCGGATTCTACGACATATCGCGCATCAATGAAAAATGTCTCGCTGGCTTGAATTTTGCTGCAAACCCTTCGCTCGAAGACATTTTCGAGACCAACGCCGAAGTAGCGAAGATAGCCGATGGTTGCATTAATTAAGACCCTCCAGGTCATACTCGCCCTTTCCCTGCTCATAATCGTGCATGAGCTGGGGCATTTCCTGTGGGCCCGCCTGTTCGGGATCAAGGTGGACAAATTCTACCTATTCTTCGATGCCGGCGGCAAAGCGCTTGCCAGGTGGCACTGGGGCGACACCGAGTTCGGCATAGGCTGGGTGCCTTTCGGCGGCTACTGCAAGATTGCCGGGATGATAGACGAATCCATGGACCTCGAGCAGCTGAAGCATGAGCCCAAGGAGTGGGAATTCCGAAGCAAGCCGGCCTGGAAACGGCTTTTCGTGATGGCCGGAGGCGTGGTGAACAACTTCATCTTCGCCGTGCTGGTGTACATAGTCATAGCCGGCATCTGGGGCGAAGCCTATATAAGCAACGAGAATGCGCAGATTGCTCCGAATGAACTGGCGCAGGAAATGGGATTCAGGCTGGGAGACCACATCATCAGCTTCGACGGCTACGAGCCGCAGAACTTCGGCATGCTGCAGGCCGACCTGGCAAGACGCGACGTGCGCTCGGCCAAGCTTTTGCGCGGCACCGACACCCTCGACCTCTACATCGACCAGGCTTACATCGGAGAAGTCCTCAACAGCGCCGGGATGTTCGACCTGGCCGTGCCTTTCGTGGTGGATTCCATGCGCTTCGACTCCGGCAACGCCTCCTGCGGGCTGGTGTCCGGCGACCGCGTGACCGCTTTCGAAGGCAGGAAGATTTCCTTCATCCAGGACGCCCGCGAAGTGCTGGCGGACTATCGCGGCGGCACGGTCACGGCCACCGTGCTCCGTGGCGCCGACACCCTTGCCGTCCCGGTGCGGGTGGATTCGCTCGGGCAGATTGGCGTATATCTGCGTCTCCCGCAGATTGAGCGCCGCCAGTATTCGCTGCTGGAGGCAATTCCCGCCGGTCTGCGCCTCACCGGGGAGACCATGAGCGGCTACGTGCGCGACCTGGGGCTGCTGTTCCGCCCCTCCACCGGCGCATACAAGTCGGTCGGCAGCTTCATAGCCATAGGGCAGGTGTTCCCTTCCGTCTGGGACTGGTTCCGCTTCCTCAACATACTGGCGCTGCTCAGCGTGATGCTCGGCATCATGAACCTGCTGCCCATACCCGCGCTGGACGGCGGTCACATACTGATCACCCTATATGAAATGCTCACCGGGCGCAAGCCTTCGGACCGTTTCCTCGTGGTCACGCAGATGATAGGGATGGTGCTGCTGCTGGCACTCATGGTGCTTGCTTTCGGCAACGACATTGGACGATTAATACATTGACAGATATGAAAAAGGTACTTTTGGCGATGATGGTCATGCTGGCCCTCGCATCATGCAAGAACACCAAGGCGCTGCTTCCCAACGTGAGCGGGAAGGCCGGCGAAATAATCGTGGTCATCGAAAAGGCCGACTGGGAAGGCAACCTCGGCACAAGGGTGCGCGACCTGCTTGCCTGCGACTGCCCCTATCTGGTGCAGAAAGAGCCCCTTTATTCCCTCGTCAACGTGCCCCCGGGAAGCTTCGGCGACCTTTTCAAGGTGCACCGCAACATCCTGTATTTTGCCCTCAATCCCCAGGTGGACTCCTGCTCCATTCAGTACCGCCAGGACGTCTGGGCCGCGCCCCAGTGCCTCGTGCAGGTGAATGCGCCCGACTCCGAAAGGGCGGCGCAGCTTCTCTCGGACAACGGAAGCACGGTGGTGAGTTTCATCGAGCAGGCCGAACGCGACCGCGTGATACGCAACTCCATACGTTATGAGGAGCGCGAGATAGCCCCAAAGGTGGCGGAAGTATTCGGCGGCTCGCCCCACTTCCCCATGGGCTACAAACTGAAGAAGATCACATCCGACTTCGGCTGGATTGCCGACGAGAAGCAGTACACGATGCAGGGCATACTGATCTACAAGTACCCCGCCACCGGCGCCGCCGACGAGCTCTCCCTCGCTAAGATAATATCCCGCCGCAACGAGTATCTGAAGAAGAACGTGCCCGGGATGTTCGAGAACACATGGATGACCACCGGCACCTACATGCCGCCCCAGATAGAGTTCCTGCGCTACCGCGGACGCGATTTCGCCCAGGTGCGCGGTCTCTGGGAAGTGGAAAACGACTACATGGGCGGCCCCTTCGTGTCCCATTCCTTCTATTCCAGGGACGGCAAGGACATAATCGTGGCGGAGGCCTTTGTCTATGCACCTAAGTACGATAAACGCCAGTACCTCCGCCAGGTAGAATCGATTCTGTATTCCTGGGAGTGGGCCCAGTAGCCTTAATTAAAAATTGCAGCCTATCGCTATCAGGGCCACATTTCGGATGCGGCCTCCGAGATACTGCGGCTCGGCAAGCAGCATCAAGAAGGAGTCGGACAGTTTCACATACGGGGCGACCTTGTCCGAAATGATGCGGGTGTAGGCAAACGACAGGCCGGCGCCGGCGGCAGGGGCGGTGTCGAATTCGAACTGACGGAAAAGATAATTGTCGAAACTCTTCAGGTTGGAGGATGTGGTGGTGGCATAGGTGCCATCGTCCTTCGGCGTGCCCCAGCCGCTGCGGAAAGCCAGTTTCCCGCCAAATGAGAAAACGGAAGCACCTTTGCGTATATTGCGGTCTGCAAAGGCTTCGGCGTCGATGGTGAAGCAGTCGGTGTTCCTGTAGAAAGGATACAGGACAGTGGTCTGGACACGGCCACGGCCGCTGACGTTTGCGCCGATGCTGAATTCAGGGAGATATCCGTCTGCGCCCTTGTGCCACACATAAGAAATGGCGGCGGAAGCCATGTGACGGTCGAAAATGTGGTTCTTGCCTGAATACTCGACACGGGTCTCCTGCCCCGACGGCGTCACAAACTTGAACACGTTCTCATCGTTGCCGAGCAGTTCGTAATCCAGGCTCAGCGTGGCTTTGTGGATATTACTCCCGGAGCGTGCAAGGAAGCCGCCATCGTAGCCGGCCCGCAGCCCCGAGAACTCAAAGTAGGTGGCGGAACCGGAAGCCTGCTTGCCATAATAGCCCATGCGGTAGGAAACCTCCAGTTCATTGCTCCACGCGCCGGTCAGCGCCTGCAGGGACAAGCCGAAGAAATCATTTTTCATGGGCCTGTATTCGGTCATCGGCACATAGTCGATATCTCCCGACAATCCAGCGACGGTGCCGAAGAAGCCGCCCTTGTCGGCCATGACGAAGTACTGCTTGTCGGTGGTGCCGTATATGCCTCCACGCACCTGTTCCATAGTGCTTCGGTAGAACAGGTAGGCGCCCAGCAGCTTGTCGTCGGCAGGCGTGAAACTGAAGCCCGACTTAAGGGCAAGGTCCATCCACACATTCGAGAACCGGGGATCCTTGACCTTAGTTTGGTCGGCTGCGGAATAATCAGCTTCGCAGCCAAGTGCCCATTTGTCGCCGAGTTTATAGGACATGGCGCCCAACATGGAATAGTCCTCACGGTTCTTGACTCCGACGGTTGCTTCGTCACTCTCGAGGAAGTTGACCGGATTGAAGTCCGGATCCATAAGCACCTGGGCGCCCATCTGGCGGCCGCTGATATACGACCACGACAGACGTCCGTGGAATGTGATTTTGTCTGACACTTTGAAATAAGACTCCGTGGCAGCACCAGCCTTGTAGCTGTCGGGCGATTCCGTCAGGGATATCAAGGCGCCGTTGTCCTTGCGAAAATCCAGTTCCGCCATGGAAATGTGCCCTCCGAAAGCGGAGATGGCCGAGGGATTGGACAGGGACAGGTGGGGGTTGATACCTGTGGCGAAACAGAAATCGCAGCACACTGCCGCTTCCTGGCCACGGACCGGGAGGGTCATGGCCAGGAGACAGAGTGTTGCCGACAGGATACGGAGTTTCATCTAAAATGATTATTTCTTCAACGAAGCGACTTTCCTCTGGTGGAAATCCTTGCCGGAGTCATTGGTCTGGAGATAGACGATATGGGCGCCGGCGGCTATGGATGCCTCAGCGTCGATGCCGGAAGGATCGGTGGTGCCTTCGACATCCTGGGTGCCTCCGGCATAATTATAGACCAGTTTGCCTTCGTTCTCAGGAAGGGCCTCTGTGGCTTCCTTATCAACGTTTCGGTAGATGGTGTAGCCCAACTGGTTGGCGAGGACGACATATCCTGTATTGATGTCGGAGGAGAAACGCAGCTTGCTGGTCTCGATTTTGTCCGACTTGAAAACTTCGATAGCACCTAATACATTGGCCTTGGGGAACTTGACAGACCAGCCCCTATCATCGTTACCTCCCGTAAGGTCGAAATTCGCGGTGTTTTTGCACAGCGGCTCAAGTTGGGCCTTAGGCATCATGCCTATGAAAAATGCCGGCGAATTGTTGGAAAGCGTCCAGGCGTTGGCCTTGTTGATTTGGAAGCCGGAAAGATAGTGGCTGGTGGGGATTAGGTCCGACACGACGTATTTCTTATTAGTATAGGCAGGAATATCGCTGTTCGACATCCAATAGTAGTCGGGATTGGCCAGGTTGACCGAAGCCTTCACAGTGACCCTGTGGTCAATTGCGCCGAATACCGCCACGACAATTTGGGAATAACCCGGTATCTTCACTGGTTGGGTGAAATACCACATGGAGCCACCGGCCGGCAACCAGTTATCGGATTCATAGATAAGCTTGTTGTCGGTTCCGTAGAATTTGTTGTTGGAATGTCCGTTGTAGGGATTAAGAGAGCCAATGACCAAGTCGGAGGCATCTACCTCAAACGGGGTGTTGTTGTAAATAATGAAATAAGCATCGTCGGAGAAAGCTCCGGAGCCGTCATCCTTGGGGCAGCCGCCGAAGTAGAGTTCTTTGATAATAAGCGGCTGGGAACTGACCTTGGATAAAGGTAAAGTGAAATTGCCCGGAATTCCTTCCCCCACAAGAATGGTAGAATTAGAACCGTTATAAACGACATATTTATCGTTTTCCATAACCCTGTAGGTTGACGAAGCCATGTAGTTGCCGGGGTTCACGGTGAATTTGGCCACGCCGGCGGCATCGGAATAACCAGAGAACGTGGCGGTGCCCGCGGCATCGGAGAGGCTTACCAATATGCCTTCGACGGCAAAGGGGGCATCCTGATACATCAGCTGGACGTTGATCTCGACAGCCACGATCTTAGGCTTGCAGCCTGAAATCATAGCGATTGCGAGAAGTGCGGTGAGCGTACTAACTAGCCGTTTCATATAATACGATGTTAGAATTTTAATCTGATAGTGAGTCCGTAATAGAATCTGGGAATGAATCTGTAGAGGGATGCATAGGTATTGGTCCTGGTGCTATAGACCTGCCCAATGTTGTTGAAGAAATTATTTGCGTAGAATGACACGGAGGCTATGTCTCCAATCTCCTTGGTCACGCTGAAATTGGCGCTGAAGTAAGGGGAAATGTAGTCCTTGTTGAAATAGTAGAGATAGTTGGAAGTGACCACCAGCTTCGAGAGGTCCTGGTAAAGGTCGGGATCGTTGGTCTTTGCCCACCTGATCTTCTCGAGGAACGGCACCGGCTCGGGGTTGTCGAAGGACACATAGTAGTCCGGGAACATGACCGTGTAGCACTCATCGCCGTAAATGGAATTGTTTTCGTCGAACGAAAGGAATTCGGCGCGGTTGTCGAGGGCATAGGAGCGCTGGCCGTCCGGCCTTTCGCTAAGGCTGCGGGAATAGTTCAGCAAGCTGGTCTCCAGCTTCATAGTGATAATCATCCTGACCTTCGGGATATGTGTCGTGAGGGTGATGTTGTTGTTGATGCTCCGGCTCTCCTTGCCGTTTGCGATACTGTTGCCGCCGAAATAGTAGCCGATGTATTTGAACGGCTGGCCGTCGCTGCCGGCCGTAGTGCTCGGGCAATAGGCCTCGATGTCGGTATTGTAGCTGCGATAGGAATAGAAGTTGCCGTCCACCCTAATAGTCGTGTGGATGGGACGGATCTCCTTGAAGACCACCACCCATTCAAGGCCGAAACGGTTCAGCGGGCTGTTCTGGTTCACCTCGGTGGACGTGCTGATGAACTGTTTGCGGACAGAATGGTTGACCTCGAGGGCAGGCTGCGCTCCGGTGCGGTCGGAAACGGTGACCACGCCGGTCGCAGGGTCGAGTCTGTAGATCCTGTCGCCGGCCGGTATGGGGAGGCCCTGCACGTCGGCCACGTTAGTGAAGGCATAACTCAGGCGTTCGTAGCCGGTCATGAGCTTATAGGTGTCCATCGACTTCGTGTAGTACGCCACCAGCGATATTTTGTTGCCGGCCAGGTCGGTGTCGATGCCGAATTCGGCCTGGTGGTTCTTCTGCCAACGGAGATTGGGGTTGTACTCTATGGTATGGGGGCGCACGTAGTAGGCGCGATAGACTGTGTTGTCGGCGGAGGCGGTGGATACGAAAGTGTTCACGTCCAAATAACTCGGCACGGGATAGAGAATCGAGAATGACGGCTGCTTCACCGCCACGCCCCAGCTGCCCCTGAAGGAGAGCTCGCGCATGAATTTGTCGCGGTTCAGCTTGGGGTCGAGCACAGTGTATTTGGCATTGAAGCGGGGGGACAGGCTGGATGTGGTGCCGTATGCCGAACCGGCCACGGAGGTGATATCTTCTCGCAAGCCGGCTATCAGGTTGATGCGTCCCTGCCCCGCCGGAATCATCAGGTTGTCTTCCAGATAGATGCCGATGTTGTTCATCGAAGGGTTGTCGCAGTAGCGGTATTCCCTATAGGATGGAGCCGTGGGGAAATCTTCGGAATACAGGCCCACGCCGAGGTTGCGGTCGTGGCTCCAGTCGGCTCCGGCCTTGACTTTGTTACTCACCGCTCCGAAATTGTGGGCCCAGTTGGCTTTCAGGGTCATCTTCGTGGTGAGGGGGCGGTCATCGACGCACATGGTGTTGTACCAGCTGCCGGGTGCAACCATCACGGCGTTGTTGGCGTCGCCTGCGCTGTAGGGCTCGGACATGTAGTAGCCCTCTTCCCTGGCATGCATTGCCGTCATGGCGACGCTTTCATGGTAGAGCTTGTTCTCCCGGGACTGTTTGTCGCTGAGGGCTGCGGAAGCGCTGAATTCGATATTGGTGATCCAGTCGAGGCTCAGCAGCCAGCCGGCGTTGAAATTGGCCCTGATGGCGTTGTCGCGCTGCCTTACGAAGGTTTCGGAGAATTTGTCGGGGTCGGCGGAGTTGTCAAGGCCGCCGAGGTTGCCGGTCACGCCAGCGGTGAGCCTGAGTGGCTTGGACTGGAAGATGCCGGAGGAGATTGTGTTGCTGTAGGTCAGGGACAGCTGCCGGCGCAGGTAGGAAGTGTAGGGCGACATCTGTTCTGAGATCGAACGGGTGTATTCCAGGCTGGTGTTAAGCACACCGCGGGAGGCGCCGCTGCCTGTCTGTCCAAGGCCGAAGCCCTTGCTCACGGAGACCTGCTTCGTGCGCGGGCTGGTGGACATGGTCACGGACCAGGGGGTCTTGCCTTTCTTGGTGTTGATTTTCACCACGCCGGAGGACATATCGCCGTATTCCACGGAAGGCACACCGGAAATGACTTCCACCGATTCCACGTTGGCGGATGCTATGTTGTTGGTGGACACTCCCTTTACGCCGTTCGACTTGAAGTCCACGTAGGTGGCGTTGTTGGAGAGGCGCACGCCGTCCACTTCCACGGCGGTGCCGAAAGAAGAGTTGCCGCTTTCGCCAGTGCCGGCGCGAATGTTGAACTGCTGTTCGGAAGTGAGCACCGCGGAGGACGTGGCGCCGCCCGGCAGCAGGCTGGATATGTCGGTGACGTTCATCACCTGCATGTGCTCCAGGGCGGCTTTGTCAATGGTACGGGACGTGGTGGCTGCACTTTCGTTCTCCTTTGCGGTCACGACAGCCTTCTCGAGGGCAAGGTTGTCCTGGTCCATGCGTATCCTGAGGTTGTCGATGTCCTTGCTGACGGTGATTTCGATAGAATAGCTCACGTAGCCCAGGCAGGAGGCGGTGATTACCGTCTTGGGCACCTTCACGCCAGGGATGCTGAAGCGGCCCTGGGCGTCTGCCACGGCCCACTGTTCGGAGGCTTCGAGCACCACGGTGGCGAACTCGACGGGCTCGCCGGTGGCCTTGTCGGTGACCGTGCCCTTCACGGTATAGGGCTGGGCCAGCACGGCGGCGGACAGCAGCAGGCAGGCAAGAACTGCAATATGTTTCAGGGCGGACTTCATGTTTTACTCTGCAAGGTAAGCATTTTTTCAAAAAAGTGTGCTATATTTACGGATATGAAAAGGATTATTTCGTCAATTATCTTGGTTCTTGCCTTCGCCGCGGCCGCATTCGCCGACGAAGGAATGTGGATGACCGACAAGGTGGACAAGCGCACCCGCGAGCTCTGCGACTGCGTGGTGGCCATCGATTTCATGGGCACGGGAAGCCTTGTTTCCGCTGACGGACTGGTGATTACCAACCATCACGTGGCCTACGGCGACGTCTTCGACCTAAGCGACAAGGAGCACAACTATCTTGAGGACGGCTTCTGGGCCCGCACGCCCGGGGAGGAGATTCCGATCAAAGGGCGCTGCGTGCAGTTCCTTCGCGGCACCATCGATGTCACGGCCGAGGTGCAGGAGCTGCTGGACAGCGGCCAGATCAAGCCGGGAGTGATGATGATGCGCAAGCTGGGCGGCATCATGGAAAAGCGCTACAAGGATAAGACCGGCTATGAAGCCATTCTGAGCGTGGCCTGGCGTGGCGACAAATACTATATCTCACTTTATCAGGAATATAAGGACATCCGTCTGGTGGGCGCCCCGCCTTCGCGCATCGGAGCCTTCGGCGGCGACACCGACAACTGGGAGTGGCCGCAGCACAAGGGCGACTTCGCCCTCCTGCGCATCTACACCGCCCCGGACGGCAGCAGCGCGCCCTATTCCCCTGAGAATGTGCCGCTGCATGCAGATAAATATCTGAAGTTCGCCCGCAACGGCTACCGGGAGGGCACCAAGACCACCATAATCGGTTTCCCCGGAAGCACCGACCGCTATGCGTCTTCGGCCAAGGTGGATTATCTGACCAGCGTGCAGCTGCCAATCCAGACCAGCATACGCGGCGCCCAGATGGACATCATTTCCAAGTGGATGGACCGCGACCCGGGAATCCGCCTGAAGTATTCCAACCACTTTTTTGGCCTGTCGAACGCACAGGAGCTGTATCTTGGTGAGCTTCAGTGCTATAAGCGTTTCGATGCGGCAGGGAAGAAACGTGCCGTCGAGGAGGAGCTCTCTGCCTGGCTGGACGCCGACCCGGCCCGCAGGGAAAAATGGGGCGACCCGGCCGGCGGGCTGCGCGACCGCTATTCACGCATAGCCAAGGCCGAGGCCAACACCCACTATTTCAGGGAGTGCATCATTCGCGGCACGCAGCTGGAGCCGGTGGCCTCACGCACCGCCATGCTCGCATCCCGCTACTCCGACGACAAGGTGGCGGGCGTACGCAGGACCTCGCAGCGCAACTACGACCAGACCGACCTGCGCGTGGAGCGCGAGCTGTTCCGCTACAGCCTGGAAACCTTCTACGAACACGTCTCAGACGACATGCTCGGTCCCTGGCAGACGGAAGTCAAGGCGAAGTTCGGAAAAGATTACGACGCCATGTGCGCATTCCTCTGGGACGGCAGCTGGATGAGCAAGCCGGAAGAGATTGCCGTCTATCTGGATCCTAAGGCCGACATGAAGGCGTTCCTGGATGCCCACGAAGATGATCCGCTGGTGCGGTTCTTCTGCGACGTGCGCGTGGTCAGCTACAACAATGCCGTCAAGGATCTCATGGGCGAGCCGGACATCAGCGCCTTGACAAAGGACTACACACATGCCCTCCACGCCATGCAGGAGGCCAGGAAGCTCAATCCCTACCCCGACGCCAACTCGACTATGCGAGTCAACTACGGCCGCGTGCGCAGGCTCGACCCTCGCGACGCCGTGCACTGCGACTACTGCAGCACCGTGGCGGGCCTGCTGGAGAAGCACGACCCCGACTCCTACGATTTCTGCATCCCTGCCGCGCTGAAGACGGCCCTGGAGGCCGCCTCGCCCAAGATGCGCATCAATTTCATCACCGACAACGACAGCACCGGCGGCAACTCCGGCTCCCCCGTCCTCAACAGCCGCGGCGAGATCCTCGGCCTGCTCTTCGACGGCAACAAGGAGTCCCTTGCCTCGGAGGTCCTGTTCACCCCCGACTACAACCGCAGCGTCAACGTGGACATACGCTACGTGGTGTGGATTCTCAAGGAGTTCGCACATTTCGACAGGATTGTGGCCGAATTAGGGGTATAAAAATTTGCAGGTACGAAAAAGATTCGTATCTTTGCATCCTCTAACACGGTGCGATTAGTTCAGTTGGTAGAGCACCAGATTGTGGTTCTGGGTGTCGTGGGTTCGAGCCCCACATCGCACCCGAAAAGGTCGGCAAAAGCCGGCCTTTTTCGGTATGTGTGCTGTAAATAATCACCGGGTGATTATCGAGCAGTCGCCGGGGGATTTGATGTTGGAGTCAAGGATTATTTCGCCGTACGAATCAGCTACGATGCGGCCGGTGCGGGGATTCTTGACGGAGGTGACGGCGCCCCTGATATCCGCATCCACCGAGGAGTACTCGAAAGCCAGGTCGGCATCGGGATCGAAAGTGCAGTTCACGAGTTCAAGGCCCTCCGCATAGCAGAGCGGTTGGGTGCCGCCGATGCGGCAGCCCACCAGGCGAAGGTTGCGCGAATACCAGCCCAGGTACTCTCCTATAATCACTGAATCATAGACAGTTATGTTCTCCGTCTCCCAGAAGGCGTCCTTGGTGTGCAGGATGGAATCATGTATCTCCACGTCCTTGCAATACTGGAATGAATAGTTGCCTTGAAGCTTCAGGTCCCGGATACGTATTCCGGAGGAATGCATGAAAAGATAATCCCCCTTGTCCACATCAACGTCCTCAAGCTCCACTTCGCGGCAATTCCAGAAGGTTTCGGCCGCATTGGGGATACGCACCCGGCGCAGTTTGAGGTCCCGCATCTCCCGGAACATCTTGGGCGCTTCGACCAGCGTGTCTTCCATCAGCAGGCCGCTGCTGTACCACAGGGCGGCGCGGGCGCCCTCGGTGAACAGGCAGTCCTTCACCGTGAAGCCTTCGCAGCACCAGAAGGGATACTTCCCCTCGAAACGGCAGCCCACGGCCTCGATATCGGACGTCTCCTTCAGCGCCGACTCTCCGGCGTGGATGGTGACGTTCTCCAGGCGCAGCCCATGCTCGCAGTACAGCGGCCTCTCGCCACCGAACTCCTTATTGCTTATTACTTTCATCCTTCTTTTCCTTATAGAGAAAACGTTTGATTTTCATCGTGGCGGTCTTCACGAACGGCTGCTTCTCCACCTCCACCTCCTTGATACGGCTGTTCCTGTTGACATGGGAATTCACGAATTCGAGGATTTCCTGCTTGCGGCGCTCGAGGTCGGCGATGAAACGGTCCTGGTTCTCATAATTCCAGTCGAGCACGTTGTCGTTGAAATGCACGAGGGCCACCAGATGGCCGTCGCGCTCCACCACCAGCGACTCGCAGACGTCGGCGATGTTGTTGATCACGTTCTCGATCTCTTCGGGATAGATGTTCTCCCCTGAAGGCCCGAGTATGACGGTGCCGATGCGTCCCTTTATGGAGTAGCGGCCCTTCTTGTCCACGGTGGCGAGGTCGCCGGTGCGGAACCAGCCGTCCTGCGACAGCACCTGAAGCGTGCGGTTGTAGTCTTTATAGTACCCCCGCATCACGTTGTCGCCCTTGACCACTATTTCGCCCTCCCCCGTCTCGGGGTTCCGGTTTTCGAGGCGGATCTGCACGCCGGCAGCGGCAATGCCGGTGGAGCCGAGGTGCGTCTGCCTGGGGTTGGCGTTGCATATGAGAGGAGCGGTCTCCGTGAGGCCGTAACCTATTGCGTACGGGAACTTTGCCTTCCCGAGGAAACGCTCCACTTCCGGGTCGAGCTTAGCGCCGCCGATGCCGAAGAAGCGCAGGCGTCCGCCGAAAGTCTTCTTCAGGCGCAAGCCCACCAGGAAGCACAGCAGAGACGGGCTGAACTTGCGCATCCAGGTCAGGTACTTGCTCTTTTCGATGGTGGGCACGATGCTGGAATGGAATATCTTTTCGATGACCAGCGGCACGGAAAGCATCATCGTGGGGCGAATCTTCCTGAACGCAGGAAGCAGCACCGAAGGGGTCGGGGGACGGTTGATGTAGCACACGCGGGCGCCGACGGAGAACGGATACAGCATGCCGACGCTCATTTCGTAGGTGTGGGCCAGCGGCAGTATGGACAGGAACACGTCGCGGCGGTAGGCATGTGCGGCCACCCAGGAGGCGTAGATATTGGCGCAGAAGTTCTTATGGGTGAGCATCACGCCCTTGGCGGCCCCGGTGGTGCCGGACGTATAGATTATGCATGCGAGGTCGTCCGGCAGCGGGTTGGAAATGTAGCCGTCGCAGGTGTAGGCGCGGTCTTCGCCACGGATGACGGAAAGGTCGTCGGTGCAGATGACTATGTGCATCCGGGACAGGATGTTCTCCGGGACCTTGGAGAGCAGGCGTTTGCTGACGAAAAGGGCCTTGGCGTCGGAGTGTACCAGAATATTGGTGATTTCGTTGACGGAAAGCTCCGTGAGCATGGGCACTGCGATTCGACCGAATGCAGTCACTGAGAAAAGAGCGACCGGCCAGTTGGGGGAATTCTGGGCGAGGATGGCCACCTTGTCTCCGGCATTTATGCCGAAGTTGGTCAGTTCTCGGGAAATCCTGCGGCAGGTTTCGTTGAAAGTGGCGTATGTATATGACTGCGAGCCGTCGATGAGCGAAAACGCCGTGCGTCTGGCGTACTTCGCAGTGCTGTAGTTCAGAACGTCGGAAAGAGATTGGAAATTGTGTCTCATTCTAGTGGGTGATGTATTTTTCAGGATGCTTGCCCGTGAGATGCATCTGCTCGTAGAGCTCCTGGATACGCTTCATGTCAGCCCGTGGATCGTCAGTCAACTCCACCTTCTCTCCCCTGCCCACCGTCTTGGTGCCCCAGTCGAAGAAGCCGAGATACACCGGGACGCCTGCAGTGCGGGCGATGAGATGGAATCCGGTCTTCCAGTTCTTGACGGGCTTACGGGTGCCTTCCGGAGATATGGCAAGGTGGAAACGGCCGGGGGCTTCCATCTCCCTGATCACACTGCGAAGCATGTTGGTGGGGTTGCTGCGGTCCACCGGGATGCCGCCCATGGCACGGAGCAGCCAGCTCAGGGGCGGGAAGAAAAACTCTTTCTTGACCATGCACCTCGCCTTTTCACCGCATGAGCGGTAGTAGAGGTAGGAAATCAGGAAATCCCAAATGCTGGTGTGCGGGACACCAAGAATGACACATTTATCTTCTTCGACGGCGCCGTTGGCTATTTTCCAGCCGAGAGTCTTGAGTACGAATCCGCAGAATTTACCCCAGATATCCATTTTGCATCCTTTTGTTACAGGCTGCAAATATACTAAATTAAATAGAAAGTAAGAATTTCGGAATCAAGCCTTTGCCGCTGAGTACGGCCTTTGCCGGAACATCCTTTCCATGCTCCGGACGAAGCGGTTCGGAAGGCACGGATATCGTGGCCCAGATGCCAAGGCTGCGCAGGTTCCTGATGAACGTGCGTTCAAAATCGTCTCCGGCAATCTTGCGGGAGAAATCGAGATTCAGCCGGCCGCCGTAGCTTGCGCAGGCGCAGGATCCGAAACGTTCACGGGTGCGTCCCAGGACGAAATGGATGTCCCTGACATACTCCCTCATCTCCTCGGGAAGATCAATCCTTCCGAGATTGGAAAAGGTGTAGGTGCTGTAATTGTCGCCCTTCAGGTGGTTGATAAGGTTGATGACGGGCCGCTTAATGAAGAGCGGGGTGCACCTGATAGCCAGGTTGTCTTCCAGGGCCACGTTGGCGGCTATGCGGCGCAACAGGCGGCCGCGCTGGAGATAGAGGCTCTTCTGGCTCCTTACCTCGCGCAGCGTGTCTTCAAAGCTTAGGTTGCCGTTGCTCACATCGACGCCGAGATAGATGTAGGAAGAGAAGTTCCTGAGTGTCCTGCTACCAAAGATGGGACGGAGATTCACGGGAACCTCCATGCGTATATTCGTGCGCTTGCGGCGGGAAGGGTCCGCCTCACGCAGTTCCTGCAGGGACACCAGCATGAGGGCAGAGACCAGTTCGGTGACGGTGCAGCCCAGCTCGCGGGCCTTGTCCGTCAGCTGATTTTCCTGGATGGAAACGCCCAGGGAGTTGAGCACGTCGGACTTTTCAGTGCGTCCTTTCACATGATAGGCCTTTTCCTCGTTGTCGAGCGCCCCCTTGGTGCCGGAAAACTGGTCGAAACCGTCTTCGATCTCGCACTCATCGGGCTCCTCGAAAGGGTTGTAGACCCACTTGCCATATGTGATCCGGGTGCCGGTCGTCAACCTGACGTACTCGGCCACGACGCTGAGCAGGAAGGTCATGCCGCCGGTGCCGTCCGTGAGGGCGTGGAACACGTCCAGGTCGACACGGGGTCCGGTACAAGACAACTTGAACATGTAGCCGGCATTCTTCTTCATGTTGAAACTCTCGAGCCCGGAAGTCCGGGTGATGGCCGGTTCGTTTTCCAGGCGGCGGAGGAACCACCAGAAGAGGCCCTTGCGCACGGTGAACCGGAAGCTGGGGAAACGGTGGATGACCGTCTTGAGGGCTTCGTCGAGCTTATCCTTGTCGACATCTGAGGAAAGGGTTACTGAAAGCCTGTACATTGCGGCGTATTTCCGCGTCTGGCAGGAGGGATATATGATGGCCGAATTCTCGAGCCTTGTCCATTCGGGGATAGTCATTGTCAAATTTTTTCTGTTTGGCAGTGCAAAAGTAGTGCATGCGCAAGCCGGGCAAAAGGATTTGCGACTAAAAGCATGTTTTTGTGACGAAATAAGCTATTTTGTGACGAAACCCCGGGATTTTTGTGACTAAAAAATATTATCCTTATATTTGTCACACCAAAATTTGTGACGAAATGAGGAAAAATACAAAATCTTTGACTTCATTTTTTTTGAATCTGATATTCGCGCTCGCCGTACCGGCCTTCTTTCTGGTCAGCGTGTTTCTTTATGAACCCGCGGCGCTGTGCAGGCTTATGACGGCAGGAGCCGGCAATGTCTCCACGTTCAACATCATCATCTGCTTCACCATAATCCTGGGAGTGATGCTGCTTTCCAGGCTGCTGCTCTGGCTTCTCAGAAAGCACATGAGCATGGACCTTTACAAGTTTTTCGCCTGGTGCCTTATCGAGACACTAGTGTACTGCGCTTTCACCGGCTTGTTCCTGGTGCTTATGAACAGGGGCGAAGACGGATGGTTCAGCTGGTTCGGCCGCAGCATCTCAGCCATTGGTTCAGTGTCCCTTTACCCATATATAATTCTCACGCTGCTTGCCGTGGCGAATGAGAACTACAATGCGGAACCCGTCCAGGACGGCGTCCGGCTGAAGTTCTACGACAACCGCCACCAGCTCAAATTCATCACCGAATCTTCATCCGTGCTCTATATTGAATCCAACGAGAATTACATCGTGGTCCACTATCTGGAGAACGGCATAGAAAAGCGCTTCCAGCTGCGCAATACCCTGAAAAACCTGGAGCCGCTCTGCGAACAGGCCGGATTCGCCCGTGCGCACAGATGCTTCATAGTGAATCCCAAGCATGTAAAATCAATCCGCAAAGACTCCTCCGGGTTGTTCTTTGCGGATCTGGGAGTGGACAGGGAAGAAGGCATCCCCCTCTCAAAGAAGTACTACGGCAGCATCGCCGCAATGCTCGATTAAGGATTCTCAGCGGTCCACGTCTATCGTGGCCTTGAATATCTTTCCGGAGAACTGGAACGGGGACACGTAGTCCGCATTCACGGGTAATCCCCATTGGCGGCCAACGTTGATGCAGTTGGCCTTGGGAGGAATGTTCTGCTTGATATTCAGGACTTTTGTGCCGACCGGGCGGTCGTCGATGAAGAGCTGTATGATGGTCTTGTTCTTCTCATTATGCTCAGCACGCACCTTCACCACGGACGCGCCGGCAGGAAGCTTGGCATCCGCCACGAGCCTGGAGCCGTCGGATGCGGCATAGACGGGCGTGCCGTCCAGCACATAAAGGGCAAATCCCTTGATGGAGAGCAGCACTCCGCTGGCATCCGGGCCGGCCTCGTCGATGTAAACGGCGAAAGTGTACGGTTTGCCCAGCGTGCCGTCGAAATAAGTATACTCTGCCCATGGACGCGATCCGGTGAATATGTCATAATGCCTGCGGGCAGGTTCCGGATAGTCCGGGTCGGCAGATTTGCCGTTCTTGAGCGGGTAAATGTTGTTCTTGCGGGCTATCTTGTCGAACTCCCGGAGCATCTGCTTCACCTTCTGCGGATATTCGGCTGCAAGGTCGCGGGTCTCATTGAAATCTTCCTTCAGGTTGTAGAGGTGGACGTCGGTGTCGGGGAAGAACGAGCGGACCTGCTTGTTCACCGAGCCGTTTGGGAACTGCACCTTCCAGCCGTCCTTATAGAGGGCGTAGGAAGAGTTCATCTCATAGTACTGCAGGGTCTTACGGTCGGGCACGTTGCCGTCGGGGGAATTGACGGCGTAGGCGAAACTGGTGCCTTCGACGGCGGTCTGCCTGTAGCCGTTGATGGTCTTGGGCACGCTGCTGCCGGTCAGCTCCACCGTGGTCGGAAGTATGTCGGTCACGTGGGTGTACTGGGTGCGTATTCCGCCCTTCTGCAGCTGGCCGTCAGGGTAAAACACTATCAGGCCGTCGTGGGTGCCGCCTTCGTAGTCAGCCCATTTCTTGTAGTAGCGGAACGGGGTCGCGCAGGCCTGTGCCCAGCCGGTCGGGTAGAACGGCCATGTGCGTTCGTCGCCGTAGTGGTCGTACTTTGCGAGCTCGGCGGCTATGTATTCCTTCTCCTTCTTGGGAGACATGTCGCGTCCGCCGGTGTTGGAGCCCTCACCGGAGGGGCCATTGTCGCCTAACGCTACTATTATCAAGGTGTTGTCAAGCTCCCCGATACGGCGCAGGAAATCCACGAGACGGCCGATTTCATGGTCGGTCTGGGACATGAAGCCGGCGAACGCCTCCATCTGGCGGGCGTAGAGCCTGCGCTCGTCCGACGACAGCTTATCCCACTCCTGCACGTCCAGGTTGGGCGGCGGGAGCTGCGTGCCTGCGGGCACTATCCCCATACGGAGCTGGTTCTCAAGCGTCCTGCGGGCATAGTCTTCCCAACCGGCATCGAAACGGCCGTGGTATTTTTCGATCCATTCGGGGCTCGCATGATAAGGGGTATGGGTGGCCGCAGGGGCGAAATAGAGGAAAAACGGCTTGTCGGGGGCGGCCGTCTGCTCTTCGGCGATGTAGTTGATAGCCTCGTCGGCGAGGCGGACTATGGCGGGACGGCCCTGCGGATCCTCGGGCTCACGGTGGGTGTCGCGGTACATCAGCGGATGCCACTGGTCACCGGAACCGGAAGCCGGGTTGAAGCCGTAGTAGTGGTCGAAACCGCGTCCCGTCGGCCAGCGGTTGAAGGGGCCCGCGTTGGAGCCGTCGGCCACCGGTATGGCGTTGTACTTGCCCACGCAGAAGGTAGCGTAACCGTTTTCACGAAGGATTTCGGCGATGGTGCCGTTCTCCATCGGCAGGTAGGTGTCGTAGCCGGGCACGCCGAACTTGTCGTCGTTGAAGCGTCCCATGTGGCAGTTGTGGTGGTTGCGGCCCGTCAGCAGGCAGGAGCGTGTGGCGGCGCTTATGGATGCCGTGTGGAAGTTGTTGAAACGCAGGCCGTTCTCGGCAAGGTAGTCCAGGGCGGGCGTCTCCACCAGGCCGCCGAAAGCGGAGCTCACGCCGAAGCCGGTGTCGTCCAGTATTATCCACACCACGTTCGGCGCGCCCAGGCGGGCCACCGGGTTGTGGGCGGGATAATCGGTTTTCGTGTCTTCAACCGTTTTGCCCACCTTGCCGTTGAAGGGGGCCACGGGGCTGTGTTGCGCCAAAGAGGGAGCGGAGGCAAGCAGCGCACCGCCGGCGGCCGCTATACCGGATATCAGTTTAGTCTTACTGGTCATAACGACCACTAAGATACGGAAACTAATCGGAAAAACCTATTTCAGAAGGACCAGCCGACGGAAAAGTAATAATAGGGCGCGCCCGTGGATATTTTTTCGAACGGATAGTGCAGGTCGTGGACGTGGCCCACTGTGAACCGCAGATGGTCATAGATTTCCAGACCGGCACGCATGAACACGTCAGCGCTCCAGATATTGCGGGGCGTCAGGGAGTGGGAAAAAGTGGCGTAGCGGTACTGGGTGCCGCCGCCGAGCCCCACGAAAAACGACATAGCCTGTGAAACCCCGTATTTGTATTCCGCCACCGCGTTGATGCTGTGGTAGCGGGTCTTGATTGTGAATTCAGGAGTGGTCTCCGACGAATCGACGGGCAAGGGTTCGCCCTTATGGTTGGGCACGAAAGCATAATTCACGCCGGCGGAAAAGCCCTTTGTGAACTGGAAACGGTATTCGCCGTAGAGACACACGGTCCTGGATTCCTTGGTCGAAAGGCTTTCCGCCATAAGTTCTGCGGGTATGGCATAACCGAATCCTGCTTCTGCATGATGCCTGTTCTGGGCGGACATGCACACGGGAAGAAGGGCGAGGAGGATTGCAAGTATCTTTCTCATAGTATGGCAAATATACGCTTTTCTATGCATATTTGTCAAAAAAATTGTATTTTTACGGAAATTAGCCAATTCGTTTTATGGGACTTTTAAAGAATCTTCTCAACACAGTGGCCGGATCCGTGACCGGAAAAACCCTGGATCAGGTGAAAGAAGCCGTGAACAATCTGGTGCAGAACCAGGCCCCCCGCACATCCCCCGTCCGGGAGCCTCAGCCTGCCCGCCAGCAGTACAATCCCGCTCCCGAGGTCGACAGGACCGACGGCCAGTGGAAATCATATTTCCGTGAAATCCTCCAGTCCGATTTCGCCGGCTACGGCATTCGCGAGGATGTGCCGGTGACCGAAATCGCAGGCCCCGCCGCAGACGTGTTCCAGCTCTACAGGACCATGCCGGGCAAAGTGTACCGCGCAGAATGGGGCCAGCCCTACAGCTTCGTGCTCTCACAGGGCGGCGCGCCCAGGGCGGTCGTGATGCTGGGCTCCGGGCACAGCCATGACATAAGGGTCAAATACTTGATATCCAAGGCATACGCCAGGAAATCAGGGCTTCCTTACATTAATTTCTACACCGATATGCCCAACGAGCGCAGCTACGTAGTCTCGCGCATAAGGAAGTTTATCTGATTTTTCGTATCTTTGCCAACTATTAATTTTAACCGCATATTTTCATGAAGAAACTCATCCTCACGGCCCTTGCCGTGTTCGCAACAGGAACAGCTTTCCAGATTTTCGCTCAGGAACTCTCCGAGCCCGTCCAGGAGCCGGCAGCTCCCGCACAGGAGAAAGAAATGAAGACCGGCTGGAGCCTCGGCGTCCTGCCCACCGCCACTTATTCCATGGACAACGGCTTCCAGGCCGGAGCCTTCGGCGACGTCTATTATTACGGCGACGGCGGCACCTACCCCGATCCTCTCCACAAGATCAGCTGGGAGGCCTCCTACTTCACAAAGAGCCACCGTATGCGCCTCTATCTGGCCTACGACTCCAAGTATCTCATTCCCGGCATGCGCATCAACGCGTCCGTGACATACATGAACGACCCCCTGTACAGCTTCTGGGGCTTCAACGGTCCCGCCTCCATGCAGGACTACACCCTCTGGTCCAACAGGGACGTCATCTACAATGGTCACAACGTCAACTACTATGGCATGAGCCGTAAGATGCTCAGGGGCCTTGCCAACGTGCAGGGACGCGTCACCGACCACCTCAACTGGGCGGCTGGCGTCAACTTCTGGAAGTGGGACCTCGGCAACATGAACGACACCGGCGTCGATCTAAAGAAAGACGGCAACAAGACCTACTACGACACCGATCTGACCCTCTACAACAGATACCGCACCCTCGGGGCTATCCCGGCAGATGAGGCTGACGGCGGCATGGCGCTTGAGATTAATGCCGGCCTGGTGTTCGACACCCGCGACATCGAAGCCGCCCCCAACAGGGGCATCTGGGCAGAAGCCTACCTCAACGGTAACGTGCTGGACCACAAATACCTGAAGGCCTGCGTCTACTTCCGCCACTACATCGACATTCCCATCCATCTCCCCGCCGGCGACCCTGTGTTCGCATACCGTCTGGCCTGGCAGCAGACCATTCTGGGCGAGACTCCGTTCTACATGATCCAGAACATCCCTCTGCTGGTGCAGCGCAACATGATTTCCGAGGGCTTCGGTTCCTCCAACACCATCCGCGGCCTGCGTGAGAACAGGATCCTCGCCGAAGGCATGGCATGGGCCAACACCGAACTGCGTGTGAAGATCGTGAACTTCAAGCTCTTCAACCAGTACTTCTACCTGGCAGTCAACCCGTTCTTCGATGCAGGCATCATCACCAAGGCCTACGACCGTAACGGCGTCCTCCAGCCCGTCGCCGGCATCTACGATCTGGTGCTCAAGGAAATCCCCGGCTATGAAGGGAAAGATTGCAAGATCTACGACCCCGGCCGCGTCAAAGACTTGATCTACAGCGCCGGCGCAGGTCTGAAACTCGCCATGAACCAGAACTTCATCATCTCCGCCGAGTTTGCCAAGTGCTTCACTCCCGGACTTGAGGCAGATCCCTGGATCGGCATAGGCATCAACTACCAGTTCTAGACAATCCGTAGTGAGCATAATCACAAGATATCTTCGTCACATCGTTTACCTGGAAGATGACATCGACCGGCTGACCGCTGCAGGCGGTATCCGGAAGAATATCGCATTCCGCGGGCCTAACGTGATCATTCTGGCGTGCGCAATAATAATAGCCTCCGTCGGACTGAACGTGAACTCCATTCCGGTCATTATCGGCGCGATGCTCATCTCCCCGGTGATGGGTCCTATACTGGGTGTGGGCTTCAGCCTGGGCACCAACGATACCGGTTTGCTGAAGAGTTCGTTCAAGAACTTTTTCGTGATGGTGGGCATCAGCATCATTGCTGCCAGCCTTTATTTCCTGGTGTCGCCGCTCAGGCTGAGCAACCCCACCGAGTTGCTTGCGCGCACGCGTCCGACCATTTTCGATGTGCTGATAGCGCTGTTCGGCGGCATTGCGGGCATGCTGGAATATGCCCGGAAAGACAGGGGCACCGTGATCTCCGGAGTGGCGATTGCCACCGCGCTCATGCCGCCTCTGTGCACCGTCGGCTATGGCGTGGCCAGTCTCAACGTGCAGTACATCACCGGAGCCTTTTACCTGTTCCTGATAAATGCGTCGTTCATAGCGATTTCGACCTTCCTTGTGACCAAGCTCCTTGGCTTCGAGAGCGCCCCGGCCGACGAGCGCCAGCGGAAGAGGAACCCCCGCATCGTGGCCGCCGTGCTCCTGGTGATGCTGGTCCCGAGCGTCATCTCCGCCGTGGTGACGATCAGGGAGAACAATTTCACCATCAGCGCCGAACGCTTCGTCCAGAACAACAAGATTATCGGCTCGAGCTATATCTTTGATTATGACATAAATGTCTCAGGGCGCGAGCAGACTCTCGACCTGTACCTCGCCGGAGCCGCGCTTGACATCACCGCCAAGCAGGCCCTCCGCCGCAACGCCCAGAGCTACGGCCTCCACAGCGACCAGATCATCTTCCACGAAGAAGCCGCCACCCAGAACATCAACCAGAACGAAGTCATCCGCGACCTCAACGACCACTACCTAAAAACCATCCAGGAGCTCAACCAGACCATCACCGAGCTGAAAATCGAGCTGGCCAAATACAAAGGAGCCGCCGACGCCTCAGCAGCCCGGCCCGAAGGTGCCGACGACGACTCGGCAGCCCGGCCCGAAGGTACCGACGACGTCTCGGCCCGGCCCGGCTCCCTCGCTACCCCTTCCCCGGCGCTTTAGCGCTGCTTTTGCGCTGCGGAGAAGGTCCCGCCACAATTCGCCCCACCTTGGGGAAGGTCTGCTTTTCCCCATAGTACCTTCCCCAGCCTATCAGCCACCCAACCACTTCTGCCAGCATTCCCCTGGGGAAGGTCCCGCCATTATTCGCCCCACCTTGGGGAAGGTCCCGCCATTATTCCCCCGTGGCTGGGGCTGGGCGGGGACCGTGGCGGGGAAGGTCCCATTTTCCGACGGGCACCTTCCCCAGCCAATCAGCCACCCAGACCCTTCTGCCAGCATTCCCCCGGGGAAGGTCCCGCCACAATTCGCCCCACCTTGGGGAAGGTTGTCTTTCCCTGAAAAAAGTTGACTCGTAAACACGAGTTAAAAATGTTCGTACCACACACCAAGAAACAACAGGAGAGTTACGAAAGAGCCATTGATTTGTATTACAACAAAGGCTTTAGTGCAAATCAC
>JAFZVQ010000078.1 GCA_017617715.1 Bacteroidales bacterium | reverse complement strand
GGGGCCGCCGCCGCGCTGGCAGCGGCTTCGGGCACTCCCGTCTCCGATATCGACGTGGCCGCCCTGGCCGCCCGCCTCCGCTCGCTGGGCGCAGTCCTTGAAGACAAGAAATAAACACCTGATATGAAAAGGATTATAATAATACTGCTGCTGGCACTCGCCATAGCACCGGCCTCAGAGGCCAGACAACGCCTGCCGAAAGGCTGCACCGTATGGGGACAGGTCCTCAAAGACGGTGCCCCGATGCAGGGCGTAGTGGTCTCCGACGGGGCTGAACTCGCCACCACCGACAAGCAAGGTTTCTACTACCTGAAATCCGCCAAGCGCGAAGGCAGCGTGTTCGTGAGCATACCCTCCTGCACCGAGGTTGAGACCATAGACGGCATGCCGGCCTTCTGGCAGCGCCTCAATGAAGCTCCCGGCACTGCCGAGCGCCACGATTTCACCCTCACGGGCGTGGACAACACCAACTACACCCTGATCGCGATTGCCGACATCCACCTGGCCAACCTCTTCGACGACATCCGCCAGTTCAACGAGACCTTCATGCCGCGCCTGCGGGAGGAAGTGGCCAAGGCCAAGCCCAGGGGCCCGGTGTATTGCCTGAACTGCGGCGACAGCTCCTACGACCGCTACTGGTATGAGTACGGCTACTCCATCGATAGTTTCCCGCAGACACTCGCCGACTGCAAGTTCCCAGTGCCTATGTTCCACGTGATGGGCAACCACGACAACGACGGAGGCATCCCCCGCGAAGGCGACATCGATTTCAACGCCGCCGAACGCTACCGCCGCACCATGGGTCCCACCCACTACTCGTTCAACCTGGGCAGGGCCCACTACATAGTGCTCGACAACGTGGTCTACCTCAACTCTGAAGGCCGTATCGACAGCTACGAGGGCATCACCGGCAAGCGCGACCATGAGCACTACTTCACCGCTGACCAGCTGGAATGGATGGCGAAAGACCTCGCCACCGTCTCCGACCGCAGCGCCCCCCTCGTAATCGCCTTCCACGTGCCACTGATGCGCTACAAGCAGGGGCTCACCGGCAAGCCTATCGAAAGCCGTATGCTTCGTGCCGGATACGACTCCGATGAAATGTTCAAGGAATTCACAGCCATGTTCCGCGGCTTTTCCGACGTCCACTTCATTTCCGGCCACGGCCACAAGAACCTGCTCTGCTACGGCCGCGACGACACTTCCAAATATCCCGACATAGCCAACATCACCGAACACAACATTTCCGGCATTTGCGGCTGCTGGTGGCAGACCGCGGCCCACGCAGGCCTGACCCTCACCACCGACGGCGCTCCCGCCGGCTTCGAGGTTTTCCCCTTCGAAGGCAAACACATGGAGTGGTACTTCGTGTCCGAGGATGACGGGGCCGACAGGCAGTTCCGCGTGTTCGACCTCAACAGCGTGCGCGACTACTACCGCCGCGACGGCGCCGTGCAGGCCATGCTCCGCCACTACGACAAGCGCACCGACTTCGGCGCAGTCGAGGACAACCTGCTGCTGATCAACGTATGGGCCTGGGAAAGCACCTGGAAGATAAGCGTCACCGAGAACGGCAAGGAGCTGAAAGTGAAGCACCAGAAGCATGAGAACCCGCAGTACACCATAAACTATTTCCTGCCCAAAGCCTCCTGGGACGACAATTCCAAGAGCCGCTGGCCCGAAAAATACAATGAAGCGACCGCCCACGCCCATTACTTCACGGCGAAGGCGTCCTCGCCCACCAGCACCGTCACGGTGAAAGTGACCGACAGCTTCGGCCACGAGTACACTGAGATAGTGGAGCGCCCGAAGCCTTTCGGCAAACTGATGCGATAATGGGAACTGCAGACCTCATAGTACTGCTGTTCTATTTCATCGGCCTGGTGGCCGTGAGTCTCATAGTCAGCCGCAGGATCAAGAACTCGGAAGACATGTTCATAGCGGGGCGCAACTCGTCCTGGTGGCTTTCCGGAGTGTCTTCCTACATGACCATATTCTCCGCCAGCACATTCGTGGTCTGGGGAGGAGTGGCATATAAGTCCGGCCTCGTAGCGGTGATGGTGGCCATCATGCTGGGTATTTCGTCTCTTGTCGTAAGCCGCTGGATTGCAGGGCGTTGGCGCAGGTTGCGCATAAAGTCGCCCGGGGAATACCTGACCGTGCGTTTCGGTCACGGGACCGTGCGTTTCTACACCCTGGCCGGCATAGTGGGGCGGGGCGTGCACACCGCCGTGGCCTTGTATGCCGTGGCAGTGGTCACGTGTGCGCTCATCCAGGTGCCCGAAGGCAGCGTGTTCGCCTCCACCGGGCTGCCCGGTGATTCCGCGCCCGGATGCCTTAGCATCTGGTGGGCCCTGGCGTTCCTGGGAGGCATCACCCTCGCCTACACGGTGGCCGGTGGCTTCCTGGCGGTGCTGATGACCGATTTCATACAGTTCGG
The DNA here is from genome assembly GCA_017617715.1 of Bacteroidales bacterium. GTDB lineage: Bacteria > Bacteroidota > Bacteroidia > Bacteroidales > UBA932 > Cryptobacteroides. The sequence continues at coordinate 2,805 of JAFZVQ010000078.1, read as the reverse complement.
CGTGCTGCTGTCGGTGGTGGTGTTCATGGTGCCGCTGTCGTTCCAGGCCACCGGAGGGGTGGGCGCGTTCATTGAGAAGGCGGGCGCCATTCCGGGATTCTTTTCCCTGACTTCGCCGACCTACGGCTGGCTGTGGCTGGTGCTGTGGATGTTCCTGCACGTCGCCATGATCGGCGGCGACTGGCCGTTCGTGCAGCGCTACATAAGCGTGCCCACCGTGAAGGACGCCCGGAAGAGCACGGCGCTGATCGGTGTGCTGTACCTGATCACGCCGCTCATATGGTACCTTCCCACAATGATTTACCGCACGCTGGTGCCCGGACCGGGAATGGACGTGGATCCGGATGCGATGACGCGGCTGGGCGAGAGCGCCTACGTGAACATGAGCAAGACGGTGCTGATGGGTGGCATGGTGGGCATGATGCTCGCCGCCATGCTGTCGGCCACGCTGAGCAACGTATCCGGTACGCTTAACGTGTACGCCAACGTGTTCACATACGAGATATGGGGGCGCTGGAAGGGCAATGCGGACGCTTCCGAACGCCGCAGGATACGGGTTGGAAGGGTGTTCACGCTGATCTTCGGACTCGTGATCATCGGCATTGCCATGCTGGTGCCGCTCGCAGGAGGGGCCGAAAAAGTGGTGGTGCTGGTGCTCACCATGGTGCTGTGTCCGCTGTATATCCCGTCCATCTGGGGACTGTTTTCGCGCAGGCTCAACGGCGGGCGGCTGGTCGTCGCGATGCTGGTCAGCTGGACGATAGGGTTCACGGCCAGGTTCACTATCCCGGCTGAAGTGGTGAGCCCGAGCCTGCTGGAGTCGGTGGCCGGGTGCGTCGTGCCGGTGGTTATTCTGGGCGCGATGGAGCTGTGGTGCCGCTTCAAGGGGATTACGAGCCAGGGGCGCGAGGCGCTCGAGGCTGTGGTGGATCCGGCTGCCGAGGTGGCACCGGGACCGGAAGTGAAAGCTGCCACGAAACGCTATTCGCATCTGGCGCTCAACTGCTTCTGCATCACCATCGGAGTCATTGCCCTGCTCCTGGCAGGCATGCTCATTGCCGGGGAGAGCAAGGCGGTGGCGGCCAAGGGGACTGTGCTGGCGTTTATCGGCGCAATATGTTTGATTATAGGCATTTACGTTATTTATAGGATACTTGATGAAAAAGTCAATCGTTAGCTTTATGTTGCTGCTTGCGGGGCTTGCCGCGGCCGCTCAGTCCTTCGGAGGCCTCCAACTGGCCCCTGAGTGCAGTGAATTCCTTGTCAAGGAGGGCCGCGGGCGCGCCCAGCAGGGCATGGAGATATACGGCCGCTGGCTGTTCTCCCTGGAGGACGGAGGGCACGTGAACGTGTATGATTTCAAGAGGGCCGCTGCCGGGAAACCGGATGCCGGAAAGCCTGTAGCGGGCTTCGAGCTGGCTTCGTCCCGCCCCGACAACCATGCCAACAACGCCGAATTCGGCGTGGAGAAGAAGCGGGGGGCGTCTTTCCCTCTGCTTTACATTTCCAACGGCAAGGTGGGAAGCGACATCGAATGGACCTGTTTTGTGGAGAGCATTAAGCGCCGGGGCAAGAAGTTCAGCGCCGGGCTGGTGCAGACTATCACGCTGGATATCAGCGGGTTCGCAGCCAAAGGATACGAGCCTATCTTTGGAGCGCCGAGCTGGCTGATCGACCGCGAAAGGAAGCATCTCTGGGTGTTCTCCGCACGCCAGCGCACCACTCCGAAGGTGACCCTGCGGGCAGAGGACAATATCTATATAGCCTACAAGTTCCGCATACCGGCGCTCTCCGAGGGGCCGGCAGTCACGCTGACCGTGGATGACCTGCTCGGGCAGGCGCTGTTCCCCTACGACGTGTGGTTCACCCAGTCCGGCTGCATGCGCGACGGACAGATTTTCTATTGCTACGGGGTAGGCGCAATCGACCCTGAGCACCGCCCGTCCCGCATCCGCGTCTACGACACCGACTCCGGCACCATCTGCGCCAAATACAATCTCGACGAGGAGATTCCCTACGAGATGGAAGACCTCGTGATACGCGACGGCTGGATCTACGTCAACACCAACACCAGCCCCAAGCGCGGCCAGGGCAACCCAATAGTCTACAAACTCGCCCTTCCCAAATGACGGGTATCCCGACAAAAAAGAGCACTTTGAAGTGCTCTTTTCCGTCGGGATGATCCGACTCGAACGGACGACCCCCACGTCCCGAACGTGGTACGCTAGCCAACTGCGCTACATCCCGCTTGTGAAAAATCAGACGCGTCGGGAACGCGTCTGTAGGGGAGTTTTACGAAAGCTTGTTGATGTAAACCTGGATACCGCTCTTGAGATTGGAAGCCTTGTTCTTGTGGATGACTCCGATCTTTGCGAGTTTGTCGATCATCGCGTACACCTTGGGGGCGTTCTTTTCGGCCTCGGCCTTGTCGGTGGTGTTGCGGATGTCACGGATAGCGTTTCGTGTGGTGCGTGCATAATACCTGTTATGCAGGCGGTGCCTTTCGCTCTGGCGATCGGCTTTCTTAGCTGAAGCTGTATTTGCCATTGTATTATTTTTTTAATATTTTGGTAGTGGGTAGGAGAATCGAACTCCTATTGCAGGAATGAAAATCCTGAGTACTAGCCGTTATACGAACCCACCAAACTCAATTCCTACACGCCTTCGCGTAATAGGGACTGCAAAGGTAGAAAATTATTTCGATACCGCCAAACATTTTTTAAATCTTCTTCGTCTCAGCGGTAGGGGCCGTGAGGGCTACTCTGACTTCTTGCTGAGGATCTTGTCGACCATGCCGTAGGAGAG
>JAFZVQ010000077.1 GCA_017617715.1 Bacteroidales bacterium | reverse complement strand
TGGCAAGGCGGAGCCCCGGCCCGGCGGCCCTCAGCGCCACCCGCAGTGCGCCATCGCCCGCCGGCCGAACCGCCGACACCTCCCCGACATACTCCCCCATCGCCTTCGGGGCGTCCATCGAAGACCACTTGCCCCTTTCGGCGTCGAGCCACCACTGCGTGTAGCCGCGGTTGAAAGTCTTGTCGGAATCCGGCGTGAAGCCCCCGACTACCTTGCCGAAGGAGGCCCTGCGGTAGAGTCCGGGATTACGCGAGACAAGCTCATCCAGCGCCAGGCTGTATTCCCGCACCACATTTTTAACGTAGGAGGCATTCTTGAGCCGTCCCTCGATTTTGAACGAGCACACGCCTGCGGCGGCGAGCTCGCCAAGCCTGTCGAGAAGCTTGAAATCGCGCAGCGAAAGCAGCGCCTTGTCTTTTGCGAGCACCCTGCCGCCGGCATCCACCAGGTCATACAGCGAGCGGCAGGCCTGGATGCAGTCGCCCCGGTCGGCGCTGCGGCCGTCCAGGTAGGCGGACAGCCTGCAATCGCCGCTGTAGCACACGCAGAGCGCCCCGTGGACGAAAAATTCCACCTCGCAGCGCACGGCGGCGCATATTTCCCGCACCTGCTGAAGGCTGAGGCCGCGCTCCAGGATGATGCGCGCGCAGCCGAGCGCCTCGAAATGCCGCGCCCGCTCCGCATCGCGGATGGCGCACTGCGTCGAGGCGTGCATGGGCCGCACAATATCAGCAAAAGTGAGCAGGCGCTCCTCCCTTATTATAAAAGCGTCCACTCCCGCCTCCTGCGCGGCAAGCATCAGAGAGTGGACTTCGTCCCACTCGTCGTCGTAGACGATAGTGTTGACTGTCAGAAAGATACGCGCGCCGAAACGGTGGGCGTAGGAGCATAGCCCGCGTATGTCCTCCAGGCTGTTGCCCGCGGCCTTGCGGTTGCCGAACGAAGGGCCCGCAATGTAAACGGCGTCGGCACCGCAGTCTATTGCCGCGATGCCGACAGCCTTGTCCTTGGCCGGAGCCAGAAGCTCGAGGGCGAGCATGCTACAGGGCCTTCAGGGCCTTCTGTGCGTCAGCTCCGTATTTGGGATCGGTCACAGCCTTGGAGAAGTACTCCTTGGCCTTGGCGTTGTTCTTGGCCTGCTGGTAGAGGGCGCCCACGGTGTAGGCCACCTGGCCGGCGTTCTTGGCGTCGGGAGCGGCCTCAAGGTACTGCTCGAAGTACTTGATGGCGTCGGCGTTCTTGCCGGCGAGCTGGGAAGCCTGTCCGGCCACCTGGAGAGCCTTGGGATTGGGGGTGTACTCGTTGCTGGTCACGGCCTCCTTCACGGCGTCCGCATATTTCTTGGCGCCGAGGGAAGCGACCGAGCGCTTCAGGTAGAGCTTGCCGAGCTGGGCGTTGGCGTTCTTCTCCTGGCCGTTGGCGGCAGCGGTCTTGTAGGCCTCGACGGCCTCATCGCCCCTTTCGGCACCTTCGAGGGCCTGGCCCAGGCGGAGGGCCGCCACACCATTGGCGGGGTTGGCCTCGAGGACCTTGGCATACACCTCGGCAGCACCGGCAAAGTCCTTGGCGTTGAGCAAGGCACCGCCCTGCTGCATATAAATCTGAGGTATAAGGGCTTCCGCCTTGGCTGCGGTGTCTTCGTCGCCATACTCCCTGGCCACTGCTATGGTCTCCTGGAACATGGCAACAGCCTCGTCGTAATACTTTTCCTTAAGCTTATCCTTGGCTATCGCGTTCATGGTCTTGGGGATAATATCCTTGCAGGTGGCCACAAGCTCAAGTCCGTCATCTCCGCAAGCCTCGGCCATCTTGAGGGCCTCCTTGAAACCTGCGAGAGCCGTAGCGTACTCACCGGCCGAAAGGGATTCGTTGGCCAGTTTGGCGGTCTCGGTGGCTTCAGCCATACTTTGTCCCGACATCACGGCGACAGCAGCAAACAGCGCTGCGAGAGAAACAATAATCTTTTTCATCGTGTTCAGAATTATGGTTCGTTCTAACTAACAGGGTGCAAAGTTAACATTTTTTATTACATTTTGCGTGCCAAAATTACTATCTTTGCCCCGCAACACACTACAAACACGATGTCTGAAATCAAATACAGGGTCGAAAGCGACCTGATCGGCGAGCTCAAAGTTCCAGCCGACGCCTACTACGGAGTCCAGACCCAGAGGGCTCTCGAGAACTACAGGATTTCCACCACGAAGATGTGCCACTACCCAGAGTACATCATCGCCATTGCCTACGTGAAGATGGCCGCGGCGAGCGCCAACGCCGAGCTCGGCGTGCTCGACAAGGGCATCGCGGACGCCATCATCGCCGCCTGCCGCGAGATAGTGGACGGCAAGTTCCACGACCAGTTCCCCGTGGACATGATGCAGGGCGGCGCCGGCACCTCCGTGAACATGAACGCCAACGAGGTGATCGCCAACCGCGCCCTCGAAATAATGGGCCACAAGAAAGGAGAGTACCAGTTCTGCTCCCCCAACGACCACGTGAACTGCGCACAGTCCACCAACGACGCCTACCCCACCGCGTTCCGCTACACCTTCGTGCGCATGAACCGCCACCTGGTGGCCAGCCTCACCGCCCTGATCGCCAGCCTGCGCGCCAAGGGCGAGGAATTCAAGGACATAATCAAGATGGGCCGCACCCAGCTGCAGGACGCCGTGCCCATGACCTCCGGCCAGGAGTTCAACGCATTCGCCAACAACCTTGAGGAGGAAATCGCCAACCTGGAGCGCAACGTGGTGCTGCTCAAGGAGATAAACATGGGCGGCACCGCCATCGGCACCGGTCTCAACGCCGTGCCCGGCTTCGCCGAACTCTGCACCAGGCGCCTTTCCGAGTTCAGCGGCGACTCTTTCATCAAGGCCCCCGACCTCGTGGAGGCCACGCCCGACACCGGAGCCTACGTGTCCTATTCTGCGGCCCTCAAGCGCCTTGCCATCAAGCTCTCCAAGATCTGCAACGACCTGCGGCTCATGGCTTCCGGCCCCCGCTGCGGCCTGCATGAAATCAACCTGCCCCCCATGGCGCCCGGTTCTTCCATCATGCCCGGCAAGGTGAATCCCGTGATTCCGGAAGTGACCAACCAGGTGTGTTTCAAGGTGATAGGCAACGACACCACCGTGGCCTTCGCCGCCGAAGCCGGCCAGCTGCAGCTCAACGTGATGGAGCCCGTGATAGCCCAGTCCATCCTCGAGAGCGTGACCTGGCTGCGCAACGCCATCGACACCCTCCGCACCCGCTGCATCGAGGGCATCACAGTCAACGCCGACCACTGCTACGAGATGGTGAAGAACTCCATCGGCATCGTGACCGCCCTTAATCCTTATATAGGATACAAGACCTCCACGAAAGTGGCCAAGGAGGCGCTCGCCACCGGCCGCAGCGTCTACGACCTCGTGCTCGAGCATGGCTACATGACCAAGGAGAAGCTCGACGAAGCCCTCGACCCCAAGGCGATGACCGCCTCGCACGAGCTGCTTAAATAAATTATTATATTTGCAATGTGAAAGCATTGCGAATCATATTTGCACTGTTGGCTCTGTCCGTGCTTCCGGTTGGAATGAGCGGGCAGGGTCTTCCGTCTCTGTCGAAGGCCTCCGAAATCACCGTAGGGCGCCTTCCCGACGGCATTTCATACTATCTGGTGAAAAACGACGCCGCTCCCGGCCTGGCCGATTTCGCCCTCGTGCAGGGCCGGCGCCCCGACCGCAGCGGCCCCCGGCGCGACCTCGTGAGCCTTCCCCATTTCTACGGGCGCAAGCCCTATGAGTTCCTGGCCGAAAACGGCGTGCGCTACGGGGAGCGCGGTTTCATCCAGCACCTCCGGGACGCGACTGTGTTCCGCTTTGCGGACGTGCCCGTGTTCAATTCGGCCGTTTCTGACTCCACGCTCCTGATGCTGTTCGACATCGTGCGCTCGTCGCAGTACGGGCAGGCGCTGATTATCAGCGGCAACATCGACGTGGCCGCGATCAGCGAGCGTATCCGCATCCTTTCGATGACCGTCTCGCAGCGGGAAGACGCCGGAGTGACCGACGACTACAGCTGGCGGCCCCAGGCGCAGGCGGGCGTGACCACAGGCACCGCTCCGGTGGGCACCATCCTCATCCATTACCGTTCGCCGCGCACCGACCGTGAGCTTATGAACACCATCCAGCCGGTGATGAGCAAGCTGCTCGCCACAGAGTTCGGAGTGATCCTGGAGCGCCGTCTGCGGGCCGCGTTCGCAAGCGCTTCCGTGCCCCTTGCGGACTACAGGTACCGCTACACCGGCAGCGACGAGACCGCCGGCGACGAGCTCTTCTCGATTGCGGTCCACACGTCTCCGGAGCAGCTGGAAGCCGCCCTGCGCACCGTGGGAAGCGTGCTTTCGACGCTCGACAGCGAGGGCCCGGCTACCGAAGAAGTGTCGTTCGCGCGCAGCGTGATTGCGGAAGAGGTGGCCCGGGACGTGGCTGGCAAACGCATGACCAACAGCCAGTACGTGGATAAATGTGTGGCGGCCTACCTTTACGGCGCGAACCTGGCTTCTGCCGCCTCCATCAGCACGGTCTACACCGGCCGCAAGCTGGACCTGGAGCGCGAGAGGGAGTTGCTGAGCCGCTATGTGGCAGCGACGCTTTCGCCGCAGCGCAACCTCCACCTGCACGTCCGCAGCACCGTCAAGCTCGACGAGGCGCGGGCGCTGGAGCTGTTCACGCAGGGCTGGGAGGCCGGCGGCACCGCTCCCGTGGCGATTCCCCTGCCGGAGGACACGCTGAAGCTGGCGACCGCACGCAAGAAGGTGAAAATAAAGACGGACACGACCGACCCCTTCAGCGGCGGCAAGATATGGACCTTCTCCAACGGCGTGAGCGTGGTGTTCAAGAAAGCCGCCACCGACGGCATATTCCATTACGGCCTGATGATGAAGGGCGGCTGGACCGAGATTCCCGGCATCCAGGGGTCCGAGGCGGCGTTCGTCAGCGACGTGCTGAAGCTCCAGAGCACGGCAGGCATGAGCGGCGAGCACTTCAGGGACCTGCTCTCAATGTACGGTATATCAATGGATTCCGAGGCCACGCTGTCGGATGTGCGCTACACCGGAAGCGCTCCCCGGAAATCGCTGACTCTGCTCATGAAGGCCATGCTGTCGCTCGTGGGCTCCTCGGAGCCGGATGCCGAAGCCTACCGGCGCTACTGCAGCGAGAAGGCGGTGCGGCTGCAGCGGGACAAGTTCTCCGCGGAGGGCACGCGGGCCGTGCTCGACAGCATCATGTGCCCGGGCTACGCCTACGCTTCCGGCAGCCTGCCGGAGCTGCCCGGCGACGATTTCCCCTCGCGGGTGGGGCAGTACCTCAAGCGCAAGGGCGAGACCATGCGAAACGCCACGCTGGTGCTGGTCGGCGACCTTGACGAAGAGGCCACGCAGAAGACCCTGTGTCAATATATCGGCGGCTTCACGACGCTCCAGCAGAGGGTGGTGCGGCCGCGCCTGGCGTTCCCGCTGCGCGACTGCTGGTCCACCAGCGCCACCCTGGGCGGCTGGCGCGACAAGGGCGTCACGGTGTCGGTGAGCGCTCTGTGGCCCTTCTCCGCCGAGGGGAACATGTGCCTCAACCTGGGCTGCACGGTGCTGGAAGAGGAACTTTCGAGCGCCCTGGCGTCGAAGGGATACCGGTTCACTGTGACGCGCAGCGCCGAACTGCTGCCGGCCGAGAGGCTGACGGTCTACGTGAACTGCAACCCCTGCATCTCGTCCGGCCTGCCGGAGGATGTCGCCCCGGCCTGCCCGGCGGAGGTGCTGAATGCCGTGCGAGAGGTGATGAACCGGCTGGCCTCGAGGGAGGTGGATCCGGTGATGCTCTCGAGGTGCAAGACGCTGCTGACGGACAGTATCGGCGCGCAGAGCTCCGATCCGCTGATGCTGCGGGACCAGATCCTTTACCGGGGAGCCCTGGGGCGCGACCTGACGGGCGGCTACAAGGAGAGGATCAAAGCGGTCAGCGCCGCCGAAATCAGGGAGATGTTCGAGGCGTTGTCGAAGTGCCAGTGTGAATTCGTGGTGCAATGAACGGAGCGTTCGGAACCATTATACAGATAGGTGATATTCTTGTGTCAGAGGACGTGGTGCTGGAGTATTTTTCCTGCGACTACGATGCCTGCAAGGGGATTTGCTGCATAGAGGGCGACGCCGGAGCGCCGCTCCAGGAGCGGGAGCTGCCGGGACTCGAGCGGGACTATCCTCGCTACTGCGGCGAGATGCTTCAGGCCGGGCGCGAGGCGGTGGCGCTGAACGGCTTCTTCGAGATCGACCCCGAAGGAGAGCTGGTCACGCCGCTCGTGCCGGGTTCCTCGGCCTGCGCCTTCGCGCACTTCCGCGCCGACGGCGCCTGCCTCTGCGCCATCGAGAAGTGCGGCTGCACCAAGCCGGAGTCCTGCTCGCTCTACCCCATACGGGTGAAGCGCTTCAAGGGCGGCGGCCTCGCCCTCAACCTCCACAAGTGGGAAATCTGCCGCTGCGCCTTCGAGAAGGGGCGGCGCGAGGGCGTCCGCGCTTACCAGTTCCTCCGCCGCCCGCTCACCGACACCTTCGGCGCCGAGTTTTACGACGCCCTCTGCGCCGCCGCCGAGCACATATTAGAAGAAAAATAGTTATGAGACGAATCACTACTTTCATTATCGCCCTTTGCGCTGCCGTGGCGGCGCTGGCGCAGACCCCCATGGAAATTGTTTCCCGCATGGAAGAGGAGATGAAAAAGCATGGGGATGAAGGAGAGGCCCTCGTGATCGACGCCAAAGTGCCCATCATGGGGACGATGACGTCGAAGACCTACACCCGTGGAGATAAGATGCGCGTGGAGATGGAACTGATGGGTGTCGCCATGGTCACATGGACCGACACCAAGACCCAGTGGACCTACAACTCGAAGACCGACGAGGTCGAGATCAAGCCCTTCAGTCTCGAGAGCGATTCCGGCTCCGAAGGCGACATATCCATGTTCGAGGGCATCACCGATGGCTACGAAGTAATAATAAAGGAGGAGACCGCCGACGCCTGGTACCTTGTGTGCCGTAAACTCAAAAGCAACACCGATAAGGACGCCCCGAAGACCATGGACCTGGTCGTGTCAAAGGCCTACCATCCCGTCAGCCTCACGGCTAAAGTCTCCGGGGTCACCGTCACTCTCCGCGACCTCACCTACGGCGTCCCCGAATCCCTCGTCACCTTCAACCCAGCCGACTACCCCACCGCCAAAATCATCGACAAACGGAAATAGCGAGCGGGCTGGGAGCAGCGGCAGGGCGAATTAAGTCGAGACCGCATAATAACGTCCAGACGATGAAATATGCTGTCTCGACGCCTTCCGGAAGGAGCCGAGACAGCATTATTAGCTAAGGGATCCCGATTTCGCGGTCTCGCCATGTCGGGGGGCTGTTGAGTTCGCGGGTCTCACGGAACCAGCGACCCAATACTAAACAAAAACGACCACCGCAAGGGTGGTCATTTTCGTTTGGAGCGGAAAACGGGGCTCGGACCCGCGACCTCAACCTTGGCAAGGTTGCGCTCTACCAACTGAGCTATTTCCGCGATTCCCGGATTGGGACTGCAAATATACGACGATTTTTCAAAACACCAAAAAAAATTTAACAAATTCTATCCTGCGACTCTCCGGGGAAGGTCCGGCACCGGGGAAGGTCCGGCATCGGGGAAGGTCCGGCACCGGGGAAGGTCTCAAAAAGTAGTCGGGATCTTCCCCATGTAAATGGCCGCAGAGGTTGGCCGTGTGACATATGACTGGGGAAGGTCAAGATGATAAAAGTAGACCTTCCCCAATCCGGCCAAGCCTATTGCTGCTTTCCAAGGATTTGTATACATTTGCAGTATGATGAAAAAAATACTGATTTACGCCGCCGTGTGCTGGGTCGCCCTTGCATGCACGGAAACTGAAAAGAAATCCTCGGATCCAGAGAAAATAAGTATCTCCGTCACAATGCCGGCCTTGCCGTCCGGCATTCAGCCTTTGTGGCACGACGGGGAGGCGCTGAAAGTGGTTGCTGTGGCAGGAGTTGAGGATGGGAAGGTCGGACATGTGGAGTATGACCACTGCCGCTACCTCACTGAAAAGGGCGGCGTGACTTCCGTCTTTTCCGGTGAGTCACGCGGGGATGCCGACACATATATCGCGTTCTATCCGTTCTCCGAAGAGAAGGTGTTATTCAAAATCCCCATTCCGCGCCAGCAGACCGCAGCCACCGCGTCCGATGACTATTTTCCGCTGAGGGCATATGGCATCTGCAACAAAGAGGATTTGAGCATTACCCTTAAGCCTCTGTGCTCCTGGATATCATTCAAAGTCGGAGGCAAGGGAATCAGCGGTATTCATTTTAATGCGGAAAGCGCTTTGTCCGGTACATTCGGATACGATGTCACGGATTCCAGAGTGACGGCCTGGAACGGAGACGAAGAAGAACCCTTCTACAAAGACCTGGACTTAAAACCCGCAGGCACGTATTTCGAAGAGGATGTAACCTACTTCGCGATGATAGCTCCGGGGCCCTTTATCCTCACGGGGTTCACTTTGAAATCAGACAACGTGGGACACGGCGTGAAAATCGAAAAAATGGCTGAAATAGCGCAGGGCGGCATATACGATCTCGGCACCTTGCAAATCATGTTTTAAGTGCGGAGTAAAAAATAGATAAACTCAGGCAGGTACAATGTTTTTTTGTTTTTTTTAAACGGAATATTTACCTTTGCTTGGATTTGTTGTTACTTCAACGAAATGAAACGATTAACTGCAATATTTATCACGCTGCTCCTTGCCGCAGCAGCGTTCGCCCAGACCACCGTCACCACCCCGAGCAAAGACCTCAAGCTCCAGCTCAGGGACGTCCAGACGCTCGGCAGCGATGTGGAAATCACTGTCCTGGTGACCAATCTCTCCCAGAATGAAGTTCTCCTGAACCTCGTGGGAGGCATATACCAGACCGGCATGGGCGGTTCCGTAGCCTACGACAACGACGGCAATGTATATGAGCTCGGCCGCGTGCAGGTGTCCGTGGCCAACAAAAACCTCACGGACCAGTACAGCGCCACCGTGTTCCCTCCTTCAGTGCCCGTCAAGTGCCACATTCTCATCAAGGGTGTGGCCAAGGAAGCCACCGCAATGGCCAAGGTCAAGCTCTGCGTGCTCTGCCCCCAGCTTAACATCCAGAACACCGGCATCTGCTTTGAGCTCAACAACGTAAGCTTCAGATAATAAGAGGTTTCAATGAAGTTTCGCGTTTTGCTGATAATGGCGGCTTTGTCCGCCTTTTTTTTCTCCCTGCCTGCCCTTGCGCAGAACCAGGGGGGCAAAACGCCGGATATCCCTCCCAGCCAGCCGGTACTCCCGGCTGAGGCCGTGACCAACACCACCGTCACCGACCCGTCCGGCATCCTTAATACCACCTCCCCCGGCCAACCCGCTTCCACCCCGGTAAAAATCGAGGTCCAGGACGCCATCGCCCTCCCTCCTTCCGCCCGCGGCAAACAGACCGACGACAAAAAGGCGGAGGAGCAGCGCCGTAAGCAGGAAGAGGAGCAGAAGGCCCTCGAGGAGCAACGCAAGAAGGAGGAGCAACAGAAAGCCCTCGACGAGCAACGCAAGAAAGAAGAGGAGCAGAAGGCCCTTGAGGAGCAACGCAAGAAGGAGGAGCAGCAGAAACTCGACGCCGAGCGCAAGCGTAAGGAAGAGCAGGCCGCCGAGGAAGCACGGAAGAAGGAACAACAGGCCGCCGAGGAAGCCAAGCGCCAGCAGCAGGCCACCGACGCTGAAGCCAGAAAGAAAGAGCGTGAAGCGGCGGCTGAAGCCAAGAAGAAAGAGCAGCAGGCAGCTGCGGAGGCAAAACGGCAGGAACGCGAGGCTGCAGCAGAGGCCAAGAAGAAAGAGCAGCAAGCGGCTGCTGAGGCAAAGCGTCAGGAGCGCGAGGCGGAGCGGGAGCGCCGCAGGATGGAAGCTGAAGCGGCCGAGGCAATCACCTCGGATAAAGAGCTCTTCGGCGTCACGACAAACCTGCTGCTGGACGCAGTCACCGCCGTGAATGTGGGCGTGCAGGTGCCCGTGGGCCGCAGATGGTGCTTCAGCGTCGATTACACCACCCCCTGGTGGTCCAACTCAGAAGGCACACATGCGCTCCAGATTCAGCACATGAACATCGGGGCGCGCTACTACCTCGACCCCTGGCCCTCACGGGGCGCATCCGTCTGTCGCGGCTGGTTCGCCACCGCCTCGTTCGGCACCGGTAAATACAATTTAGCCTGGAACACCACCCGGGCAAACGCCACCGAGCTTCTCGGGAGCTTCGGAGGCGGCTATTCCCTCCCCTTCGGCACCTGGTGGCGCCTCGACATGTCCGCCAGCATGGGAATGCTGCTCTCCCACAAGTTCACCGGCTCCACCCGCCTGCCCGACCCCACCGCCCTGAAGGTCTCCCTCACCTACCACCTCCACACCCCCGCCAAGAAATAGCGCTTTCGCCCCCGAGAGATTCTTCGCTGCATTAGATGCTTATGAGACCAAATAACGCGAGTTGCAAAAAATCATCCTATATTATGAAAAAGATACTGATACTCATTGCCTTAATTCTCGGGGCAGTGTCATGCAATCTGATGGATTTCATTCCTATCGGTACGCTATATGGGCCTGATGATTATTTCTTTTTCACACATAGAACCACGCAATTAGTATTATATAGCGACGTCGTAGTTTCGCCTGAAGCGGGGAAGCCAGAAGAATGGGATTTTACTGTTGATGCCCGTAGAATCAAATCTATTAGGCAGGAAGATGCAGAAGGTGAAGACAAGGAGTTCTTTGATGCCGTCTGTGAGAAATATGGTGATGTTGGATATGATCAAAAGCTATTGAAACATTGTTTTTCGGGGTTAAAATATGTGACTCCCGATATTCAAGGCTTGTCAATATACTCAGATAAGGATTTTGACGAAGATCACCCTGCCGGAGCTTTGCTTTCGGATTGTTTCTTGGTTTATGCATACAGTTTGTACCCCCGCTTTGACTCCAACTGGAGAGAAGATATAAGATCCGGTCTTTTACTCTCATCCGTTCAGCCAAACGACTTGAAAATGTTAGATATAGAGCACTATAGAGATTTTTCTTCAACTAAATATCTTAAATGGGATTGCCTGATGAAGCTGAAAGTCGTCAAGAAGCCTACCCTGAATAAGGTTCATAATCTGACGTTTGAGTTTAAAGACGAAGACGGTAAAACTTACACATCAACCCTTTCTTACGATTTCAGCAACTGCTCCAACTGAAGCGCTGAGCACGGGCGGGGAAGGTGCCGAGCGACTTTGAAATTGCGAGCGCAGGCGAAGCAATTTTGTAGCAGGAGCGAGGGGCCTTTCCCGGCCGACTAAAGGAATGTCACGCTTTTGAAGCCAAGGACAGGACCGCCGAGGCAAATGAAAAGTATTTACAACGTCCAATAATTATTGTATCTTGCGAAAAAATCATTATGTATCGCGTTTTCTGTTATTTGCTGTTTTTATTATTAGGGACGCTTTTAATTATGGCGTCTTGTACTAAAGAGACTGATGTTTTGTTGTTGAATGAGATGCTGCCGAACATGAGCATTTAGTCCCTTTAGATCATCCTCTATTATGAAAAGAATACTGGTTCTCATAGCCTTGCTTATCGGGGCAGTGTCATGCAATCTGATGGATTTCATTCCTATCGGTACGCTATATGGGCCTGATGATTATTTCTTTTTCACACATAGGACAAGACAAATATCGTTATATGATAGCATTGTGGTGTCTCCTGAAGTAGGAAAGCCGGCTGAATGGGACTTTACGATAGATGTATATGCAAAAAAGAGTATCCGGCAAGAGGATGCAGAGGGAGAAGATAAGGAGTTCTTCGATGCTGTTTGCAAGAAATATGGTGACGTTGGATACGATAAAAAGGAGTTAAAAGTTGATGGTTGCGGGCCTGATATCAGATATGTAAGTCCTGATATCCACAGCGTATCAATATATTCGGACAGAGATTATGACGAATCTCATCTTGCAGGGGCCCCTCTTTCCGATTTATTTATGGTATATGCAAACAGCTCTTATCCAAGATTTGACGCAGACTGGAGGCAAGATATAAAAACGGGGCTTTTGCTTTCATCCGTTCAGCCCAACGATTTGAAAATGTTGGGGTTCCACTTCAGATCTGCTGAATCTGATTTGCTGAAGTATCCTTATTCCCGTTCTGAATTAGACGAGGCACAGAAATGGATCTGCCTGATGAAGCTGAAAGTCGTCAAGAAGCCTACCCTGAATAAGGTTCATAATCTGACGTTTGAGTTTAAGGACGAATACGGTAAAACTTACACATCAACCCTTTCTTACGATTTTAGCAGCAGCTCCAACTGAAGCCCCGACCAATCAGGAGAAGACGACGCCTTTGAAGCCAAGGCTGAGGAGGAGGGCGGTGATTTTGCGCTCGCCGTTGCGCTTGGCTTTCTCGAGGATGCCGTGCTCGATGGCGTCCTTCATAAAATCCTTCTTGGCCTCGGCCTTGATATCGCGGATCTCATCGTTCCAGTTGCCGTCCTCGACATAGAAATCCCAGTCGGAAGGATTGATAATGACATCAAGAATCTCCACCTTCGGAAGCCGCACCGTCACCACATCTTTTTTGATACTCACGTCGCCCGGCTTCAATTCCTTGAGGTTATAACCCGCACGCACAAGGCCCTTGGCGATAATGCAGAGCTCGTCGCCGAGAAGAAAGTTCTTCCTTTTCAAGATGATTTTCTCCCCGAAATAGCAAGCGGTCGCCAACTCGGCAATCTTGTTGATCGCCACCACCACGGACGGCGTGTCGGCAATCATGGGCCCCTTCTTTTTCTTCTTACGCTTAAAGAAATAAAGATACACAATCCCCAAAAGGGCAGCCAGCACTGCCAGCGATAAGAAAAAGTTCACGATCATTCTCATATCGCCTCGAATTTAATGTTGACAATGTGGTAGCCCAGCTGGTAAAGCGCGGCCGAGAAGAAATCGCGGGTGTTGCGCTCAGCGTCTTCCAGAATACCCATCTCGTGTATTGCCTCATAGACCGATTTCTCGCCCTGGACCAGCAGCTCGTTGCTCTCCGTGGCGGAAAAGCGCCTGCGCATCAGGCCCACCTTGGTGTATTCCATATCCTGCTCTTCGGCCGGCATGTCGAAGGAGATGATTCCAGCCTTGGGAAGAGTGATGGAAATGGACATGGTGGAAAGGTCGATCTCGGTCTTGTCGGGGTCGTACTTCTTCATGTCGATCCCCGCCTTGATATATATCTTGCAGGAATACAGCACCTTACGCTCCCCCGCCAGATAGCGCTTGAAAGCGCTTGCGGTGTCGACGGCCTTGACTATCTTCTCGACCGTGTATTCTGTGGTCGACAAGTCGCTGACGGAAGTCAGCTCCCGGAGCCGCTCCCTGGTCAGCAGCAGCTGACGCGAATTCTTCTTCCTGAAACACATATCCGGCTAGTCGACGAACATCACCTTGCTGTAGAACTCCTTGCGGGCCAGGATCATGTCGAAGGCCTGCTTGTAGTCCTGCAGGGCGAAACGGTGGGTGATGAGGGGACGCACGTCCACGATATGCTTGGTGATGGCGTCGAGGGCCGTGCGCCAGTCGTTGTGGGCATCGTTGTAGGAGCTGTTCCAGGTGCCGCGGATGGTCAGCTGCTTGCGCAGGAGCTGGCTGTAGGTGCCCTGGGTGAGGGTCATGTCGCCGAAGGGGTTGCCCATGCAGACCACATGCCCGAAGCTCTTTACGGCCTTGATGCAGCTCTCCCAGGTCTGGGTGGCGCCGGCGCCTTCAATGCAGGCATCAGCGCCGCGGCCTCCGGTGGTTTCCTTGATGTATTCGGCAGCATCCGTCTGCGAGCTGTTCACGGCGTCGAAGCCCATCTTCGCGGCAAACTCCACCTTCGCAGGGTCGATGTCGCAAAGGATAATCCTCGAGGCGCCGGAGGCCTTGCACCACAGCGCCAGCATCATTCCGATGGGGCCGGCGCCGAAAATGGCCACGGTGTCGCCTATCTTGATGTCGGCCAGGCCGACGGCGTGGAGGGCCACAGCCGCGGGCTCGCACATGGCCGCCTCCTCGAAGCTGATGCCTTCGAAGGGCACCAGGTTCCACTCCTTGACGGCGAGGTACTCGGCGTAGGCGCCGTCGCGGCGGGAGCCGTAGTAGTCGTAGTCGCTGCACTGGGCGTACTCGCCCACCTGGCAGGAGGCGCACTTCCGGCAGGGCAGCAACGGGAACACGGCGGCCTTCTTGCCTATGAGTTCGGGCTTGTCGGCGTCTATGATTTCGCCGGAGAATTCATGCCCCGGGATGGTGGGGAAATGGTATGTGCCTTTCTTGAAGATACGGGGAATATCGCTGCCGCAGATGCCGCAGGCCTTGATTTTCAGAAGGACTTCGCCTTCCTGGCGTATGGGGTCGGGGACCTCTTCGTAGCGCAGGTCGCCGACGGCGTGGAGATTGAGAGCTTTCATCGTTGGTGTTGAATTTGTCCTGCTAATTTAGGGAATTATTTTTATTTTTGCGGTTAAGGTGAAGCACATTCTGACAGACCGCGCGCTGAACCGGGAGATACTGCGTCTCTCGGTGCCCAGCATACTCGCCAACCTCACCGTCCCTCTGGTGGGGATGGTGGACACGGCCCTAGCCGGGCACCTCGTCGACACCGACGGAGGATCAGCCGTGTTTATCGGAGGAATCAGCGTGGGCGCCATGCTGCTGAACCTGCTGTATTGGAACTTTTTCTTCCTCCGCACCGGCACCGGAGGCCTCACGGCGCAGGCTTACGGCCGGGAGAATCCGAGGGAGTGCGCCGACATTTTCTTCCGTGGAATAGCGCTCGCCACGCTAGTTGCGGTGGTGATCCTGGTGCTGCAGCGACCGCTGGCCCGGCTTGGGATGCTGGTCGTGAGCGCAACGCCGCGTGTGTGCGAGCTCGCGCTGCGGTATTTCAGCATACGCATTTGGGCTGTGCCGGCCACCCTGGCGCTGATGGTGTTCCGGGGGTGGTTCGTGGGCATGCAGGATTCGATGAGTTCGATGTGGACGGACCTGGTGGTGAATGTGACCAATATCGGGGCGTCGGTGGTGCTGACATTCGGAATGCTCGGGTGGGGCGGTATAGGCTTCGACGGCATCGCGCTCGGCACGGTGGTGGCGCAGTATGCCGGCCTGACGTACGCCGTGCTGGTGTGCGTGCGAAAGTACGCCAGCGTGCTGGGCACAGTGCGGCGGGAGGACTTTGCGGAGCTGCTGCGGGCGCGGAACATGATGCCGTTCCTGAAGATGAACGGCAACCTGCTTGGGCGCTCGCTGTGCTTCACAGGTATCTATATGGGGTACACCATCATAGCGTCGGCGTTCGGGGACGTGCTGCTGGCGTGCTCGTCAATCATGATGCAGCTGCTGATGATTTTCTCTTATTTCACGGACGGATTCGCGTACGCCGGGGAGGCGCTTTCGGGGCGGTTCATCGGGGCGCAGGACGACGTAATGCTCAGAAAGACCGTGCGTTACGTGTTCGTATGGAGCATGAGCATCGCGGTGCTGTCGATCGGGGGTTACGCGATCACGGGGCTGCCGCTGCTGCGGTTGTTCACTTCGGATGCGGCGGTGGTGGAGGCGGGCCGGCGCTTCCTGCCGTGGCTGCTGGTCATGCCGCCGCTGGGCTGCGCCGCCTTCACCTGGGACGGAATCTACCTGGGGGCAACCGCGTCGCGCAGCCTGTTCCTGTCGATGGCAGCGGCGATGGCGGGGTTCTTTGCCTGCTGGTTCGGCTGGCTGTGGATTTCAGGAGCGGGAGGTGCTGCGGGGCTCGCCGGCGCCGGAGACATCTGCCTCCACGTGCTGCTGGCGGCGTATTTCGTCCATCTCGCCGCCCGCACCGTCTGCCTGACGCTCTGCTACAGCCGGGACGTCCTCTCGAGAGTTACTGCTTATTCGTCATAATCTCTAGCACCATCTTGTCGGTCTCACGCATACCGAGGGAGCCAAGGCGGGTGAGGTTGTGGATGCAGCGGTCGACGTCGTCTTCGATGAGGCCTTCGACGCAGGAGACGGAGTGGTTCTGGACCGCCAGCATGGCGCTGAGGACTGCCGTGGACACGCCGCTGCTGACCTTCAGGGCGCAGCTGGGCTTGGCGCCGTCGCACACCATGCCGGCCAGGTTGGCGATCATGTTCTTCACGCTCGCCGCCACCTGCTCGTAGCCGCCGCCCATCAGGTAGGTGAGCCCGCAGCTGCTGCCGGTGGAGGCCACCACGCAGCCGCACAGGGCGCTCAGGCGGCCGAGGCTCTGCTTGATGTAGATTGCGGTCAGGTGGCTGAGCACGAGGGCGCGGGTGAGCTCCTCCTCGGTGTTGTGGTTTTCGCGGGCGAACACCACCACCGGGAGCGTGGCGGCTATGCCCTGGTTGCCGCTGCCGGAGTTGCTCATCACGGGGATCATGGCCCCGGCCATGCGGGCGTCGCAGGCGCTGGAGGTGGCGCTGATTATGTGGCTGAAAATGGTGTCGCCGAAAATGCCTTTCCCGAGCGGGCGGGAGAGGGTTTTGCCGAGCTCGTGGCCGTAATTCCCCTTCAGGGACTCCTCGGCGGCCGCTTCATTGAGGCGGCGGGACTCGTTGATGAACTCGATGTCGGCAAGCGGGGCCGTGGTCGCGAACTCCCAGACGCGGCGGAGCGTGAGCTCCTCGTCGCTTTCGCCGGCAGTCTCCGGGGCTCCAAGGGCGGCTCGCTCGTCGAGCCCCTCGACGGCGGGCCCCTCCTGCAGGACGAGGCGGGTGTGCTCCCGGGCTATTATGGCGCGGGACTCGCGGCCCTCCGCCGAGCAGCGGACGTCGATGTACAGCATCTCGGCGCTATCCTTGGTCAGCCCTATCTGCAAGCCGCCGCCGGCCAGCCAGGCCTTCGCCCGCGCCACCGCCTCCGGCGTGCTGTCTTTCAGCACCTCAAGCTGATACGTGCTCTTCCCCACCAGCGCTCCGAGGGCGACGGCGATCGGCAGGCCGGTCATGCCCGTGCCGGGAATCCCCACGCCCATGGCATTTTTGAGGATGTTGGCGCTGAGCTTCACGTCAATTCTGGAAGGGACGGCCCCGAGGGCTTCGGTGGCGTAGGCGGTGCAGAGAGCCACTGCCGCCGGCTCCGTGCACCCCATGGCGGGAACTACCTCCCGCTTGATCAAGGCTATAATCTGTGCGTTGTCCATCAAATACAATATTAGGAAAAAAAACCTATATTTGCAAGTTATTGTACTGATACCTGAAATGGAAAGATTATTGAACAAGACCTGTGCGAAATACACTCTGGCCGAAGAGGTCAAGGCAAAGGGCATATATCCCTACTACCGCCCCATTTCCTCCGGCCAGGACCCGCTGGTCACCATGGCCGACGGCACCAAAGTGCTTATGTTCGGCTCCAACTCCTACCTCGGACTCTCCGACGACCCCCGTCTCAAGGAAGCTGCCGCAGCAGCCATCCAAAAATATGGCACCAGCTGTTCCGGAAGCCGTTTTCTCAACGGCACGCTCGATATACACGAAGAACTTGAAGCAAAGCTCGCCCGCTTCGTGGGCAAGGATGAGGCCGTCACCTACAGCACCGGCTTCCAGGTGAACCTCGGCGTCGTGGGATGCCTGGGCTTCAGGGGCGGATTCATTTTCCTCGACGCCCTGGACCACGCCTGCATCATCGACGGCAGCCGCCTGGGCTTCAGCGACGTGCGCAAGTTCCGCCACAACGACATGTCGGACCTGGAGAAGAAGCTCTGGCTCACCCCCAGGAACGCCAACAAGCTCATAGTGGTGGACGGAGTCTACTCCATGGAAGGCGACCTCGCCCCCGTGCCCCAGCTGGTCAGGCTCTGCGAAAAATACAACGCCTCCCTGATGATAGACGACGCCCACGGCCTCGGAGTCTTCGGCAAGAACGGCTCCGGCACCGCCAGCCACTTCGGGCTCACCGACAAGGTGGACCTGATCATGGGCACCTTCTCCAAGAGCTTCGGCTCGCTGGGTGGCTTCATCGCCGGCGACAAGGTGGTGATAGAATACCTCAAGCACAACTCCCGCTCCCTCATCTTCAGCGCCTCCATGACTCCCGCCGCCGTGGCCGCAGCCAGCAAGGCGCTCGACATCATGCAGGAAGAGCCCGAACGCATCGAGCATCTCTGGAAGCTCACCGAGCACGCCCATAAAGCATTCAAGGACAACGGTTTCGACATCGGCCACACCCAGTCCCCCATCATTCCGCTCTTCGTGCGCGACACCTTCAAGGCCATGACCATAGTCAAGCTTGCCTACGAAGCCGGCGTGTTCATCACCCCCGTCATCGCGCCCGCCGTGCCCGAAAAAGACGTGCTCATACGCTTCGCCCTCATGGCCACCCACAGCTTCGAACAGGTCGATGAGGCCGTGGAGAAACTCACCAGTATATTCAAGGAACTCGAAGTCATATGATTATCCTTATCACCGGCATCACCTCCGGCTTCGGCCGCGCAATGGCCGAACGCCTTTCCGCCGACGGGCACACCGTCTATGGCACCCACCGCCGCGACTGCGGGCAAATCCCCGGCGTGCATTATATCAAGGCCGACGTGGGCAGCGAAGAAGACTGCCGCGCCGCCGTGCAGCAGGTGCTCGACGAGCAGGGCCGCATCGACGTGTTCATCAACAATGCCGGCATGGGCATAGGCGGCCCGCTGGAGTTCAGCACACTCAAACAGGCTGAGCTTCAGATGGATACCAACTGGATGGGCATGGTGCGCTGCCTCCACTGGGTGCTCCCCGCCATGCGCAGGCAGAAGGGCGGCCGCATCATCTGCTTCTCCTCCATCGGCGGCCTGATGGGGCTCCCCTTCCAGGGACTCTACTCCGCCAGCAAATTCGCCATCGAGGGCTACTGCGAGGCGCTCCGCATGGAGGTGCGGGCCCACGGCATCGACGTCGTGGTCATAGAGCCCGGCGACTTCGCCACCGCTTTCACGGCCAGCCGCCAGTCGGTGGCCGACCCCGAGGCCCACGAAGCCTACCCTTCGTACGCCCGCTCCCTTGCGAGCATCGAAAAAGACGAGACCGGCGGACTCAAGCCCGAGTTCCTGGCAAAGAAGATCAGCCGCATCGTGAAGGCCCGCCGCCCCCGTTACCATTATATAATCAGCACCCTCGAACAGCGCCTCTCCGTGCTGCTCAAGGCCATCCTGCCGCCCAGCTGGTTTGCGGCCATACTCAGAAGTTATTACCATTTATAGTGAAAACCACATTTTCAATACACTACCATACGCAATGGGGCGAGAGCCTCTGCGTAGTGCTGCAGGATAAGAAATATCCGATGGAGTGGCACGACGGCGCCGTCTGGTCCGTCACCGCCAACGTGCCTGCGGCCGCACTCAAAGATTATTACTACGTTGTCATGCGCGACGGCGTGATCGCCCGCAGCGAATGGGAGCACCACAGCGCCGCCAGCGCCCCCGTGATCGAGGACCACTGGCACGACTGCCCCTACCCCGGCTGCCCGTTCGTGCGCAAGCACACCGCCGAAGTTTTCGACCGCCCGGGATTCAGGGGCGCCGGCACTGCCGTTCCCGTGTTCTCGCTGCGCGGCGAGGGTGACTTCGGCATCGGCGACTTCCGCGACCTGCGTCCCCTCGTGGACTGGGCCGCCGCCACCGGCCAGTGCATCATCCAGCTGCTCCCGGTCGGCGACACGACCCGCCGCGGCGAGTGGAAGGACTCCTACCCCTACAGCCCTATCTCCTCTTTCGCCCTGCATCCCCTCTACCTGCGCCTGCAGGAGGTCGGAGTGAAGGAAGACGCCGCTTTCCGCCGCGTCCAGAAGGAGCTCAACGCCCTGCCGGAGCTGGACTATCCGAGGGTGTTCAAGGAGAAAATGTCCCGCGTGCGCAAGGCCTGGCTCGACCACGGCACGGGGGACTGTGAAAGCGCCGCGTTCCGCCGTTTCTGCAAGGCCAACGCCTACTGGCTCGACGAGTACGCCGACTTCTGCGCCCAGCGCGACTCCAACGAGCCCGACTACTGGCGCTGGATTCAGTGGCACCTGGACCGCCAGTTCGCAGAAGAGGCAGCCTACGCCCGCAGCAAGGGTGTACATTTCAAGGGCGACCTGCCCATCGGGGTGAGCTCCGACAGCGCCGACGCCCATTTCCACCCGGAACTGTTCAACCTCGACTCCAGCGCCGGCGCCCCGCCGGATTTCTTCAGCGCCGAGGGCCAGAACTGGGGGTTCCCCACCTACAACTGGGACGAAATGGCAAAGGACGGCTATGCCTGGTGGAAAGCGCGCCTCCGCAAGATGAGCGAGTACTTCGACGCCTTCCGCATCGACCACATACTGGGCTTCTTCCGTATCTGGGAGATCCCCCTGGAATACAGCAGCGGCTCCATGGGCCATTTCAACCCGGCCCTCCCCTACCGCCGCGAGGAAATCGAGGCCATGGGCCTTCCCATCGAGGGCCTGTTCCTGCCGGACCCGCGCAACGAAGGGTGCGTGCAGCCGCGCATACTCCCCGAATCCGTCGGCCTGCCGAAGTGGCAGCAGGACGTGTTCGGAGCGCTGTTCAACGACTTTTTCTACCACCGCAACGACGAGCTGTGGCGCCGCAACGCCGAGCGCAAGCTCCCCGAACTGCTGGACGCCACCGGCATGCTCGCCTGCGGTGAAGACCTCGGCATGGTGCCCGACTGCGTGCCAGGAGTGATGGAGCACGAGAGCATCCTTTCCCTGGAAATGACCAGCATGGACAAGGGGCGCCCCTGGCCCGCGCTTGCCGTGTGCGCCTCCAGCTCCCACGACATGGCCACGCTCCGCATGCAGTTCGCAGAGGAGAACGGCCGCGACATGGAGCCCTGGGAGGTGCGCCGCGCCCTCTGGGACCACCTTTCGTCACAGCCTATGCTGGCGATTTTCCCGCTGCAGGACTGGGTGGCCCTCGACGGCAAGCTGCGCCGCCCCGACTACGACAACGAACGTATCAACCAGCCGGCCGACCCTGCCCACCACTGGCGTTTCCGCATGCACCTCAGCATGGAGCAGCTCCGCGACGCCGTGGGCCTGCGCACCGAAGTCACCGGTTTACTGAAAGACTCAAATCGATATAACTCATTATGACACAGGATGAACTTTTCAAAGTGCTGGTAGCGCACTGTAAAGAGTACGGATTCATTTTCCCTTCGAGCGAAATCTACGACGGCCTCGCCGCCGTCTACGACTACGGCCAGATGGGCGTAGAGCTCAAAAACAACATAAAGCAGTACTGGTGGAACGCAATGACCCGCCTCAACGAGAACATCGTGGGCATTGATTCCTGCATTTTCATGCACCCCCGCATCTGGGAGGCCTCAGGCCATGTGGGCGCCTTCAACGACCCCCTCATCGACAACAAGGACTCCAAGAAGAGGTACCGCGCCGACGTGCTCATCGAAGACTATCTCGGCAAGATTGAAGAAAAGATCAACAAGGAAGTGGAAAAAGGCCGCAAGCGCTTCGGCGAGGCCTTCGACGAGGCCCAGTTCCGCGCCACCAACCCCAACGTGCTGCGCGAGCAGGCCAAGTACGACGAGGTCCACAACCGCTACAAGAAGGCTGAAGATGCCAATGACCTGGCCGAGTACCGCCAGATCATCATCGACTGCGGCATCGTGTGCCCCATCAGCGGCACCTGCAACTGGACCGACGTGCGCCAGTTCAACCTTATGTTCTCCACCTCCATGGGCTCCACGGCAGAGGGTGCCAACACCATCTACCTGCGCCCCGAGACCGCCCAGGGCATATTCGTGAACTACCTCAACGTCCAGAAGACCGGCCGCATGAAGATACCTTTCGGTATCGCCCAGATAGGCAAGGCTTTCCGCAATGAGATAGTGGCCCGCCAGTTCATCTTCCGCATGAGGGAGTTCGAGCAGATGGAGATGCAGTTCTTCATCAAGCCCGGCACCGAGCTGGAGTGGTTCGCAAAATGGAAGGAGCAGCGCATGAAGTGGCACGTGAACATCGGCATGGGCGCGGAGAACTACCGTTTCCACGACCACGAGAAGCTGGCCCACTATGCCAACGCCGCCACCGACATAGAGTTCCAGTTCCCCTTCGGTTTCAAGGAGCTCGAGGGCATCCACAGCCGCACCAACTGGGACCTCGGCAGGCACCAGCAGTTCTCAGGCCGCAAGATCGAGTACTTCGACCCGGAAGAAGGCGCCGCCTACACTCCGTATGTGGTGGAGACCTCCATCGGCGTGGACCGTATGGTGCTCGCAGTGCTGAGCCACTCCTACAAGGAGGAGCAGCTGGAGAACGGCGAGAGCCGCGTGGTGCTTTGCATCCCCGCCCCGCTCGCCCCGGTCAAGGCCGCAGTGCTGCCGCTCGTCAAGAAAGACGGCCTGCCCGAGCTCGCCCAGAAGGTCATGGACGACCTGAAGTACGATTTCAACTGCCAGTATGAGGAGAAAGACTCCATCGGCAAGCGCTACCGCCGCCAGGATGCAATCGGCACTCCCTATTGCATCACAGTGGACCACCAGTCCCTCGAGGACGGCTGCGTGACCGTGCGCGAGCGCGACACCATGTCGCAGGAGCGCGTGCCCATCTCCGAGCTCCGCGCCCTCATCGACAAGCGCGTCAACCTCAACAACCTCCTCCGCAACCTGTAGAGGACGTGCTGCCGCGAGCGGCTTCGGCGCCCCGGTGGCCTGGTTGCCGCCCGCCCGTGAGTAGCAACCGGTTGATGTTCAGCAACTTAGCAAAACCCGATTGCTCCAAACAGTGCAATCGGGTTTTACCATTCCGCTGTGTATCAGCGGTTTACCTCTCACGCGCTTCGCAGAGCCGCCCGCTTACACCCTCAGGAAAATCTTCTTTTTATAGAGGAAATACAGGAACAGCCACTCGAGAGCGAGGAAGCCGATATACCACACGATTTTCGCCCACACCGGTCCCATGTACGAGCAGAGGCCGGCCAGGAAGAAATCGGTGGCGTGCCGGAAGTCGATTATTCGCGGGGCCATGTAGATAGTGATGGAATTCATGCCGATTACGGCTAAGGGGAAGCTCCACTTTTTCCATCCCTTGACATCGATAATCCAGTAGAACAGAGCCAGCATCGCCAGCGAATATGCGCCCACGACCAGCACGAAGGTGCTGCTCCAGAGCTTCTTGTTGAGCGGGAACCAGCGCGACCACACCAGGCCGACGGCCAGCAGCATCGCCGCCGCCGCAACCATCCCCAGCACTTTTTTGTTCTCGCTCACGTCCTTTCTGCGCACCCACTCTCCGGTGAACATGCCCAGCATGGCGGTAACTATTGCCGGGACCGTGCTCAGCAGGCCCTCGGGGTCGAACACTCCGCCGTCGCCTCTATAGAGGTGCCCCGGGAAGAGGCAGCGGTCCACGTAACCAACCAGATTGCCCTCAAATGAGAACGGTCCGGCACCGGCGGGCGCGTCGGGAGCCGGCACGAAGCGCAGCAGCAGCCAGTAGCCCACCAGCAGCACGACGGCAATCACCGCACGCACAGAAGGTTTGAAGTTGATGAACAGCAGCGCGGCAAACATCCACGCCAGGCCGATGCGCGCCAGTACGCTCCAGAGGCGCAGGTCGCTCCAGTGGAACTTCAGCAGGCCGTTGCACAGCAGGCCGAAGAACACCAGTACAAGCCCGCGGCGTACGATTTTCCAGTAGATCTTCCAACGCTTCTTCCCCTTTTCCAGCATCTTGGCGTAGGAAAACGGGAACGACACGCCCGCGATGAACAGGAACAGCGGGAAGATGGTGTCGTGGTGACGCAGGCCGTCCCAGGCCACATGGCCCATCTGCAGGGCCAGCCAGCTGTTCTCCCCGTCGGGAAACAGCTTGCAAATCCAGACCACCAGCGAGGCGAATCCTATAATAAATAGCATGTCAAAGCCCCTCAGGGCATCCAGGCTGGCAAGTCTGCGCCCCGGTTCGGCAGTAGTTTTATTACCCATAATCAGCCACTAAGTTAGCATTTTTCATTGTTATTTCGAATATTATTACTACTATTGTTCAATAAACCAAACAGACTATGAAAAGCCGCAGAGTTATTCGTGGGATTTTAAACCACTGTTATCAAAGGACCGTCAACGGGTTCGTGTTGTTTTACGACGTTTTCGACTGCCTGGTCTACTTCACCCTCTTCTGCACGATCATCAAGAAGTTCGACATCAAAGCAGTGGCGCTTACCCTCATGCCGGATCATACCCACAGCAGTTCAGTTGCCGGAAGAAAAAAGGATTTATCATCATTCATTCAGGAAGTTACCTGCCGTTTCGCGTTTTTGAATAATATTGAATGCAACAGAACAACGCCGTTATTTAGGCACCGGTTCGGGAGTGTGCCAAAACTTGGAGACAAAGCTGCCAGGACCAACATAATTTATTTGGGCAACAACCCCGTGGAACGCCGGATTTGCGAAAGAGCCGAGCAGTACAGATGGAATTTCCTTGCCTACGCCGCTTCCAACAATCCATTTTCCGAATCAATTGTGCTAAGGAAAGCATCCTGGGGGCTAAGGAATGCACTGAAGCAGGTCAAAAGCGAGCATGACAATAATCGTCATCTGAACTACAGTTTCTTGCATCGGATTTATTACGGTCTGGACAAAAAGGAAAGAGCCCAGCTGACGGACTATATCATCTCCTTGTATAATGTCATAGACTACGACTACGCTATTACGCTTTTCGGCTCCTACGAGAACATGCTTCACGCCATGCACTGCAGTACTGGATCGGAGCACGACCTGAACGAGATATTCATAGGAAAATCAGACCTCTGCTACTCCCGTATCGGGCAATATCTGAAGCAGCGGCTGAACCTGCAGGATATCCACAAAATATTTCTGCTTAGTGAGCCGCAAAGGGAAGAATTGTTCTTTGACGTGCTGAAAAATCTGGCCGTTCCAGGCGAACAGCTGGCGAAATACCTAAGGATCAGATTCGCGCGTGAGAAATAATCCGCTGATACACAAAAGGATAGCAAAACCCGATTGCACTAAACAGAGCAATCGGGTTTTATTAAACAGCTGAACATCAGATGGTTGCTGCTCACGGCAAAAAGACAGGCCACACGCGCACATGACAGTTTTTTGGCTTTTTTTTAGTTTGTTCGAAGAAAAATACTAACTTTGCAAACTATTTTTGGACATTTATTATTATTAACCATAGTTATGCAAAGCAAAGGAGCAATTAGACTTGTAGCAATCCTGCTCGCAATTGCCTGCCTCTGGCAGCTTTCCTTCACCGCTGTGACCAGCATCCAGGAGAAGAAAGCACAGAAAGCGGCCGCCGCAAAGACGGAGGCGTTCAGCCAGAGCCCCGCATTCGCGAAAATTGCTGCAGAGGATCAAGCTTATTTCCTTGATTCACTCAAGAAGAATGAAGAAAAGAGGTTCACTGACTCTGTTTCTTCCCAGAAAGTTTATTTCGGCAACACATTCAAAGAAGTTAAGGCCAAGGAGATCAACCTCGGTCTGGACCTCAAGGGTGGTATGAACGTCATGCTGCAGGTGCAGCTCGAGGACCTCGTGCGCGCCCTGTCAGGCAATAACGTGACCCCTGAGTTCCAGAAGGCCATCGCCCTCGCCAAGGAGCGTTCCGTCGGTTCGCAGTCCGACTTCATCACCCTCTTCGCAGAGGCGTGGAAGGAAGTCACCGGCGGCCAGAGGCTTTCACAGGTGTTCGGCACCTATGAAATGCGCGACCGTATCAAGCCCGAGTCCACCGACGAACAGGTCGTGTCCGTGATCAAGGAAGAAGCCGAGAGCGCCATCGCCAACTCCTTCAACGTGCTCCGCAACCGTATCGACCGTTTCGGCGTCACCCAGCCCTCCATCCAGAAGATCGGCAACACCGGCCGCATCCTCGTGGAGCTCCCTGGCGTGAAGGAGCCTGAGCGTGTGCGTAAGCTCCTCCAGGGCACCGCATCCCTCGAATTCTGGACCACGTTCGACGCTGCCGAAATCGCCCCCTACCTCCAGGAGGCCAACGCCCTGCTCGCTGAGTATGCAGCAGCGGAGGCAGTCGCCGAGCCCACCGCAAAGCCGGCCGAAGGTGAGGACCTCGTGGCCGAGGAAATCAAGGCCCAGGGCGAGTCCGACGCCGACATTGAGGCCTACAAGAGGGCCAATCCCCTCTTCGCAGTGCTCCAGCCCTCCGGCTACCGCGGCAACGCCTGCATCGGTTTCGCCGCTGCAGCCGACACCGCAGCCGTGGGCAAGTACCTCCGCATGCCGGAAGTCGCCAACCTGTTCCCCGCCGAGTTCCGCCCGATGTGGAGCGTGAAGCCCAGCGAGTACATGCAGTCCGACAACATCTTCGAACTCATCGCCATCAAGTCCTCCAACCGTGACGGCAAGGCCCCTCTTGACGGTGGTGTCGTCACCGACGCCCGCGTGACCACCAACGACCGCCGCGGCGGCAGCCCTTCCGTGTCCATGACCATGAACGCAGAAGGCGCCAACATCTGGGCCCGCCTGACCAAGGACAACATCGGCAAGCAGATCGCCATCGTGCTCGACGGCACCGTGTATTCCTACCCGACCGTCAACGGCGAAATCACCGGCGGTTCTTCCGAAATCAGCGGCAACTTCTCCATGGAGGAGGCCACCGACCTTACCAACGTCCTCAAGTCCGGTAAGCTCCCCGCCCCCGCCACCATCGTGCAGGAGCAGGTCGTGGGTCCTTCCCTCGGTGCCGAGTCCATCAGGGCCGGTCTCATTTCGTTCCTGATCGCATTCGTGCTCGTGCTGCTCTACATGATCCTCTTCTACAGGGGAGCAGGTCTCGTGGCCGACGCCGCATTGCTGACCAACGTTCTGCTTCTCTTCGGCACCCTCGCCTCCTTCGGCGCCGTGCTCACCCTGCCCGGTATCGCAGGTCTCGTCCTGACCCTGGGTATGGCTGTGGATGCGAACGTTATCATCTATGAGCGTATCAAGGAAGAGCTCAAGGCAGGCAAGGGTCTGGGCAAGGCTGTCCACGACGGCTACCAGAACGCCTACTCCGCCATCATCGACGGCCAGGTGACCACCCTCCTCACCGGTCTGGTGCTCTTCGCCTTCGGTTCCGGTCCTATCAAGGGCTTCGCCACCACCCTCATCATCGGTATCATCACCTCCGTCCTGACCAGCATCTTCATCACCCGCCTGATCATCGACGACCGCGTGAGCAAGGGCAAGAACGTCACCTTCGAGTGGGGTTGGTCCAAGAACTTCCTGAAGAACACCCACTTCGACTTCATCAAGGCACGCAAGTACTCCTACATCATCTCCGGCGCCCTGATCCTTATCGCCATCGGTTCCATCGCATTCAAGGGCTTCACCTACGGTGTTGACTTCACCGGCGGCCGCACCTACGTGGTGCGCTTCGACCAGCCCGTCACCGCCGAGGCCGTGCGTTCCGCAGTCAACGCTACCTTCACTGCAGCCGATCCCGAGTCTTCAGTCGAGGTCAAGCAGTTCGGTGGCGACTCCCAGATGAAGATCACTACCTCTTATAAGGTTAAGGACGAATCTTCCACTGTCGACACAGAGATTGAAGGCATGCTCTTCGAGTCCCTCAAGGGCTTCTTCAAGGAGGATGTCACTCTTACTGACTTCACCAACACCACTGAGAATCCCAACGGTATCGTCTCCTCCGACAAGGTAGGCGCATCGATCGCAAGCGACATCAAGCGCTCCGCAATCATCTCCGTCCTCCTCGCCCTCCTTATTATATTCGCCTACATCGCATGGCGATTCAAGGGCTGGAGCTGGGGTCTCGGCGGCGTGGTGTCCCTGGCACACACCGCCATCATCCTGATCGGCTTCTTCTCGCTCTTCAGCGGTATCCTGCCGTTCAACCTGGATGTGGACCAGACCTTCATCGCAGCCATCCTGACCATCATCGGATACGCCATCAACGATAACGTGGTTATCTTCGACCGTATCCGTGAGAATCTCGGCCTGCACCCGAACGACGACTTCAAGGACATGGTCAACAAGTCCCTCAACCAGACCCTGACCCGTACGGTCAACACTTCAGTGTCGACCCTCCTCCCGATGCTCGCCATCGCCTTCTTCGGCGGCGAAAGCATCCGCGGTCTCTCCGTCGCTCTCTGCCTCGGTATCCTCGTCGGTACCTACGCTTCCATCATGATCGGTACCCCCGTCATGTACGACAGCACCCGCAGGCTCATGGCAAAGAAAGCAAGCAAGAAGTAGTAAGATTCTTCGCTTCGCAGATTCTTCGCTTCGCTCAGAATGACATCTGAACGCTGAACGACAGAACCGACGAAAAAAAGCGGCCACCCCGGAAAAGGGTGGCCGCATTTTTTGTCATTCTGAGCGAAGCGAAGAATCTCTCTCCTTACTTGGCGAGCTTGAAGCCGAGCT
>JAFZVQ010000007.1 GCA_017617715.1 Bacteroidales bacterium | reverse complement strand
GTACTATTTTTGCAGTCCCAAATCGCGGTAGTGGTGAAATGGTAGACACGCTACTTTGAGGGGGTAGTGCCCGTTGGGGTGTGTGAGTTCGACTCTCACCTACCGCACAAAGAGGCGACTTCGAAAGAAGCCGCCTCTTTTCGTTTGTTGTACGGAATTAATCGAATAACACGTCCAGCGAGTCCACCGGGGCAACCACGGTGTCGGCGGGAGCGGCCAGCGTGTCGGCAGGCTCCTCCGGCTCTTCGGGCTCGTTGGGGGTGAAGCTCAGGAGCTTGGCGTTGGTGTCGTAGAGATAGGAGCCGTCTTCCTTCTCGGCGGCGATGGCCTTCTTGTTCTTGGTCTCGGTGGATGGAACGATGCCCATGGAATCATACTCGACCGCGAGCCTGAGTTTACCCCATTTCTGGAAACCGAACTTGTCGCCTATGCGCACGATCATTCCCTGCGGATACCAGTCCACCGAGTCGAAGATCAGATCGGTACGGCTGCCGTCCTTGTCGTAGACGATCGCGTACTTGCCGCCCGTCTCGAGCAGGCAGGGCCAGCGGCTGATGTTGACGGAGTCGAACTCGCAGGGCGCCATTTCCCTGATAGTGCCGTCTCCCATGACGCGAGCGAGTCCATAGCGGCCCTCGGCATTCTGCACGTCGATCAGGGTGACGCCGTCGTAGGGGACATAAAGCCCGACATGGGCATATTCAAACGGGACGATGGTCTCGCCTTTGTCGGAGATGAGGCTCTCCTTGCCGTCCTTGAACAGCTTTATGCAGTTGCTGGCGACATAGCGGAAGCTGTCCGTGGGCTCGGTCCTGACCGGCTCCAGGGTGCGCTTGCCGTCAGTGTCCAGCAGGCGCCACAAGTCCCAGCCTTCATAGTCCTTGGTCTTGGAGTACAGCGCGACCGGCTTGGTCTCGCTGGTGCCGAAGGTGAAGCGCACGTCAGTGTAGTCGTACTTTGTCGTGAATTTTTTGGTGTCCAGGTTGAACAGCGCGTACTTCCCGTTCTTCTTGATGATGGCATCGTGCGGGCTCAGCAGCCATATGCGCTCGAACTTGCCCTCGAGAGTGTACTCCGAGAAATAGCCGTACTCCTTCGCCCTGGCCTTCTTGATGTCCCACTGGCCGAGCTTCGGGTAGTAATTGACATAGTAGAAGAAGTGCGACGAATCCGCCACGGTGTTGAGCGCGAGACCGAGGTTGTTGAGGTCCTGGGCCGATGCCAGTCCGGCTGTCAGGGCAAGCGCCATGCAAATGAGGAAGCGTTTCATTTATTGAGATATTTATATAATTCTTCTGTTGCGAGGGCGACCTTCGTCACGGCGAAATCTTCGCCGTAGGGGAAGCAGTAGAGCGTGTCCGTGAGGGTGTTCAGGTCCACGCAGTCGCGGTGCTCGCCGATATAGTTATATTCGATATGCACGGAGTACAGGCCTTTGGCCGGCTGGTCCAGGCTCCAATCCTTGCCTTCGTAGTTGCCGCTGAGGTGGAAGCCCGTCATGTCGTGGACCAGGTGCGCGTCGCCTATGCAGATGAAGCCCTTCGAGTTCGGCAGCGAGTTCACCTTGCACTGCACGTCCAGCTTGTAGGTGCCGTCCTCGATCTCCTTGCGCACGCAGGCGCGCTCCCATTCGTACCAGTCGGGGATATGCGAATAATAAGTCTCGCCTTCAAGCGCCTGCAGCTCGCCGTATTCTGTCATTTCCCATTTGTGGCCGCAGGCCTTGCATTCGAGGATGGTGCCGTGCGAGTCCATACGGTATTCCTTGCCGCAGTGCGGGCATTTGTACAACACCTTATGTAACGCACGCGCGCGATCCTTCGCACGCACGCGCACGTGGTTTTCCTTCTGCCACTTGAAGTCGTCGTAGACGTAGGCTTCATTGATGCGGCGGTTGATTTCCTCCACGCTCAGCTGCGCGAGCTCTTCCGCCGTGATCAGCTGCTTGATTTCAGCCTCGGTCCGGATCATCTTGCTCTTCGGGTTGGAGCCCTGCCAGAACGGCGCGTCGATATGGTGGCCTTTGGTCATGAGGGTGACCACGGGCACCTTGCACATCTTCACGAGCTTGCCCAGCGATTCGGGCAGCACGGCGTTCGTGCCGCAGAGCGAGTAGCGCGCTTCGGCATAGATGGTCACTATCTTCCCGCGGTCCAGCACGGCGCGGATGTTCCTGATGAGCGAAAGGTCGCTCGTGAACTTGCGCTTGCCGAAGCAGCCCACGCCCCACATCAGCTTCTCGCGGCCGATGAAACCGTCCACGGCCACGATATAGTACGGCTGGTGAGGAAAGTTCGCCACCGTCGCCACCATAAAGTCATAGAAGGCGTTGTGGTTGCAGAGGAGGATATACGGCGGCTTCAGGTCCTTCATGTTGGTGCGGCGAAGCTTGGTTCGGTGCAGTAAAAACACAGGGAAGCACAGAAGCCAGACTACCGGCCTCAGATACCATTTCACGCGTGGCGGTTCTTTCTTCAGGTCGAATCTCTCGACATCCTGCAGGGGGAAGAATTCGGACATATGGGTTAGGTTTGTTTCCCAAAGATATAAAAAAATAAAGGCTATCCGATTCGGACAGCCTCTATTTGTTCGAAGTGCGCTGAATTATTTTGCAGCAGCGACACTTGCCTTACGATACTCCTTACCGAGCTTCTCGAGCTTAAGGGTAGCTTTGCGAACGCGAGCTGCAGCAGCCTTGTTGCCTTCCTTAACGATGTCAGCCTTGATTGCTTCAACCTCGGCGAGGATTTCTTTAACGAGTTTCTCCATGATAATTGATAATTTGGTTTTAGTTGAACATTAAT
The DNA here is from genome assembly GCA_017617715.1 of Bacteroidales bacterium. GTDB lineage: Bacteria > Bacteroidota > Bacteroidia > Bacteroidales > UBA932 > Cryptobacteroides. The sequence continues at coordinate 2,633 of JAFZVQ010000007.1, read as the reverse complement.
GTTTGATTCAAATGTAGGTAAAAAAAACCAATAAAGTACACTTTTAGTGAAAAAAAGTTAACTAGAACGTGCTAAAAAGCAGATTTTGGCGTTTTTTTACGGTTTTTTTGTTCGTGATCAGTCTGCCGGCTTATATTCAAAGTGCGGTATCGGCTTCAGTTTGAAGAGATTTTTCACATGCTTGTCGTCGATAAGGGCCTTCACCTTCGGATCCTCACATTCGCCGGTGCGGATATAGTGGTCGAGGGCGGCGTAGGTAAAGCCGAGGTTGTCTTCGTCGCTCTTTCCGCATAGGCCGTCGGAGGGCGTTTTCTCCACCAGGTCGCGGGGCAGGCCCAGTTCCAGGCCTATGGCCACGACTTCACCGACGGTCAATCCACCGAGGGGAGAGAAGTCGCCGGCGGCATCGCCGTAGCGTGTGGAGTAGCCAACCCAGTCCTCCGATAGGTTGCAGGTGTTGGCCACTCGGCCGTTCATGGACTGCGAGATGGCATAGAGCGCCGTCATGCGCAGGCGCGGCGGCATGTTGATGGTGGTCTGACTGCTCACCTCCGCATCCAATGTGCCCAGCTGTTCCTTCACTGCGGCCATCAGCGCATTGTATGTGTCGCCTATGTTCACATTGCAGTGACGTATGCCTAGGTGGTCGATCAGGCGCATGCTGTCGGAGATATCCTTCTGCACGCCGTTGGGCATCGTCACTCCGATGACGCGGTCCTTGCCCAGGGCCTCCGCGCAAAGAGCAGCCACGACGCTGCTGTCCTTACCGCCCGAAACGCCTAAAACGGCATTGCATCCCTTTCCGTTCTCTTCGAACCAGTCGCGGATCCACCGCACCACCTGGTCTTTTACTTCTTTTGCGTTGAACATTTTCTTGGTGTTTATAATGCCCGACATTATTTCAGTTTATAGACGGGTCCTGTAATCCATGACGGATCGGGTGCGCTTGTACTAATTCCCGCGACAGCCTTTGTGGAGGAGGTGCCGTATTCGTAGACGTAACCGTCATCGCCCAGGTCAGCGCGGAAACTGTACGTGCTAGCCGCCTGGCCGTCATTCGGGATGTAGATGCAGCAGAATACCGTCTTGTCCAAATCCGGCACTCCCACGTTGATGGAGTTCTCGGCCAGAACACAGAAGGTGTACCAACCGGCCTGGCCGAAGGGTGAGTAAGACTGGCTGCCGGTGGAGGAACTGTAATGCCCCTCGCAGTCGAATTTCACTCCATCGTACGGTCCGCCAATTGCACTTCCGGAATAAGCCTTGCCGGCAAACCACGCGCTTAGAGACCAGCGTGTGTGCCAATCATCCGTTATCTGTGCGTAATTCCAACCGCTATCGTACCATAGGACGCAGAGTTGATAACGCATGACATTGGTGTTCTTCTTGTCGTTCCAATAAGTAAAAATACAGGCATAACGCTGAGTCGCGTAATCATTCTGATAGCAGGACATATTTGTGTCCGTGACATCGTAGACGGCACTGCCTGCAGGCTGATAACTGCGGCGCGTTCCGTCAGGCATGGGGATGTCGTAGGCGACGAGATCGAGATTCCAGGTGTTCACGAAGATCGGATACTCCTTGCCGTTGCGATACACATAGCCGGCGCTGGTGAGACCGCATTCAGTGCTCCATGTTTCCCCGCTGGAATAATCGAACATGAAGGAATCATGGAAACCGGAGGTGTAGGTGTATTCCGAGCCAATGGAGAAACCCTGCGAGGTTTTGCCGCCGGGAAGTGATGCGCTTGTCAGTTTTGTGGTGTTCTTTATGCTTCCGTAGCACCCGCTGGGAATTGAATTCAGCTTGGAACCCATCAGGAAGTTGATTTCAGTTCCGCCGTCGGTCAGGGCTTTCCAGCCGCTGGAGCGATTGAATTCTATCACGCCCTTGCTGTTTTTGCGTATCTGGAACTCATATGGATCGTTATCCCCGTCTGTAACGCTTATGGTGGCGGTCTTGCTGGAAGAGTTGTAGGCGGTCACGTCCCACGTAACTTTGCTGCTCCTTCCGTCGTCCAGCGTGCGCTTGAAGATGAACTTCGCCCCCTGGTAGTACACGAAGCAGTCCGGGATATTCACGGATGTGGAAGAATCTTCCGGTGTGGTCGTGCCGTTCCCGTTTCCGTTATCACCTTCAATCACTTCGTCGTTTTTGGGAGGATTGTCCTTGTCACACGCAGAAAAGGCGATAATCGCGGCGAAGAAGATAGCCGCCAAAGCAAGAATTCGTTTCATAGGCAGAAGTATTATTCTATCCAAAGATACTAAAAATCTCGGAGAATTATTTTTATGGATATGGCTCTCCCTTTTCGCGATGTAACCGGCGTTTCGCGATGTAGCCGGCGTTTCGCAGAACAGCGCCACGGGGCGGATTGGCGAATATGCCACACAGGGGGTTCTGGTGAGGGTCGGCTGTTTCCGGGCGTGTCGGTAAGCCCGAAATCGAGGCCAGTGGCACACCCCACCCGCAACAGAAGGCATTGTGGGGCATGTGAGCGTGGCGCTGTTTGGCGGAAAACAATAAAAATATGGAATTCCGCCAAGATGACGCCAGCTTACCCCGCTTAGGAGGTATTGTGGAGAGGGTGGGCTGGCTTGACAGGCTCAAATCGGGGTGTGAAGCCAAGGGAT
>JAFZVQ010000076.1 GCA_017617715.1 Bacteroidales bacterium | reverse complement strand
GGCGCCGGTGAGCTTGCGGAGCGCCTGGCTCATCAGACGCGCGATCACGCCAACGGAGCTGTCGCCCATCTCGCCTTCAAGCTCGCTGCGGGGGAGAAGCGCGGCGACAGAGTCGACAACAATCACATCGATCGCGCCGCTGCGCACCAGCTGCTCCGTGATCTCAAGAGCCTGCTCGCCGTTGTCCGGTTGGGAGATTAGAAGGGTCTCGAGATTCACTCCGAGAGCCTGTGCGTAGCTGCGGTCGAAGGCGTGCTCCGCATCGATCATCGCGGCGATGCCGCCCATCTTCTGGGCTTCCGCGATGGCGTGGATGGCGAGAGTGGTCTTACCGCTGGATTCCGGACCGTAGATCTCGATGATGCGGCCGCGGGGATAACCACCGATGCCCAGGGCGTGGTCGAGGGCAACAGAGCCGCTCGGTATCACCTGGACGTCCCATTGTGGCTGATCTCCCAGCTTCATAATCGTACCTTTTCCGAAATCTTTCTCGATCTTGTCGATCGTGGCCTGCAATGCCTTCAATTTTGCGGCATTGACGTCACCGGCCTGTGTTTCAATTTCTTTAGCCATAACGTGTGGTTTTAAAAGTTACAGACACAAATATAAGAGAAAATTTCATATTTTTGTAATGTGAAAACGAAGTTGTTGGGAAAAACTCCGGACGAGCTTGTGGCCGCTGCCGTGGACTGCGGCCTGAAGCCGTTTGTGGGCCGTCAGATAGCTGACTGGCTCTATGTCAAACGTGCCTGCTCGTGGGAGAGAATGACCAACATTTCGCGCGAGTCCAAGGCCCGGCTGCAGGAGAAATACGATCTCGGCTGCTCGGCGCCCGTGGGCGAAGCCCGCTCCAAGGACGGCACCGTGAAATACCTCTTCGAGGTGGACGGGGGAGAAGTGGTCGAGGCCGTGCTGATTCCGGACGAAGACCGCAAGACGCTCTGCGTGAGCTCCCAGGCCGGCTGCCGCATGGGCTGCAGGTTCTGCATGACCGGCCGTCAGGGCTGGCACGGCAACCTCAGCACCGCCGACATACTCAACCAGTTCATCAGCATTCCCGAAGCCGCCGAACTGACCAATGCCGTGTTCATGGGCATGGGCGAGCCGCTCGACAATTACGACTCCGTGGCCGGGGCTATCGATATCCTCACGGACGAAAAGTGCTTCGGCTGGAGCCCCAAGCGCGTGACGCTCAGCACCATTGGCGTGCTGCCCCAGCTCCGGCGCTTCCTTGATTCCGGCCGCTGCCACCTGGCGGTGAGCCTTCATAACCCCATCCCCGAAGAGCGTCTGGAGCTGATGCCCGTCCAGAAGGCCTGGCCGCTGGGGGACGTGCTGGAGCTGATCCGGCACTATGACTTCTCCGGCCAGCGGCGGGTGAGTTTCGAATACACCATGTTTGCCGGCTGGAACGACGACAAACGGCACGCCGACGCCCTGATCCGGCTGCTTTCCGGACTGGAGTGCCGCGTGAACCTTATACGTTTCCACAAGATACCGGACTTCCCGTACGACTGTCCGCCGGACGTCCGCATCGAAGAATTCAAGAACCGTCTCAACAACCACGGAATAGTATGCACCATCAGAGCTTCCAGAGGCGAGGATATCCTCGCCGCCTGCGGGATGCTTGCAGGGCGGCGCTCACGCTCCTGAGCGCGTGCCTGCTTCTCCTGCCTGCCAGAGCCCAGACCTATGAGAACGGCCTGGCCATAGACAGCGTGGATCCTAAGGCGGATGCCGCTGCCATAGCCCGCATGCGCGAGCGCATGGACACTATCCACGCCAGGGAGCACCGCCCCACCGTGGCCCTTGTGCTGAGCGGCGGCGGCGCAAAGGGGGCGGCCCATGTGGGCGTGCTCCGCTATCTCGAAGAGCAGCACATCCCTGTGGACATGATCTGCGGCACCAGCATGGGAGGCCTGATCGGCGGCCTCTATTCCCTCGGCTACGATTCCCATTTCCTGGATTCGCTCCTCCGCACCCAGGACTGGGGCACCATGCTCACCGACCGCATCGACCCTTCCTATTATTCATATACCCGCAGGCTCTACCGCGAGACCTACGCCATGGCGATCCCTTTCCACTACGCCAGGAAGGATTTCCAGTCCCGTATCGACGACCAGGTGCGTTACATTGAAGACGGAGAGCGTAGCCCCATGGGACAGAACACCTTCGCGAGCTCGCTCCCGTCCGGCTATGTGTACGGGTTCAATGTCAACAACACCTTCTCCAGCCTCTCCGTGGGCTACCAGGACTACATGGACTTCACCGAGCTGCCGATTCCGTATTTCTGCGTGGCGGCCGACATGATCTCGCTCAAGGCCAAGAACTGGTCTTCCGGCTCCATCAAGGACGCCATGCGCTCCACCATGAGCATCCCCGGCCTCTTCAAGCCCGTGCGCACCAAGGGTATGGTGCTGGTGGACGGCGGCGTGCGCAACAATTTCCCGGTGGACCTGGCGCGCGCCATGGGGGCCGACATGGTCATAGGCGTGGACCTTTCGGATGCGGATCCAAGTTACTCCCAGGTCAACAATGTCGGCGACATCATGATGCAGTTCATCACGATGCTCGGCAAAACCTCCTTCGACCGCAACGTCGGCGGCACGGATGTGTTCATCAAGCCTGTGCTCGACGGCTACAATATGCTGAGTTTCACCCCGGTAGCCATCGACACCATGATCAGCCGCGGCTATCAGGCGGCCCGCCTGAAGGCGGAAGGCATAGCTGAAATCAAGAGTTTTACCGGAGATGCCGAGCCACGCCTGAACGCTCCCAGGGCCGTGGATATCGGCCAGACTCCGGTGCGCATCTACGGTGTGGTGTTCCAGGGACTGACCAACGCCGAATCGCGCTTCCTCCACCGCAAGATAGGCTTCAAGGTGGGTTCCACCGTGGACAAGGCGGAGATGGAACGCATGATGTCGATAATACAGGCCACGGGTTGCTTCTCCTCCGTGACCTACAACATACTCGGGAAAGAAGAGCCCTACAGGCTTGTCTTCGACTGCGTGAAAGGTCCCCGGCACCAGTTCGGCGCGGGCGTGCGCTTCGACACCGAAGAGTGGCCGTCGTTCCTGTTCAATGTGGGCTTCAACGCCCATAAGCTCAGCGGCTTCAAACTGGATATTGACGCAAAGGTGGGCCGCAACCTCTTTGCGTCCGCCCGCGGCGCTCTCGACCTGAGCTGGCTGCCCACAATAAATGTGGACGCCCGTATCGACAACGTGTCGTCTTCGCTCTACACGCAGATCTTCAGCGCCGCCGACGAGGCCCGCTGGTGGGGTCACAGGGAGAGGGTTTACCTTTCCAACATCAGGTGGACCAAGGTGGATATCAACGTGGGAGCGCAATACCGCTACTACAGCCTGTCGTCGCGCACCAGCTACGGACAGTCCATAAACCTCGCCTATCCGCAGCTTGCAAACGGGGGGTATCTCGGCCTTTTCGCCAATGGCGCCATCCATACCTTCGACCGTAATTACTACCCTTCGAAGGGCATGAAGATGACCTTCGGCTACGACCTGGATTTCATGAAGATGGACTGCCCTTCGTTCGAGCCGCTGCACATGCCTTTCTTCAATTTCACCTCGGTGATGCCTCTTGGCGAGAGGGTGGCGCTGCTTCCGGAGCTGCATCTGCGTGCCGTGATCGGAAGTGCCGACGCCCCGGCCCCGCTTAAAACGACGGACCCGAACTATTCCTACGCGCACCAGAACTACGTCGGAGGCGTGATAGCGGACCGCTATATGGAAAGGCAGATTCCGTTCATAGGTTTCGGCAACGTGTACCAGGCCTATCCCTATGTGGGTGTGGCCCAGCTGGGATTCCGGGTGGAACCGGTGAAGAATCTGTTCCTCACCGCCACCGGCGGCTATTTCCGCGAGTCGGCTACCCCCAGTGACATAATCACGACTATACTGCCCACGCTTTGGGGTGTCGGTTTCGAGATAGGTTACCGCACGCCGATAGGTCCGTTGAAGGTGCTCGGCACCTGGTCGGACCGTTTCCACGCTTTCGAAAAGGACGCAGGGCTGTATATATCCCTTGGCTTTGATTTCTGATATGGACGAACGCATCAAGAAAGTACTGGTTTCCCTCCAGGGGCGCTGCGCCCGGAGGGAGTATTGCTGCTCTGAGATGCGCCAGAAGGCCTTGAAGGCACTGGACGGGGACGCTGCCGCGGCGCAGGAAGTCCTCGACAGCCTTGTCGCCGACGGCTATGTGGATGACGTCCGCTATGCCGGGGCTTTTGCCCGGGAAAAGGCCGTGCTGGATGGCTGGGGCCCCGTGAAGATAAGGTATGCCCTGAGAGGCAAGGGGATAGACTCGTCCGCCATTGATGAGGCATTGGCAAGTATTGACGGGGATGCCGCTTCCGAGAAGCTCGGCAAATTGCTGGCCGCCAAGGCGAAAAGCCTTGAAGGCGACCCCCAGGCGAAGCTGAAGCTTATCAAATATGCCCTGTCGAGAGGCTACAACTACGAAGATATAAAGCTATGAGCGAGACCAGGCCTCCCATATTTCTCTATACCGACGGTGCTGCAAGCGGCAATCCCGGTCCCGGCGGCTGGGGCGCCGTGCTCTGCTGCGGCAGCCTGCGCAAGGAGATGAGCGGGGGATACGCCAGGACCACCAACAACCGTATGGAGTTGCTGGCAGTAATCGAAGGCCTTTCCGCAATACGCTGGCCCGGCGCCCGCGTGGAAATATGGAGCGACTCGCAGTATGTGGTCAACACCGTGACCCAAGGGTGGAAAAGGAAGAAAAACCACGACCTCTGGGCGCGCTTCGACGCCTTGGCCGCCGGACTCCAGCTCAATTTCCACTGGCTGAAGGGGCATGCGGGGCATCCTGAAAACGAGCGTTGCGACCGTCTCGCCGTGGCGGCTTATTCCAAATCCGGCCTGCCCGTCGACGAGGGCTACGAAACAGAATATCCAACATTACTATAAGATTATGCAAAGGACAAAACCCATAGTGGGCATCACTCAAGGTGATTCCAACGGCATAGGCTACGAAGTGATAATCAAGGCTATCTCGGATCCGCGCATCCTGGATTTCTTCACTCCGGTGGTGTACGGCTCCTCGAAGCTTTTCGGATTCTATCGCAAGACCATTCCCGAAATAGAGCAGCTCGACACCAATGTGATCACTTCCGCCTCGGATGCCAAGCCCAAGCGTATCAACATACTCAACTGCCTGCCGGACAATGTGTTCGCAGAGCCTGGCCAGGCCACTCCCGATTCTGCCAAGGCGGCTATTACGGCGCTCTCGAAAGCGGTCGGCGACATCAAGGCCGGCCTGATCGACGTCCTGGTCACGGGGCCGATCAATAAGAAAGCCATGTCCGGGGAAGGTTTCGGTTTTCCCGGACACACGGAGTATCTCCAGCAGCAGTTCGGTGTCTCTGACGTGACCATGCTGATGACCAGCCACAGGCTGCGCCTTGGCGTGGTTACAGGCCACATTCCCCTGAAAGACGTTGCCGGATCGATTACCAAAGATAAGATACTCAGCAAGTTGCGTCTTATGGACAAGTCCCTTCGCGAGGACTTCGGCATCGACCAGCCGCGCATTGCTGTGCTGAGCCTCAATCCCCACAGTGGCGACGGCGGCCTGCTCGGCACTGAAGAGCAGGATATTATCATCCCTGCCGTGGCGCAGGCCACCGGCGAGGGCCTGCTGGCATTCGGCCCCTATTCTCCGGACGGCTACTTCGGGCTTGGCCATTATGAGCGTTTCGACGCCACCCTCGCCATGTACCACGACCAGGGGCTGGCTCCGTTCAAGGCCCTCTCGTTCGAAGACGGCGTGAACTACACCGCCGGTCTGCCGATAGTGCGTACTTCTCCCGACCACGGCACGGCTTATGAACTTGCCGGCCGCGATGTTGCGGATCCCCAGTCCATGCGCTCGGCGATATTCACCGCCATCGACATTTTTGCCAAGCGCCGCGACTATGCTCAGCTTCAGGAGGACAAGATGCCCGAGCGCCGTCTGGAGAGTTCCGAACGCAGGGAGCGTCCCGGACGTCCGCAAATCGCCTGACCGTGCTCCGTAAGCTGACGTTGCTGCTTATCCTGCCGTGTCTGTGCTTCACCGCACGGGCACAGTTTGATGTGCGTGTGAACACTTTCATCCAGGAAGACCTTCGCAAAGGCGCGCCCTTTTATGATATCGGAAGCGTGTCGCGTTTCGTGCCGTCGGTGTTGCATATGGGGCTTGGCCTGGCGGGCGTGCCGTCGAAGCATGCATTCGTGGACCGTGCGTTGGAGTCGACCATCGCATACACTTGCAGCCTGTCTGCGGGGTATTTGCTGAAATGGGCTGTTGCCCGCGAGCGCCCGGACCACAGCGACTTGCGGTCGATGCCCTCCGGGCACACGCTGTTCGCGTTCACCGGCGCCGGGCTCACCGGTATCGACTATGGCCCGGGGTGGGCGGCAGGCGCTTACACCGTAGCGGTGTTCACCGGAGCGGAGCGTCTCTGGGGCAACAGGCACTGGATGACCGACGTGCTTGCCGGCGCCGGCATCGGCATCCTTTCCGCCTACGCCGGCAAATGGCTCCTCCAGCCCGTAAAGGACCTCTTTCGTATCCCCGACATCCCCTGGGATGGTTTCGGCACCAGACCTGCTGCTTTATCTTTTGTTCCTGTCGCCGATCCCTACAGCGGCACTCTTTGCGCTTCTCTTACCGTTTCTTTTTAATCTTCAGTATAGAAACGGATAAGCCGTTCGATGGAGCGGCGGCAGACGGGGCAGAAGCCGCGGGCCTCGTTGGTCCGCATACGGCAATCCTCGCAGGCGCGCCAGACGCCCTTTGACTGGTAGCCGCCTCCTTCCAGCACGCTCACGCCGTCTTTCCCGAGCATGTCTTCCCACTTGCTGCCGAAGTCCCGCATAGTGGTGATATTGGGCTCCCAGGGCTCGAAATCGAGGTGGTAGTATTCGCTGAACTGGTCGTCGTAGAAATACTCGTCGGCTAGCCCGGCGAAACTGTGGCCGAATTCGTGCACCACCACCGGACGGAACTTTTTGTGGTGCGCAGTCGTCAGGGTGTAGGAATTATAGATGCCTCCGCCGCCGTAGCTGTCGGTGTTGGCGAGGATTATGATGTGCTCGTAGGGCACGCCGGCAAGGGCGTCATGCAAGTCTTTGATCCTCAGGGTGGTGAGGTATCTGTCGGAGTAGAAGGTGCTGAAATTGGAATGCAGGGGAGTGTCTTTCCATATCCCTTTCGCCGGCTCGCTCACGCCGCTCTCTTTGGATTCCAGGCAGACGGCCCTGAAATTGAAACGCCGGCGCATGCTGCAGAACGGCTCGTGCGAGAATATCGCATCCACGGTGGCGGACGCATCTTTCAGGAAAAGAGCCTGTTCCGCGGCGGTGTAGCCTTCCGCCACTATAGCGACGTCGATGCAGTCTTCGACGGTGCCGCCGATGTGGATGTCCTTGACTGCCGGGGCGCTGGAGGCGGGGCGAAGCATTATGTCGGAAGGATTTACCGGGTGCGTGAAGTGAGCGGAGGTCCTGCCATGGGAATCGAAAAGCTCAACGGTCGCAAACGCAGGCCCTTCAGGCATAGGCATAAGGAACACATTTTCGAAGCTCCGGTTTGTCCTTGTGGCTTCTTCGGTGTGCTGCCATTCCTGGAATAAAGTGCTGAAAGACAGGCGGTAGAGTATCGTGCTGTCGGCGGCGCTCCGGAGCGTCAGCCGGCCGTTGCCGGCAAGGGGGAGACTGTCCATATGGTGCCGCCTGCCCGCCCAGCCTTCGAGGCTGCGCATTTCGTCTACGGCTATAAATGTCTTGTCTGCATTGCCGGAGAAAATGTAATCGATGCGCAGCGTGCGCTCCCCGGCATTGAGCAGGATAGCCGGCAGGCAGAGCGCGATAATGAAAATAAAGCGTTTCATAGGACAAAAATACGTTTTTTATTATTAAATTAGCAAACTTAATACTTATGACACTATGCTGAATATCCAATCCAAGTCTGATCTGCTGGCTTATTGCCTTGATAATCAGATTGAATTCATAGACTTCCACTACTGCGGCTGGGACGGGCGGCTCAAGACCCTGAATTTCGTGATCCGGGACAAGGAGCATCTGCTCAATATCCTGGAAGCGGGGGAGAGGGTGGACGGCTCCAGCCTGTTTCCTTTCGTGGAAGCAGGGAAGAGCGACCTCTACGTTGTGCCCCGTTACCGTACGGCTTTCCGTGACCCGTTTGCCCAGGTGCCGACGGTCGGCGTGCTCTGCTCGTTCTTCGATAGGGAAGGCAAGCCTTTCGAGAGCTCTCCGGAATATGTGCTCCGCAAAGCGGCCCGGGTGTTCACGGAGAAGACAGGCCTGGAGATGCAGACCATGGGCGAGCTTGAATACTACGTCATCATGGACGACGACGGGATGTATCCCATCCCGGACCAGCGCGGCTACCACGAGAGCGCTCCCTTCGTGAAATCAGAGGAATTGCGGGTGGAGGCCGTGCGGATGATCACCCAGGTGGGCGGAATGGTAAAGTATGCCCATAGCGAGGTGGGGAATTTCAGGCGCGACGGCAAAGTGTTCGAACAGAATGAGATAGAGTTCCTGCCGGTGGATATCTGCGATGCCGCCGACCAGCTTGTGCTGGCCAAATGGGTGATGTGGCGCCTTGCCTGGGACTATGGGGTCACGCTTACTTTCGCTCCCAAGATTACGGAAGGAAAGGCGGGCTCCGGAATGCATGTGCACTGCAAGTTTACCCGCGACGGCAGGAGCATCATGACGCAGGGCGGCGATATCACGGACGACGTGCGCCGCGCAATAGCCGGCTATATGGATGCCGGCACCTCGCTGACCGCCTTCGGCAACCCCAGCCCCCAGTCTTTCATGCGCCTGGTGCCCAACCAGGAAGCCCCGACGACGCTCTGCTGGTCGCATTCCAACCGCAGCGCCCTTGTGCGCGTGCCCCTGGGATGGACGAGCCGCGTGGATATGGCGGCGCAATGCAACCCCGGGGAAGCCGCTGTGCAGAGGGATTTCTCCGACAAGGCCACCTTCGAGTGGCGGGCTTCCGATGCGACTGCCAATGTCTATCTGCTGATGGCAGCTCTCTGCTGCGCGGCGCGCCGGGGCTTCGAGATGCCGGATGCGCTGGAGGTGGCCCGCCGCACTTATGTCGGGCTCGGGGTGGATATCCATGCATTTGCCAATGAGGCGCTTAAGGATTCGCTTGAGCAGCTGCCCGCATCCTGCGAAGCTGCCGCAGAGGCGCTTAAAGCGGACAGGGAGATTTATTCGTCAGAGGGCGTGTTTTCCGATTCCATGCTGGATTATCTTATCCGGACGCTGAAATCTTTCGATGGCGCAGGTGGTATTATCGTAGATAATTTGCTGGTTTGACAGAAATGAGTTATATTTGCATGATTATCCCAATTTAGGTTATGAATAAGATTTCAATATTTTTTGCAGGCCTGACCGCATTGATGCTCGCTTCTTGTGCAGCTCCTGCCAATGTGGTCTATTTCCAGGACTCCCAGGACAAGGAGATATCCACCGAAATAGATAATTCCCAGATCCGTCTTCGCCCTGGAGACAAGATAAGCATAATCGTGAACTGCAACGGCGTGGAACTGATGAACCAGTTCAATATGCCTTATGTAGCCCGTTATGTGGGTTCCACCCAGGAGATCTCGCTTGGCAATACAGGTATCAGCGGTTATATTATCGATTCCGAAGGTAAGATTGACTTCCCGGTGGTCGGAGAGATTCCCGTGGCGGGCATGACAAGGCCGGAAGTGGCCAAGACCATCAGGGACGAACTCACCTCCAGGGACCTTGTCCGCGATCCCGTGGTGACGGTGGATTACATGAATCTCTACTTCTCCGTGATGGGAGAGGTCGCCCATCCGGGCCGCTTTGCCATCACGCGCGACAACGTGAACATCCTTGAGGCCCTTTCAATGGCGGGGGATCTTACCATACTGGGCCGCCGCGACAACGTGATGGTGCTCCGTGAGGAGAACGGCGTGCAGAAGACCTACCTCGTGGACCTGCGCTCTGCTGCCGGCCTCTCCAAGTCGCCGGTTTTCTACATCAACCAGAACGACGTCATCTATGTGTCGCCCAATGCCATGAGGACCCGCCAGTCCACCGTCAACGGCAACAATGTGGTCAGTACTTCCTTCTGGATTTCCATCGCATCCCTTGCCGCCACCCTGGTGTCCACCATCACGGTCGTAGCCATGAACATGCAAAATATGAAGTGATATGTCAGAAAATATCAATAATCCCCAGACCGCGGTCATCGAGACCGAAAGTTTCAATATCCGGAATTTTCTCTTCAAATGCCTCTCCAAGTGGTATTGGTTCCTGATTTCTCTCCTGATATGCTTCGGCGCCGCGACTTTCTATCTTGTGCGCACGCCTAAGATCTACACCAGGTCTGCAACGGTCCTTATCAAGGAATCCGCCGTCCGCCGCTCTTCCAACGAGCTCGAATCCATGCTCACGGGCGGCATCAACCAGAATAATTCCAAACTGGCCAATGAAATTATCGCCCTGCAGTCGCCCGACCTTATGAGAAGCGTGGTGGAGCGCATGGGCCTGGATTTCGATTATTTTGCAATAGGCAGGGCCCGCAAGCATGTTCTATACGGCGTTGACCTACCCATCAAAGCCCGCTTCCTTGAGCCTGCCGGAGTGGTGGATTTCGAAGTGACTCCCGTGTCTTCGCAAAGCTTCAAGATACGAATGGAGAATCCCAAGACCCATGAGGAGCAGGACTATGCGGGTTCGTTCGGAGACACCCTCTCGACCATGGCAGGCCAGCTTGTCATTACCCGTGTGCCCGAGAGTTCTTCCGCTTTCAGCGAGCCAATTTTTGTGCACCACACAACATTTGCTCGTGCGACCAATTCCTACAACTCAAGGCTCTCAGCAGCAGCGGTCAATTCAAAGAATTACGCTGACGTGCTCGATCTTACCATCACTGACCAGAGTCCCCGCAGGGCCGAGGATGTGCTGGACATGGTGATCACGGTCTATAACGAGAACTGGGTGGACGACCGCAACAAAATGGCGGTCAGCACATCCTTGTTCATCGACGACCGTCTGAAGAATATCGAGAAGGAGCTCGGCAACGTGGACACCGACATCTCATCCTACAAGAGCAAGTATGTCATCCCTGATGTGGCCGCCGTGTCGAGCATGTACATGTCCCAGTCCCAGGAGGCTAACCGCAAGATCCAGGACCTGGACAACCAGCTCTATACGGCCCGGTATATCCGTACTTCCCTCAGCACCTCGAGCTCCATGGGCGACATGCTCCCTTCTCCTGCGGGCCTGACCAATACCACGATTGCAAACCAGATAAGCAAGTATAACGACCTGGTGCTCAAGCGCAACAACCTGGTGGCCAATTCTTCCGAGCGCAACCCTCTCGTGCAGGAAATGGACTCCAGCCTGGGCAGTATGCGCGGCACCATCCTCACTTCCATCGATGACCTTATCAATACCCTGGAAGCCCAGAAAGCCAGTATCCAGAAGGCCGAACAGAAAGCGACATCCCGCCTTGCCGACAACCCCAACCAGGCCAAGTACCTGCTCAGCGTGGAGCGTCAGCAGAAGGTGAAGGAGGCCCTTTATGTGTTCCTCCTCCAGAAGCGCGAGGAAAATGAGCTTTCCCAGGCTTTCACGGCCTACAACACCCGTGTCATCACCAAGCCCCATGGCTCGTCCGCGCCCACATTTCCGAGCAAAAAGAAGATATTGCTGATCGCATTCCTGCTCGGACTCATGATTCCTTTCGGTATCATCTATCTTATCATCGTCACCGACACCAAGGTCCGCAGCCGGAAAGACACTGAAGGCCTGTCGGCTCCATTCCTCGGCGAGGTGCCCCTGTCCGGCACAACCAGGAAAAAGAAGAAAGACAACAAGGATTCCGCAATACTTGTCAAGCATAATAAACGCGATGCCGTCAACGAGGCTTTCCGCGTGTGCCGCACCAATCTGGAATTCATGACCAGGGGCTCAGACTCCCGGGTGGTCACCGTGACTTCTTTCAATCCCGGATCCGGCAAGACTTTCATCAGCTCCAACCTTGGCGCTGCGATGTCCATCAAAGGCTCGAAAGTGTTGCTGATCGACGGCGACCTCCGTCACGCTTCGCTTTCCTCCCTTGTGGGCTCTCCCAAGAAAGGCCTTGCCAACTACCTTTCCGGTGAGGCACTTGATGTCCATTCCCTTCTGGTCCAGCCTGAAGGCTACGACAACCTGTCGGTGCTTCCGGTCGGCGTGATCCCGCCCAACCCCAGTGAACTTGTGGGCAGCAATCTGTTTGCCGAACTGGTGAACCAGGTGAAGAAGGAGTTCGATTATGTGTTCATCGACTGTCCTCCTTTCAATATAGTGGCCGACACCCAGATTATTGCGGATATGGCGGACCGTACCATATTCGTGCTCCGCGCCGGAGTGCTGGAGAAGTCGATGCTTTCCGAACTTGAAGGCATCTACCAGAGAGGCACACTTAAGAATATGACCGTGCTGCTGAATGCCACCGAGATGGCTTCCGGCAGGGGCTATGGCTACCGTTATGGCTATGGCTACGGCTATGGTTACGGCTATCATTCATACGGTTATTATTCAGACAAAGAAAAATAGACTGTTTTGGTTAGTCTTGAATCCCGCATACGCAGCTTCACGTCCAAGTATCTGGATGTGAAGTTCGTCCTTGCGATGGACGTAGTGCTGTCCGTCGTGGTGTCCGGGTTGGTAGTCCTGGTGGCAAGCGCTTTCCCCAGCGCTGGATTCGTCACCCATACGCATTTCTGGCTGACGTGGCTGGTCTCATCCTGCGTTTCATCCGCGGTGATGTTCCTTGCCATGCGCACTTATGCGATTATAATCCGCCACACCAGTTTCAAGGACGTCATTAAGTTCGTCCTGGCCCTTGGCGGCAAAGTGGCGATGATGGTGGTCTCGCTGCTTGCATTTGCGCAGGTGGACGATTTCTCGGTGATTGTGGTGATGCTGGCGTCGGACCTGTTGCTCTCGCTGTTCATGCTTCTGGGAGTCAGGCTGTTCATGATTATGGTCTACGATGTGTACAAATCCCGTATACGCGAAGTCCAGAAATGCATGAGGGTGCTGGTCTATGGCACGTCGGACAAGTCTGAATCGGCTATTTCCCGATTCAGGAATTCCCCGCACTACAACATCGTGGGCGTGATTTCTCCGAACTCATCCCTGAAGCACGCAAAGTTCGTCGACAAGTCGGTGTTCTATTTCAATGAGAAGAAAGACCTGGACCGCCTTGCCCTGAATCTTTCGTTCTCCGGCGTGCTGTTCACCAAGAAGGCCGACGCCAGGGTGGAGAACGGCAGGCTGGTCAAGTACTGTTCCGAGCTCGGGCTCAAGGTGCTCATACTTCCCGAGGTGGGAGAGCTGGGCGAAGACGGGGGCGGCGTGATCCGTGAGGTGAAGATAGAAGACCTGCTGGGCCGTGATGAGATACAGATTTCCCTGCCGGAAATCAAGGCCGGGTTTGCGGGCAAGACCGTCTTGGTCACGGGCGCAGCCGGCTCCATCGGCTCCGAGCTGTGCCGTCAGCTTGCAGGTTTCGGCATCTCTAAGCTTGTGCTTTACGATAATGCCGAGACCCCTGTGCACCATCTTCGTCTCGAGCTGGAAGAGTCCTTCCCTTCGCTGGACTTCATTCCAGTGATCGGTGACGTGCGTTTCCCCAACCGCCTCGATTTCGCCTTCCGGACATACAGGCCGGATGTGGTCTTCCACGCCGCAGCTTATAAGCACGTTCCCCTCATGGAGGAGAATCCTTGCGAAGCCGTGCTCGTGAATCTTGTGGGTACGAGCTATGTGGCCGACAAATGCATAGAATACGGAGTGGAGAAGATGGTGATGATATCCACCGACAAGGCCGTGAATCCTACGAATATAATGGGTTGCAGCAAGCGCCTTGCCGAGATTTATGTCCAGAGCCTTGGCCTGGCTATCGAGCAGGGCAGGCACGAAGGCAAGACCCGTTTCGTGACCACCCGCTTCGGCAACGTGCTGGGCTCCAACGGCTCCGTGATTCCGCGTTTCCGCGACCAGATCCGCAAGGGCGGCCCTGTCACCGTGACCCATCCTGACATCAATCGCTTCTTCATGACCATTCCTGAGGCATGCCGCCTTGTCATGGAGGCTGCAATTATGGATACGGCCAACCGTATCTGCGTGTTCGATATGGGCGAGCCCGTGAAGATCGACACCCTTGCCCGGAGGATGATCGAGTTGTCCGGGCTTGAGGTGGACAAGGACATAAAGATAGAGTACACCGGCCTCAGGCCCGGCGAGAAGCTTTATGAAGAGGTGCTTTCCAATGTGGAAAACACCGAGCCTACCCGCCACGGACGCATACGTATAGCCAAAGTCCGCACCTACGATTATTCGGAGGCGCAGGAGATGGTGCAAAGCCTCGGCGAGCTGGCCCGTAAGGTGGAGATTCCCCAGATGGTGAAGATGATGAAGACGGTAGTGCCCGAATTCATCTCCAATAATTCGAAGTTCTCCGAATACGACGCCAAATAGCCGGCGGTCTGCATATGAATATTCTTGTCACAGGCGCCAACGGTCAGCTCGGCTCGGAGATCCGGGCCGTTGCTGCTCTCTCTCGCGACCGATATATCTTCACCGACGTTGAAGAGCTTGATATCACTTCCGAAGAAGCGGTACGTGAAATGGTGGCCCGCGAGTCTGTCGGAGCCATAATCAATTGCGCGGCCTACACCGACGTGGAGCGGGCGGAAGACAATCCCGAAGTCGCTGAACGGCTGAATTCCGGAGCCGTTCGCATACTTGCGGAAGCTATGGCGCGCACCGGCGGCCTGCTCGTGCACATCAGCACAGATTACGTGTTCGGCAGGGAAGTATATAACACCCCCTGCCGCGAGGATATGAAAGGCACGCCCACGGGCGTGTATGGCTTGACCAAGCTGCACGGCGAGCAGGCTGTGCTTGCCTCCGGCTGCAAATACATTATCATACGCACCGCCTGGCTTTACAGCGAATTCGGGCGCAACTTCGTAAAGACCATGCTTCGCCTTACGGCGGAAAAACCTCAGCTGAACGTGGTGTTCGACCAGGCCGGCACTCCCACCTACGCCCTCGACCTTGCGCGCGCGATATATACTATTGTGGAAAACAGGCTCTACGAAGGCAGGGACGGCATCTATAATTTCTCCAACGAGGGGGTGTGCAGCTGGTATGATTTCACCAGGGAAATCGCTTCGCTTGCAGGCCATCAGGGCTGCGATATCCGTCCCTGCCACAGCGACGAATACCCGTCCAAAGTCAAGCGCCCTGCGTATTCGGTGCTCGACAAGACAAAGATCAAGGAGACGTTCGGAGTGGACGTGCCTTACTGGAAGGACAGCCTGGCCGTCTGTATAGCCAATATCCTTAAAGCCGCTTAGATTCCCAGCAGTTTCTTGCGGGCAAGCAGGCAGTTGCCCAGCACGATAGCTTTCCGGCCAAGGGTGGAAAGCCGTATCTTGGTGTCGGCCGCAACCCTTTCCATGGACAGTTTGTTCACGGCGGTGCGGATGGGAAGGATGAGGTGCTCGCGGCCAACTATGAGGCGCCCGCCAATTATGACCAGCCCCGGATTGAAGATATTGATTATGCCGGAGATACCGCGGCCGAGCACGTCGCCTATTTCGCCTATGCACTCGATGGCCAGCACGTCGCCGTCTTTCACTGCGCCCAGGATATCGGAAAGCTCGATGTTGCCGGTCTCCTTGTAGATCCTGGAGAGGGACGAACGGCGCCCGGCTTTGAGCTTTTCCACTATCATCCGGTGCAGCGCGGAGCCGGAAGCACCGGTCTCAAGGCATCCGATCTTGCCGCAGCGGCACATTATGTCGTTGTCCAGGAGGGGGAAGTGACCGATTTCCCCGGAGAATCCGGACTTTCCGTAGTAGAGCTGGCCGTTGAGTATCATGCCCATGCCGAGGCCCCAGCTGAGGTTGATGGCTATCATGTCCTTGTCGGCATTCTTGCCGAGGTACATGTATTCGCCGTACGTGAGGGCACGGGAATCGTTTTCGATGCTCACGGGCACGTTGAGCTCCCTCTGGAACAGGTCTTTGAGGGGCAGGTCGTCGCTGACGAAATAGGTCAGCGAGTAGCCCTGCTCCGGGTTCACGCGTCCGGACAGGCTCACGCCCGCCGAGAGCACTTTTATCCAAGGTATGCCTGCCGCGACCACCTGGTCCTTGACCATGCGGCACATTTCCCTGAACGAACCGGCGTTGGATTCAAGCACGAACTCGATGTCTTCAATGTAGTGCAGCAGGTTGCCTTTGAAATCGGTGATGGCTACATGGAAATGATGCCTTGCCACATCGATGCCCACGAAGTAGCCTGCATTGGGGTCGAGCCCGTAGATGCTGGGACGCCTGCCGCCGGAGGTGCCTATCTTCCCTTCGTCGAGCAGGAAGCCGGAATCTATCAGTTCACCTATCAGCTTGGTGATGGTGGGGACGCTGATTCCCAGAGTCTTGCTGAAGTAGGATATGCTTGACTCTTCGTGGCTGATGCACAGCCTTAAAATCGCCCTCTTTATCTGGGCGTTCTTGCCGGAAGTGTCGTTTAGAAAATTTGTGGTCATTGCATGCGGGGGTTCTTATGCAAAAGTACCAATTATTTCCTATATTTGTACAGATTTTGTAAAAAAATTTAAAATGAAACTGTCAATTAAGTCAAAATTGACTTTAAGTCTGAGCGCAATCGCCGTGATACTGCTGATTTCGGCGAGTATCTCGGTCTTGGAATATGCCAAGATGAGCACCTACGTCTCGGACTTGATAGCAGACGACATACAGAGCCTCAATACAGCCCACAAGCTGGCTGATATAAGCAATAAATACAATCTCGACATCCTCGCCGTCATCGGCGACGAGATTGACGCCGAGCTCCCCAAGTTCGACCAGGAGTATTTCCTCTCGCACTGCGATTCGCTGCGTACATCCTTGGAATCCAATGTGATACAGCCTCTTACGGATTCTGTGGTGTATTCTTGTTCTGCCTACGTGCTCACTTCCCTCGAGCTGGAAAACGTGCTTGATTCCTATTTCATTGACTCCCGCAGCTGGTACTTCAACCGCCTGCAGCCCAGTTTCGCCACGCTTTCCTCTGACATCGACGCCCTCCAGACGGCAATATATAAAGACCTTGAGAAGAACTCCAAGACTTTCGAGCGCGGTTTTTACCGCAGTATCATTCCCGGCATCATAGCTGTGGGAGTGGGGCTGCTGCTTGTCATAATGCTGCTCTTCTTCATCCTGTCCTATTACGTCAATCCGCTCTATAAGATGCTTGACGGCCTGGAAGGCTACAGGACCTACGGCAAGAAATATACTGTGAACTTCGACGGCGACGACGAACTGAACAGGCTCAACGAAGACATTGCCGACCTGTCGGCGGAGAACCTGCAGCTGCGCAAGCGGCTCAAGGACCTGAAATCCAAGGTGTCAGATGAATTGGAAAGGAATCAGCCGTAACGTCGGGCTGGCCCTGCTGGTCAGCTCGCTCTTCATGTTCCTCTCGGTGGTCGTGTCCGTGGTCAACGGGAACGACAGTGCTCTCTCTTCCCTGATAATCAGTTTCACGGTCACTTTCCTTGCCGGCGCTTTTCCGTTCGTCTTCGTGCGTAAGGCGCAGCCTATCTCGCTGAAAGACGGATACGTGACCATCACTCTCTCCTGGCTGCTTTCGTTCGTGTTCGGCATGCTTCCGTACGCCATGTGGGGAGGGCCGTTCACGCTCCAGAACGCCTGGTTCGAGAGCGTGTCCGGATTCACCACCACAGGCGCCACAATCCTGGAAAACGTGGAAGCTCTGCCGAAGAGTCTCCTCTTCTGGCGCGCCAGCACCCATTTCATCGGCGGCTTGGGCGTGGTGGTGTTCCTGCTGCTGATCATTCCGGATTCGAGCCCGGTGAAGCTCAGGCTGGTAAACATGGAGCTGGGCTCGCTTTCGCGCAACGCATATGCAGCCCGTACCAACCGGACCGTTAACATTTTCGCATACGTGTACCTGGGCATTTTCGCCCTGGCGCTGGTGCTGTACCTGCTGGCCGGGATGCCGGCTTTCGATGCCCTCTGCCATGCCATGAGCGTGGCTGCCACCGGCGGCTTCAGCTCGCGGAACGCATCCATCGGCGCTTTCGGCTCCCGCTGGATCGAAGGTATCACGATGCTGTGCATGTACCTTTCTTCCCTGCATTTCGGCCTGCTGTTCCTGGCGGTGGCGGGCCGTACGCTCAAGCCGCTCAACAATCCGGTGGTCAAGTACTACACCGGCTCCATCCTGATAGCTTCCGTGCTGCTCGGTATCGGGCTCAAAACCGGCGGCTTCTGCAGGGGCTGGGGGGATTCGATGTGGAACGGCCTGTTCGAGGTGATGTGCATCTCTTCGACAACCGGTTTCGCCATAGCGGACAATGCGCAGTGGCCCGGAGCCCTGTGCGCGCTGATTATGATAGTGGCGGTGGTGTGCGGCTGCGCGGGCTCTACTTCCGGCGGCTTGAAGATAGACCGTATAGTCCTGCTGTTCAAGTCGATAGGCCGGCAGATTACGCGTATCCTGCGGCCTTCGTCCGTCCATGAGGTGAAGTTCGGCGGCCGTATCCTGAGGGACGAGGCGCTGTTGCCGCATCTTCTGTATATAGAGTTGTATGTGTTGCTTCTGGCGCTTTCTACTGCCCTTTGTCTCTGGATCGGGGTGGGCTGGCAGAATTCGCTGGCAGCGTCGATCACCAGTATCAGCAACGTCGGTCCGGCGCTCGGGGACATGGGCTCGATGGGCACATTCAACGGCGCACCGGACCTTGCCAAGCTGGTGTACACCCTTGACATGTTCCTCGGCCGCATAGAGATTTATCCTGTGCTTGCGGTGGTGGCCATGGTGTTTGACAAGCGGCGCCACTGATGGATCCGAAACTCCTATATGAGGGCTTCCTTGCGAAGATGGGGAAGGTGGAGCCTACGCCCTGCCAGGATAGGTTTTTCAGGGAAATAGCCGACTTTTTTTGCTCCGGCGAGGGGGATATTTTCGTGCTTAACGGTTATGCCGGCACGGGCAAGACCACTGCCATTTCCGCCGTCATCGCCCAGATGATGCGGGTGGGCATAAAGTCGGTGCTGCTTGCTCCGACCGGCCGGGCTGCGAAAGTGCTTTCCACTGTGTCCGGACGCCCTGCTTCCACGATCCATAAACACATATACCGCCAGAAATCAGTGGGTTCCGACGGCTACGGGCAGTTTTCGCTTGCGCCCAACAAAGCTAAGCACACGCTGTTCGTGGTGGATGAGGTGTCGCTGATAGGCATCGAGGCGGGGCAGCAGCAGTCGCCGGCGCTTTTCGGTACGGGCAACCTGCTGGAGGATCTGGTGGAATTCGTGCGCTCCGGGGATGACTGCCGGCTGGTGCTGCTTGGCGACTCCGCGCAGTTGCCGCCGGTCGGCCTGGAATCCTCGCCTGCGCTCAGCCGCGATTTCATGGATGGCTTCGGGGGTGTGCGCTACTGCGTGCTGGACACCGTGGTGCGCCAGGAAGCCGGCTCGGGGATACTTGCCAATGCGACTGCGCTGCGGCGCCGTATCGAATCCTCCCAGGCGGACGATTGCTACGACGACATACATCTGGATCTTTTCCCGGACGTGGAGCGTATCGGCGGGGGAGAGCTGCTCGAGGCCATTTCCGACGCATACGACCGTTACGGCTACGACGACACCATAGTGCTGTGCCGCTCCAACCGCCGTGCCATACGCTACAACCTGGGCATTCGCGCCAAGGTGCTTTACAAGGAGGAGGAGCTTGCCCGGGGCGACAAGTTCATGATAGTCAAGAACTGCTACCAGTTCGTGGAGGACGTGGAGCAGATGGATTACATTGCCAACGGCGACGTGGCCGAGCTGGTGAAGATCTGGCATTACGAGGACCGCTATGGCCTGCGTTTCGCTGATGCCATCCTGCGTTTCCCGGACTACGATTTCTGCGAACTGCAGGCTAAGGTGTGCCTGGACACGCTCACCAGCGAGTCGGCGGCCCTGACTTATGAGCAGCAGAATGCTTTGTATCAAGGCGTCAGCGCAGATTATGCGGACCGCAAGACAAAGAAGCGGATTTGGGAGGCGGTGCGGGAGGATCCGTTCTTTAACGCTCTGCAGCTTAAGTATGCAGATGCGGTGACCTGCCATAAGGCCCAGGGCGGGCAGTGGAGTTGCGTGTTCATCGACAATCCTTTCTGGCAGGAGTTTCAGACGGTTGAAGACCTTAAGTGGCTTTACACGGCGCTCACGAGGGCCGTGGAGAAGGTGTATCTGGTGAATTTCAAAGATTCTTTCTTCCGATGAAGGGCGGTTTTTCCGGGATTCTGAGATCGCTCGAGGACAGGGAGGCGCGCAAGCTGGAGCAGAAGGTGCCGTCGTGGGGCGGAGTGCGTGTCGAGGTGCCTCAGGCCGTCAATTTCCAGCAGTGCTCGGGGGAGACGGCGGCGCGGTATAAGGCGTCGCTTATCGCTCCGGGCGCGCGAGTCGCCGACCTGACCGGTGGGCTCGGGGTGGACAGCTGGGCGTTTTCCGCCGTCGCTTCGGCGGTTTGGTATAACGAGAGGGACTGTGTGCTCCTGCAGGCCGTGCAGAGAAATTTCGCCGCCCTTGGGGTCTCCAACGTTGTTTTTAATTCCTTTGATATCGCGCCGGACAGGGCTGACTGGCAGGAAGCGCTCAGGGCTTTCCGTCCTGACGTTATCTACATCGATCCCGCCCGCCGCAATGCTGCAGGAAACAAGCTTTTCCTTCTCGAGGAGTGCAGTCCCGATGTCGTCACCCTGATGCCCACGCTGCTCGCCATTGCTCCGCAGGTCATGGTCAAAGTCTCTCCGATGGCCGACCTCACCATGCTTCGCCGCCGCCTGCAGGGGTATTTGTCTGAAATTCATGTGGTTGGCGTCGATAGCGAATGCAAAGAGCTCCTCTGCCTCTGCCGCCCCAACGCCATTTTTCAGAGTCTGGTACTATTCGAGAATGGCTTCGTCTTTCGCGAAGCGAAGGCGAAGCCTAATAATAATGATTTATTGTTCGTGCCGTCGGCGGCGTTGGTGAAGTCGGGGTTGGGGCCGGGGATGTGCCTGAGGCCGTACGACGAGGGGCTGTCGCATTTTGGGGGCTTTTGGGAAGTCGTTGAGAATCTGCCGTTTGCGGCGTCTGTTATAAAGGAACTCGGCAGGCGGTATCCGCAGGCCGACGTGACCGCTCGCGGGGTGCCGGTGAGTTCGGAGGGGCTGAGGGCGAAAATAAGGACGAAGCCCGGCGGCCCCGTCCATATCTTTGCCTGTGTCCTGGATGGAGAACGCAGGATATTAATCTGCAAGAAGGTGTCGCTTCCAGAATAGCTGGTCGCTGGCGACGTCGTGGGCGTGCTGGGTGCCGCGGTAGCCGTGCATGCCGTCGGGGTATATCATCAGGTCGAACTGAATGCCTGCGGTCTGCAGGGCGTCAATCAGCTGCAGGGTGTTCTGGAAATGGACGTTGTCGTCGCCGGTGCCGTGGGTCAGCTTCAGCGCCGGGGTGCCGTTGTGGAGGCCGGCGGTCTTGCGGAGCGCGCAGGCCGGCACCCATTTCAGCACGCACGCCTCATCGTAGCCCTCAGGATTTGCCTGAGGAGTGTCCATGAAGCGCTCGGTGTAGTGGGAATCGTAGAGTTTCCAGTCATAGACGCCGCCGCCCGCGACCCCGCAACAGAAGTATTCGGGATGCCTCAGCACCAGCATGGCCGTCGTGGTGCCGCCGAAGGAGAATCCTTCCACGCCGATGCGCCCGCCGTCCACATACGGCAGCCCCTGCAACCACTTCGCCCAGGCGATATAGTCGCCTAACTCTGTGACTGTCATCCTCTTGAAGGCCTGGTCCATGCCGGCCCGGCCGTTTTCGCCGGACGACCTCGGATCCACTACTATGTAGATTATGCCGTTCTCCCAGCACCAGCGGTTCTGGGCGTCGCGGTCCTGCCAGCGGTCGCGCACGTAGGGGGTGCCGGGCCCGCCGTAGAGCTGCATCACCACGGGATACTTCTTCGACGGGTCGAAATCCTGCGGCAGCGACATCAGTCCGTAGAGGTCGAAACCGTCGTTGGCGATCTTGACTATTTCCGGACGCGGGCCGGGTTCGCCGGATTCTTCAAGCCGAGCGAAAGTCTTGACTTTCAGGGCATTGCCGCTGATGACCTGCCTGGGGCACCGGGCGTTGGACACCATGGCCCGGAAGGTCTTGAAATCATCGGATACCTCGGCCGTCAGGACGTAGTACTCCGGGTTGGTGAGGGTGAAGATGCGCCCTTTCCTGTCGAGCCTGTAGAGCGTCGGATGGAGACGGGAATCGCGCTTTGCCGTGAACCACAGATTGCCCTTGCACTTGTCGTATTTGAGCAGCCGTATGTCCCAGTTCTGGCCATCTGTCAGCCGCTTCAGGGAGCCGTCGTAGCCGAGGAAATAGATCTGCTCCCAGCCGGTCTCGAAATTGCGGGCCATGATCAAGCCCTTGTCCGTGAACAACATACCCTCTATCCATGTGACCCAGGTGGGATACTCTTCATGATAGACCGGACGCTTGCTGCCGTCGCCTGCCTGCACGGCATACACATCCAGGATGCTTTGGCGGCGCGGCATGCGGCTCACGTACAATTCCCTGGAATCGGCGCCCCAAAACGGCGTGCCGAAATACTGCTCAGGGTCGTCGGTGAAGTCGGCCCAGGTCAGGCTGCCGCTGTCCAGATCGGCGATGCCTATGCGCACCCGGGGGTTGTGCTCGCCGGCTTTCGGGTAGCGCGTCAGCGACAGCTTGCCGTCCTGTCCGAAAGGGGAGTAGATGGGGAACACCGGCACATTGCCGTTGTCGAAGCGGTAGAAAGCCAGTTTGCGGGAATCCGGGCTCCACCAGAAGGCGCGGTATTTCGACGGCCGGCCGAAAATCTCTTCATAGTACACCCAGGACGCATAGCCGTTGAGCACCAGCTCGCTGCCGTCCGTCGTGAGCCGGGTCTCCTTGCCGCTGGCTATGTCCTTAATCCATAAATCATTAGCCCGGGTGAATGCCACCATGGAAGAATCCGGGGAATGGGTAGTGTTCACATCTTGCGCGTGCGCGAGAGCGCCCGCCAGCAAAAAAATCAAAAAAGCAAAGCGTTTCATCAGCACAAAAATAACGATTATCCGACAAAAAAATAGTATATTTGAAGATTAAAAGAACAATTAGCAAAATGGCAATTATCGAATGTAAGGAAGTCTGCAAAAGCTTCGGCGAGAAGGTGGCTCTCGACCATGTGAGCCTCGAAATCCCCGAAGGGCGGATTTTCGGTCTTCTCGGGCCCAACGGCGCGGGCAAGACGACACTGATCCGCATCATCAACAGGATCACCATACCTAATTCCGGCGAGGTGCTGTTCAACGGCCGCCCCATCACCCAGAGGGATGTGGAAAAGATAGGCTACATGCCCGAAGAGCGCGGCCTCTACCGTAAAATGAAGGTAGGCGACCAGGCGATGTATCTTGCCCGCCTCAAGGGCATGACCGCCGCCGACGCCCGCAGGGCCCTGAAAGACTGGTTCGTCCGTTTCGAAATCCAGGACTGGTGGGACAAGAAGGTGGAAGAGCTCTCCAAGGGCATGGCCCAGAAGCTCCAGTTCATCACCACGGTGGTCCATAACCCGTCCCTGATGATCCTGGACGAGCCTTTCTCCGGCTTCGACCCGGTCAACGCGGAAATAATCCGCCAGGAAATCCTCCGACTGAAGGAGCAGGGCGCGACCGTGATCCTTTCCACCCACAACATGGAATCCGTCGAGGAGCTCTGTGACAACATCGCCCTGATCAACAAGGCCCGCCTCGTGATCACCGGAGGCGTGGAGCAGATCCGCCGCGACCATGGCAACAACAACGTCGAGCTTGTCTACACCGACGCCGACGGCCGCCACACCGAGGTGCTTCCCCGCGAGACCGACGGCGCATCCACTCTCCAGACCTACCTGGAAAAGGGCGTCACCATCAACTCCTACAAGGAACTGATGCCCCGTATGAACGATATTTTCATCAAACTAGTCACCCAAGAGCAATGAATCTGCATACTACAGGCATAATAATCAGCAGGGAGTACCTCAACAAGGTCAAGAAGAAGAGCTTCCTCATCACCACTTTCCTGGTGCCCGTGCTCTTCGCCGCCCTCTGCATACTCCCGACCGTCATAATGCTTGGGACCAAGGAGAGTTCCAAGAACATCGCCGTCATCGACCGTTCCGGCATAGTGGCTCCGACCCTGGAAAGCGGAGAGACAGCCACCTACACAATCCTCGAATCCGGCGAAAGCCCCGAGGAAGTCAAGCTCAAGCTCAAGGAGCTCGGCTACGACGCCCTGCTGCTCATTTCCGAGATCGACGAAAGCGGCCGCAGCGTCAATGCCGACGTCTATTCCGTCAAGCCCATGGGCATGGACCTCAGTGAGAACATCAACGGCAAGATCAATTCCGCCGTGGAGTCCTGGAGGATCGAACAGTCCGGCATTGACAACCTGAAGGAAATCATGAAGGACGTGAAGGCCAACGTGAAGCTGCATTCCTACACCCTCGACGAAGAGGGGAAGGAAAAAGTCTCCGAGTCCGGCGTCTACATGATGGTGTCCATGCTGCTCGGCATGATCATTTACATGTTCATAGCCCTCTTCGGCGGCATGGTCATGTCTTCCGTTATCGAAGAAAAGGCCAGCCGCGTGGTGGAGGTGCTGGTGAGCTCCGTCAAAGCCACTGAGCTTATGTTCGGCAAGATAATCGGTGTGGCGCTGGTGGCCCTCACCCAGTTCTTCCTCTGGATTGTGCTCACGCTCGCAATCGTGGGCGTGGTGGGCGCCGTGTCCGGGCAGAGCCTGTTCGGCGACATGACCCCCACCGAGGTTGCAGAGAGCGTGAGCGGCATAAGCGCCGACCAGCTTTCCGGAATGTCTATCGGAGTGCATCCTGAGACCCCTGAAGACCTTGGCTCGATCGGCACCATCATGTCCACCATAGGCAACCTGCCTTTCGGTGAGATTCTCATCTGCTTCGTGCTTTTCTTCGTGTTCGGGTATATGCTCTACGCATCCATGTTCGCTGCTATCGGCTCGGCAGGTGAGAGCGAGGGAGACACCCAGCAGCTGCAGATACCGCTCACGGTGCCTCTGCTGCTTGGCTTCTTCATCGCCATCTATGCCTTCAAGGCCCCCGACAGCGCCCTGGTGTTCTGGGGATCCATGATTCCGTTCACTTCTCCGATCGTGATGCTGGCGCGCCTGCCGTTCGGGGTGCCTGTCTGGGAAATAGTCGTGTCGATAGCCGTGCTGATCGCTACTGTGGCTGTCTGTGCGTGGGCTTCCGCCAAGATTTATAAGGTCGGAATCCTTATGTTCGGCAAGAAATCCACCTGGAAAGACCTTTGGAAATGGTTCAAACAAAAATAATTATGAAAAAAATCCTCTTAATGATGCTCCTGCTTGCGGCCTTTGCGGGCTGCAAGACCGGAATGGTGTGGGAGAAACTCCCCGTCGACGGCCATCGCACAGGCGTGTCTGCCCCCACGGCCGACAATGTCCCCGAGGCCATCGGCGTAGTGGACACCCTTACCGGGGCCTACACCGCTCCCAACGGCAAAGTGTTCACCGACGGTGCCACCCCCAAGGTCGCCGCCCTTCTGCTGGAGGCCCAGCCTGCCATGGCTGAAGTGAAGGAAGTGATTGCTTTCTCCACCCGTGCCATGACTGCCGAAGCCCCCGAGTCCGAACTCAGCAATTTCGTGGTGGATTTCCTCCGCAGCGAAGCCGAAAAGATTTTCAAGCGCAAGATGGACGTGGGCATAGTCAATTTCGGCGGCATCCGCGTGGATATGCCTGAAGGAGACGTGCTGCTGGACGACATCCGCTCCATGTTCCCCTTCAAGAACAAGATCTGCTTCGTGGAGCTTCCCGGCAAGGAACTGCTCCGCCTCATGGATGACGTGGCCCTGTACGGCCCCCAGTGCCTCAGCGGCGTGAAGATGGTCATTGCCGACAAGAAGGTCGAAAGCCTTGAAATAGACGGCAAGCCGGTCGATCCCAAGAAGAAATACAACGTCGCCACGGTCGACTTCCTGCTTGACGGCGGCGACAACATCAGCGTGGCACGTGGCGCCACCAAGCTTATCATTAGCGACGTGATTATAGGCAGCGCCATAGAAAAGTATGTCCGCCAGCTCACCGCAGACGGCAAGGCAATTGAATATCAGACCGACGGGAGGGTCGTAGTGAAATGATGAAACGAATTATTACTGTCATTGCGGTTGCTGCGGCCCTTTGCGCCTGCGGCCCTAAACTCGTGATTCTCCACACCAACGACACCCATTCCCACATGGATCCCCTTCGCGACGGCAAGGGCGGCATAATCGAAAGGGCCGCGCTTGTAGATTCCGTGCGCAAAGCCGACGGCGAGGGCAAGGTGCTCCTGCTCCATGCCGGCGACTTCGACCAGGGTACGTCCTACTACTCCCAGCTGCACGGCCGTCTTGAGGCTAAAATGCTCAATCTCATGCGCTATGATGCAGTCGCCCTCGGCAACCATGAGTTCGACGACGGCATCGAAGACCTGACCGAACGTCTCCGCGACGTCACCTGCCCGGTCGTGTGTGCCAACCTCGACCTCAGTGCCTTCGAACTCGGCCAGTACGTGAAGCCCTACACCATAGTGAACAAGGGCGGCATGAAGATAGGCATCATCGGCCTGGAGGCGGACATTTCTACTTGCGTCTCCAAGACCACCGCTTCCCGTATCCCTCAGCTGGATCCGGCCGAAGTGACCAACAAGTGGGCGAAATACCTGCGCGAGGAAGAGAAGTGCGACATGGTGATCGTCCTGTCCCACTACGGATATGTGGGCGACAACGAGGAGATGCCGGACGACCAGACCCTCGCGGCCAAGGTCAAAGGCGTGGACCTTTTTGTCAGCGGCCACTCGCATACTTTCGTCGATGATTTCATCTACGTGGACGATCTCGACGCCAAGCCTGTCCCCATCATCACCGACGGTTGCTGGGGCCTGGAAATGGGAATGATTAAACTCTATTGAACATGATTCAGTCGATGACCGGTTATGGCAAGGCGGAGGTCTTGCTCGAAGGAGGAAAACTGACGGTCGAGATCCGTTCCGTCAACGGCAAGAATGCCGAAATCAGCCTCAAGACTTCGTTGCTCCCGAAAGACAAGGAAATGCCGCTCCGCAGGAAGCTGGCTGAAAGGCTGCAGCGCGGAACCATAGATTTGTTCCTCACGTGGGAGCCCAACGCCGCTGCAACTGCAGCTGCCATCAACCGGCCCCTCGCACTGGATTATTACCGGCAGATCGGCGCCCTGGCCTCCGAGATCGGGGCGCCCGATCCCCGGGAATCCGATTCCAACTACATCCTGTCCACGCTCCTGCGCCTGCCGGATGTGGTCGGAGCCGGAAGACAGTCTGTGATTGATGATAACAACTGGCCGCTCGTGGATGCGGCCATAGACAAGGCTCTTGATGCCCTGTGCGACTACAGGGCACGCGAGGGGGAAGCCCTCTACAAGGACGTGACCTCCCGCGTAGGAGGCATCCTGGACCTTGAGAATGAGGTTGAAGGATTTGAGGCTGAGCGCATCGCATCATTGCGCGCCAAACTGGCAAAAGCTATTGAAGAACTCCGCGTGAAGTGCGACGCAGAGCGTTTCGAGCAGGAAATGGTGTTTTATCTTGAGAAGCTCGATATCAACGAAGAGAAGGTGCGCCTCCGCCAGCACTGCAAGTATTTCATGGACACCATAGACGGCGAGCCGTATCCTGGCAAGAAACTTGGATTCATAATCCAGGAGATGGGGCGCGAAATCAACACCACCGGATCCAAGGCAAACCATGCCGGCATCCAGCGTGCCGTGGTGCGCATGAAAGACGAACTTGAAAAAATCAGGGAGCAGTCCCTCAACATATTATGAAACGATTGACGCTTTTGCTGTTGCTGGTCCCGGCATTGTGCTTTGCGCAGATGCCGGACACTACGGGCATATACGGGGAGCGTAAAGACACGCTCGACGCCACCGTGTTCTCCGCCAGCGGCAACGGCAATTTCCTCTCCAAGGGCAAGGACATCCGCACGGAAGTCATCACTGCGGCCGGCCTCTGCAAAATGGCCTGCTGCAATCTTGCCGAAAGCTTTGAGAACTCCGCCAGCGTGACCGTGGGCTACAGCGACGCCGTGACCGGTGCCCGCCAGATCCGCCTGCTCGGCCAGAGCGGCATCTACGTGCAGATGCTCGACGAGAACCGCCCCGTCATGCGCGGCATCTCCGCCCCCTGGGGCCTGAATTACGTCCCCTCGCAGTGGCTTGAAAGCATACAGGTGGCCAAAGGCGTGACTTCCGTCATCAACGGCGTGGAGTCCATGACCGGGCAGATCAACCTCGAGCACCGAAAGCCCACGGACGAGATCCCGCTGTACATCCAGGCCTCCGTGATGAGCGACACGAAGAGCGACATCAACCTGGCCAGCGCGCTCCAGCTTGACGACATGGGCAAATGGAGCACCATAATCCTTGCCCACGCAGACGGCAACTTCATGGATATGGACCACAACGGCGACACCTTCCTGGACGACCCGCGCGGCGGCATGGCGGCCTTGTCCAACCGCTGGCTGTACTATGACCCCAGCGGCCTGCAGGTGCGTTTCGGCGTCCGTGGCATCTACGACCAGAAGAACGGCGGCCAGGTATATTCCAAGGCCTCCGGCTCTTCGCCGTGGCATGCGGACATCGTGAACAAAAGCCTGGACGGCTACGTCAAAGTAGGTGTGCCTTTGAATGAAGACAACAGCCGCAGTTTCGCTGTGGTTTCGGACTACAGCCTGGTGGACCTTGACTCGAAATTCGGCAATGGCCCCTTTGCAGCAAGGCAGCACTCCGCATTCCTGAAT
This sequence comes from Bacteroidales bacterium, assembly GCA_017617715.1. Taxonomy (GTDB): domain Bacteria; phylum Bacteroidota; class Bacteroidia; order Bacteroidales; family UBA932; genus Cryptobacteroides. Next base: position 19,554 of record JAFZVQ010000076.1, on the reverse strand, counting down.
CTGCTCTATCAGGACCAGACTCGCGAGAACCTTCACATTACTGCAGGCCTGAGCGATACATACGATTTCTACACGTTGGACGTGACAAAGATCGTCCCGAATTATACTAAACAGGATATTACTGAGTGCCGGATCAACGATTTCGGTGCATTCGGCGAGTTTACCTACCATTACGAAGATGTCTTTTCGGCCATTGCCAGCCTGCGTGCAGATTGGTATCATGGCGTAATCCCACATTTCTCTCCTCGCCTGACGCTCAAGTGGGTGCCTTTCGAGCAGCTTGTGCTTCGGGCAAACGGCGGCAAGGGTATTCGCACCAGCATCCCCCTGATAGACAATATCGGTGTCTTGTCTACGACAAAGACGCTGACAGGAAACTATATGGATTTCCCGCTTGAGAAATGTTGGACCTTCGGCGGCAACGCCACCTGGTACCTGCCTTTCGACGACAGTCAGAAGACCTATGTCAGTTTCGACTACTTCGGTACCCGTTTCGTGGAGCAGATGCTTGTGGATTATACAGACTACGACGACATCAGTTTCTATACCCTGAGTTCTCTGAACGGCGGGTATTCGTACACCAACAACCTGCAGGTGGATTTCGGCGCAGAGCCTTTCCGTGGGTTCACGGTTACTCTTACCGGCCGCCTTACCGACGCTCGCCAGACCTTGAGGAACCAGTACCTCGACTACAAACCCATGACCGACCGCTACAAGGCCGTGCTCAACCTGCAATATGCCACCAACCTGAACAAGTGGATATTCGACTTCACCGCGTCCATGAGCGGCCCCTGCCGCGTGTGGGATTTCATGCGTGACCTGGATCCCATGTACGCAGACGGCTGGACAAAACCTTATCCCTTGCTTTACGCCCAGGTGACCAGGCGTTTCAAGGGCTTCGACATATACCTGGGAGGGGAGAACCTCACCAACTACACCCAACCCAACCCCATAATTGGCGGCGCCAATCCCTGGCAGACCGGATTTGACGCCAGCTGCATCTGGGGGCCGCTGATGGGCGCCCGTGTGTATGCAGGCATAAGAATGACAATTTGGAAAACAGAAAAGATATGAAACACCTGATTATCGTACTCGCCTCGCTCGTGCAGGTGGTGTTTGCAAGCACCATCCACTGCGACAAATGCGGCATCAAAGTACAGGAGAACATCGCCTTCGAGAAGGGCGTCAAAGACCTGAAGGTGGATGTGCCCGGCAAGACCATCACCGTGGTCTTCAATCCGTCCAAAACCGACACGCTGAAGCTCAAGAAGGCTATCAATAAACTTGGCTATGAAGCGAAAGTGATTGATTATAAGGTAGTAAAATAATATGGAAAAAGAACGCAAACTGAATTTTCTCGAAGAGATAATCGAGAACGACCTCAAGTCCGGCAAGGTGGACAGCATACTTACCCGCTTCCCGCCGGAACCCAACGGCTACCTCCATCTTGGCCACGCCAAGAGCCTTTGCATCAACTTCGGCCTTGCCCAGAAGTACGGCGGAAAGACCAATCTCCGCTACGACGACACCAACCCCACCAAGGAAGACACCGAGTATGTGGATTCCATCAAGGAGGACATCAAGTGGCTCGGATTCCAATGGGACAAGGAGCTCTATGCATCCGACTATTTCGACCAGCTCTACGAGTGGGCCGAGCAGCTGATCGAGCGCGGCATCGCCTATGTGGACGACCAGACCCAGGAAGAGATTTCCAAAGGCCGCGGCACGGTGGAGACGCCCGGCGTGGAAAGCCCCTGGCGCAACCGGAGCGTGGAGGAGAACCTGCGGCTGTTCCGCGAAATGCGTGACGGCAAGTATGCCGACGGCGAGAAGGTGCTGCGTGCCAAGATAGACATGGCGCACCCCAACATGTTCTTCCGCGACCCCATACTCTACCGCATCAAGCATGCCCATCACCACCGTACCGGCGACAAATGGTGCATATATCCGATGTACGACTACACCCACGGCCAGTGCGACTCCATAGAGCACATCACCCATTCCATCTGCACGCTCGAATTCGACGTGCATCGCCCGCTCTACGACTGGTTCATCGAGACGCTCGGAATCTATCCGTCGCATCAGTATGAATTCGCCCGTCTGAACCTTACCTACACGCTTATGAGCAAGCGCAAGCTCCTCGAGCTGGTGCAGAAGGGGCTGGTGGCCGGTTGGGACGACCCCCGCATGCCGACGCTCTGCGGCGTGCGCAGGCGCGGCTACACTCCCGAGGGCCTGAAACTGTTCTGCGACAAGATCGGTGTCAGCAAACGCGACCAGCTGATGGACATCCAGCTACTGGAATGGTGCGTGCGCCAGGACCTCAATGCCCGCTCCAACCGCTACATGGTGGTGCAGGACCCCGTGAAGCTCACCATCACCAACTACCCGGAAGGGCAGGTGGAATGGTTCGACTGTCCGCTCAATCCCGCCGAGCCCGAAGGCGCCTCCCGCAAGGTGCCCTTCAGCCGCGACCTTCTGATAGAGCGCGCCGACTTCATGGAAGACGCTCCCAAGAAATTCTTCCGCCTCAAGCCGGGCGGTGAGGTGCGCCTGAAATACACATATATCGTCAAGTGCGAGGAGGTGGTCAAGGATGCCGACGGCAACATTGTCGAGCTCAAGTGCACCTACGATCCTTCCACGCGCCCGGGAGCAGGGGAGTGGCGCTCCGTCAAGGGCACCATCCACTGGGTCAGCACGGCCCACGCCAGGGAGCTGGAGATACGCAACTACGACCGTCTCTTCACTCTGGCCGACATGAGCCAGGTGCCTGAGGATAAGGACTATAAGGACTTCCTGAACCCCGACTCGCTCGTGCTTGCCAAGGGCTTTGCCGAGCCGGCCCTTCTCGATGACGCATCCGGCATCGCCGTGCAGTTCGAGCGCACCGGCTACTATATCAAGGATGCCGACAGCACCCCGGAAAAGCCTGTGTTCAACCGCACTGCCACGCTCAAGGATTCCTACAAACCCGAGTAACGGATGAACGATTTCGTATTCTCCCTGATGCTCCTGGGTGCCCTTTCATCGAGCGGCACGCTTCCTTTCTGGGCTGTATCCAACACGGCCGGCATAATGCCCGACCGCGACGGCGGCCTGGCCCTTCTGGAGGCGCGCAAGCCTTTTGACGAGAGCAAGACCTTCCAGTGGCAGGCGGGGGCGTCGCTTGCTGCCAGCTACCAGTCCGTCGATCCGCTGGACCTTTCCGGTATGCCCCTGCGCCCCATGGTTGACGAGCTTTACGCCGGCTTGCGCTGGCAGGTCCTGCGGATCGACGTGGGCATGCAGCACCGCGACCGCGAGTTCCTGGGCGCCGATCCTTCGCTGGGCTCCTTGTCGGTCACCGAAGGACACATAGTGGAGAGCAACAACGCCCGCACCATGCCCGGCTACAAGCTGGTGCTCGAGCCGTGGGCCATTCCGTTCACCGGCAAGCACCTGCTGATCAGCGGAGTGTGGGGCGACTACAAAACCCTGGACGACCGATACGTGGACGGAGCGCTGGTGCACCGCCTTCGCGGTTACCTCACCTACGATACCCGCAAGCATTTCTATTTGCAGGTGGGCCTTGACCATTATGCCCTATGGGGCGGCACAAGTCCATTATACGGTGAGATGCCCATTACCTGGGACAATTACTTCCGCGTAGCCACCGCCAGGCATGCATCTTCAGCCGGCTCTATAAGCGACCAGATGAACGTAATAGGCGACCACGGTGGCGCCGAGCAGCTCCGGATGGGCTGGAAGGCAGACAAGTACGACATCACCTTCCAGTGGGAGAAGCCCTACAGCGACAAGTCCGGCATGCGTTTCAACAACATACCCGACGGCGCCTACACCCTGCATTTCAGCCTCAAGGACAAGGACCGCTGGATAAGCGACGCCCTGGTGGAATTCCACTACACCATGTGGCAGTCCGGCACGCTGCATGAGCGTGAGACCGATGCCGAGGGGCATCAGATCAACTGGCACACTTTGGATAAAGACAAGAAGATCAACATCTTCGGCGGCGACAATTATTTCACCAACGGCGAATACAAGTCCGGCTGGACCCATTTCGGCCGCGGCATCTGCGCTCCGCTGTTCTACACCGATGTGGTCTCTGGCGTGAAGAAGGTGGTCAACAACCGCTACAAGGCCCTGCATCTTGGCGTCTCCGGTAAGCTGTTCCGTGTCGCGCCATACCGCCTGATGCTGACCTTGAGCGAGGATTACGGAACATATCACCGTCCTTATGTGGCCGGAGCGACCAGCTGGAACAGCGGCTGGAACTGGTGGGAGCCCAACACCCTCGACAAGGGGCTGACGCAGTTCTCAGCGGCCTTTTCAGGATATGTGCCGTTCAGGTTCGGCTGCCACAGTGCTCTGGACGTTGTCTACGGACTTTATGCGGATGCAGGCGAAGTGCTCCCGAAAGCCTTCGCCGGCACCCTCGGAATAAGATACAATTTCAGATAAGCTTATGGAACTCAGCCAGAGAGCCATCAACATGCCGAGCTCCCCGATACGGAAACTCGCCCCTTATGCCGAAGCGGCCAAACGCAACGGCGTGCATGTGTTTCATCTCAACATCGGCCAGCCCGACATCAAGACTCCGGAGTGCGGCCTGCAGGCCCTGAAAGACATCGACAGGAAGATCCTGGAATACAGCCCTTCGGACGGCTACCTGTCGCTACGCACCAAGATGGTCAGTTATTATGCGGAATACGGCATCTACCTCCGGCCGGATGAGATAATCATCACCACCGGCGGCTCCGAGGCCGTGCTCTTCGCTTTCCTGGCCTGCCTTGGCCCTGGAGATGAAATCATAGTCACCGACCCGTTCTATGCCAACTACATGGCCTTCGCCATAAGCGTGGGAGCCGTGATAAAGTCGGTCAAGACAAGCATAGATGATGGCTTCCGCCTGCCGCCCGTGGATGCTTTCGAGAAACAGATTACCCCGCGCACGAAGGCAATCCTTATCTGCAACCCCAACAATCCCACCGGCTATCTCTACACTCGTGAGGAAATGAAACAGCTTCGCGACATAGTGAAGCGCCACGGCCTCTTCCTGTTCAGCGACGAGGTCTACCGTGAGTTCATCTACTCGGGCCAGCCCTACATCAGCGCCTTCCATCTCAAGGGCATCGAAGAGAATGTGGTGCTCATAGATTCAGTGTCGAAGCGCTACTCGGAATGCGGCATCCGCATCGGCTGCCTGTGCACCAAGAACAAGATGGTCCACGACGCCGTGATGAAGTTCTGCCAGGCCCGCCTGAGCCCGCCGCTTATCGGCCAGATAGTGGCCGAAGCAAGCATAGGCGTGCAGAAATCCTATCTTCGCGGAGTCTACGAGGAATATGTGGACAGGCGCAACTTCCTGATTGAAGGCCTTAACCAGATTCCCGGCGTGTACAGTCCCATGCCCATGGGCGCATTCTACACCGTGGCAAGGCTCCCTGTCGACGATGCCGAAAAGTTCTGCATCTGGTGCCTGAGGGATTTCCAGTATGAAGGGGCCACCGTGATGATGGCTCCGGCTTCCGGGTTCTACACCGAGCCCGGGGAAGGCAGGCGCGAGGTGCGCATAGCCTATGTGCTTAACAAAGATGACCTTGCAAAGGCGCTTGTGTGCCTGCGCAAGGCCCTTGAATCCTACCCCGGCCGCATTCAATGAATGATTTCTTCGTCTCGCTGATGCTCCTTGGAGCACTTTCGTCGGGCGGCTACTCCGAAATGCCGTTCTGGAGCACTGCCGGGCAGTATGGCGTGATGCCGGAGGTTTCCGGCGGTCTCGCCCTGCTGCGCGCCGGCACATCCTTTGACGAGAGCAAGACGATTCAATGGCGCTGGGGCGCCTCCATGGGCCTTAGGAATGACTACTGGGGAGCGAATCCTTTCGTGGACGAGCTCAATGCCGGGCTGCGCTGGAAGCAGCTGCGTCTGGATGCCGGCATGATACACCCTGAACAGCATTTCCAGGCCGCCGATCCCTCCCTGGGCTCCCTTTCCGTGACTTCCGGCAACATAATGATGAGCAGCAATGCCCGCACCATGCCCGGCATAGCCGCCACCCTGGAGCCGTGGAATATACCGTTCACCGCCGGCCATGTGCAACTTGCGGGCCGTTTCGGTGACTACTGGACCATAGACAAACGTTATATACAGGGAGCGCGCGTCCACGACACCGCCATCTACCTGCTGGGGCACATAGGGCGCTTCTCCATCACCGCAGGCATCGACAACTACACCATGTGGGCGGGCACCTGCCCCGACGGCCGCGAGCAGCCCCATTCCTTCAAGGATTACCTGCGAGCCATCACCGGAAGGCCCGGCGGGGCCGACGCCACACTCGGCGACCAGGTCAATTCCCTCGGCGACCACAGGGGGCGGGAGCTTATCCGCTTCGACTACAAGGCCGACAGGTGGTCGCTCACCTTCCAGCACGACATACCCTACGACGACCGTTCTGGAATGAAGACCCACAATTTCCCCGACGGAGTCAATACCCTCTGCTTCTCCCTGAAGGATAAGTCTTCATGGATCAGCGACATAGTGTATGAGTACCACTACACCATGAACCAGTCCGGCGACTGCGAAAGGCGCCTTGCCACCGAAGAGGAGATTGCAGGCAATGACCTTCGTCTCTTCTACGACGAAGTCAGCAACCAGTACTTTACTGTAGTGGGCGGGGCCGACAATTACTGCAACAACTACGACTACCTTTCCGGCTGGACTGCGTTCACCCGCCAGATAGGCAATCCCTTGTTCTATTCCCGCTGGTACCGCGACGAGCAGACCTACTACGCCCAAGGCACATGGAACAACCTGCTGAAAGCCCACCATCTGGGCATATCCGGAAGCCTTTTCAGGAAGATTCCGTACCGGCTTATGCTCACTTTTTCCGAGAATTACGGATGCTGGTTCGACGCAAGGTGCTGGTATGATGCCGACAATCCCTTCAAGAAGCCCCTGAGGCAGTTCAGCTCCGGCTTCTCAGCCTCCATTCCTCTGCTGGAAGGCGCCTTGTGCCTTATTCCGGCAGTTTACTGCGACAAGGGTGAAGCCCTCACCGACGCCTTTGCCGCCACCATAGCTTTGAAATATACATTCAAAAAACGATAAACGTATGAATATCGACCATTTTCTCCAACTTTTCGTGGTGAAGGAAAAGAGCTTCTTCCCGCTTTTCGTGCAGTCTGCCGAAAACATCAAGGAAGCGTCGGCCCTGCTCGTGGAGCAGACAAAGGAGTCGGATCCGGACAAACGCCGCTCCCTTTCGCACCGCATCAAGGAATATGAGACCAAAGGCGACGGCATAACCCACCAGATAGTGGAAGTGCTGATGAATGCCTACCTGACCCCGTTCGACAGGGACGATATCCACGATCTGGCGGAGGGTATGGACGGTTTCCTGGATTCCATCAGGGACGCATCCAAGAAGATATCCATCTATCAGCCCAAGGAGTCCAAGAAACTGGTGCAGATAGCTGAGTATATAGATAAGGCGGCCGGTTTGATGGTACAGCTCACGGGCCATTTCGACACCATGCGCAAGGATGCAAAGGAAATGGACAAGATGTGCGACAGCATCAAGGAAATCGAGCACAACGTCGACGATATCTACGAGAGCTACATGTCCAACCTCTTCGAATTCGAGAAGGACGCCATAGAGCTGGTAAAGAAAAAGAATGTTGCCCAGGCCCTGGAAGATACGTCCGACGTGGCAAAGGCCGTGTCCAGCAAGATAAGGAGCATAGTGGTAAAGAATACCTAGGATATGGTAGTCGTAGTACTCATCACGGCGCTTATCGCCCTGGCGTTCAGTTTCACGAACGGCATGAACGATGCGGCCAACTGCATCGCGTCGGTGGTTGCCACGAAGGCCCTGCCGCCGCGGCTGGCCGTTTTCTGGGCGGCGTTCTGGATTTTCATGGCGATGTTCATTTTCGACACCTCCGTGGCCGCCACCATGGGCAAGGGAATAGTGGACGAGAATTGCATCGATGTGTATGTGATCCTGGCCGCCTTGCTCGGCTCGGTGCTGTATATTTTCTTCTGCACCAAGATGGGCCTTCCCGTATCGGCCTCCCACGCGCTGGTGGGCGGCCTCATCGGCCCCGTGTGGTTCGTCTACGGAGGCCGTTACCTGGTGACCAGCGGCATCTTCAAGATCGTCGCTTTCATCTTCATCTCGCCGCTGATCGGAATCATTCTCGGATTCACTCTCAACTGCCTGATAATGTTGCTGTTCCATAAGGTGAACATGAGGACGGTGGACAAATCCTTCCGGCGTATGCAGCTGGTGTCCAGTGCCGCGTTCTCGCTGGGCTTCGGCGGCAACGACGGACAGAAGACCATGGGCATAATCGCCATCCTGCTTGCCACCGCCTTCGCTTCCAATCCCGACAATGCGGTGTTCCAGTTCCTCTACGGCAACGGAGCTGCAGCTGCCCAGGCGGCAGGCTACACCGGTTTCTATGTGCCCGCCTGGCTGAAGTTCACCTGCTACGGGCTCATAGCCCTTGGCACGGTGACCGGCGGTTGGTCGGTGATACGCACGCTGAGCGAGGGCCTGTCGAAACTCTTCCCGACGCAGGGCTTCTGCGCCGAGGCTTCCGGGGCCATCACCCTGATACTCACTGCCGTGCTCGGTATCCCCGTGAGCACCACGCACACCATCACCGGTTCCATTATAGGCACCGGCCTCACCCGTGGCGTCAAGACAGTGAAATGGATCACCGCCAAGAACATAGTGTGGGCGTGGGTGCTGACCATCCCGGCCGTGATCGTGGTCAGCGGCGTCATTTACCTGATTATGGTCCACTGGTTCGGTTGTCCCGTCAAAGTGCTGTAGCCTATGAAGGAGTTCTGGAAGATATTGAAGCGTTATGCCTGGCCATACAAAGGATGGCTCGGCGGCTCCGTCGTGCTGAACATACTCTCGGCGGTGTTCAATATCTTCTCCTTCTCCCTGCTGATCCCTATATTGAAGATATTGTTCAATATAAGCGAGATGCAGTATGAATTCATCCCCTGGGACACTCCGGGGGGCGATTTCACGGACATAGCGATAAACAACCTTTATTATTTCGTGACGGGGCTGATGCAGCAGTGGGGAGCAAGCAAGGTGCTGCTCGCGCTTTGCCTCGCGCTTTCCGTCATCACAGCCGTCAAGACGGCCTGCTATTTCGGGGCGTCGGCAGTGATGGTGCCTATTCGTACAGGTATAGTCAAAGACCTGCGCATGGACCTCTACCGCAAGATTGTCTCGCTGCCGCTGGGATATTTCAGCCAGGAGCGCAAGGGCGATATCATCGCCCGCATGAGCGGCGACGTGCAGGAAGTGGAGAATTCCGTGGCCAGTTCGCTGGACATGCTGATCAAGAATCCTATACTGATCATCTTCTACATAGGGGCTCTTGTGGCAATCTCCTGGCAGTTGACGGTGTTTGTGATAGTGTTCGCTCCCATAATGCTCTGGTTGATGGGGCTGATCGGCCGCAAGCTGAAACGCCAGTCCACTGAGGCCCAGGCGCTTTGGAGCGATACCATGAGCCAGGTGGAGGAGACTCTCGGCGGCCTGAGGGTTATCAAGGCTTTCCTTGCTGAAAAGAAAATGGAGAAGCGTTTCGACGGCGTGACCGGGGCCATGAAACGCAAGAGCGGCCGCGTGGCCACCCGCCAGGTCCTGGCTCATCCTGTCAGCGAATTCCTCGGCACCCTGATGATAGCGATCGTGCTCTGGTTCGGCGGCAACCTGATAATAGGGGAGCGCTCGGTCATAGACGCTCCTACTTTCATATTCTATATGGTGATGCTCTATAGCGTCATCCAGCCCATAAAGGACTTCTCCAAGGCCGCATACGGCATCCCCAAGGGTCTTGCCAGCATGGAGCGCATCGACGCCATACTGAATGCCGACAACCCCATAAAGGAATCGGCCAACCCCCGGGCTCTCAATGGATTCAACGACAGGATAGTCTTCCACTCCGTAGGCTTCCGCTATGAAGACGGCAAGGATGTGCTCCACGACATCGACTTGGAAATACGCAAGGGCACCACGGTGGCGATAGTCGGCGCCTCCGGTTCCGGCAAGACCACCCTTGTCGAACTCATTCCGCGGTTCTACGATGCTTCCTCGGGCTCGATCACGATAGACGGCATAGATGTCCGGGACGTCTCGCTCCGCGACCTCAGGAGCCTGATAGGCAACGTGAACCAGGAGCCGATCCTGTTCAACGACACCATTTACAACAACATAGCCTTCGGCGTGGACGATCCGGCGCCAGAGAGCGTCGAGGCCGCGGCCGAAGTGGCCAACGCGTCCGAATTCATTCTGGAGAAGGAAGAGGGCTACCAGACCAACATAGGCGACCGCGGCGTCAAGCTCAGCGGCGGCCAGCGGCAGCGCCTCAGCATAGCCCGCGCCATATTGAAGAATCCACCCATCCTTATCCTGGATGAGGCCACCGCTTCCCTTGACACTGAATCCGAGAGAAGCGTCCAGGATGCACTGGACCACCTGATGACCACCCGCACCACCATAGCCATTGCCCACAGGCTCAGCACCATAAAGGGCGCAGACGAGATAATTGTGCTCGATGCCGGGCGCATCGTGGAGCGCGGCAGGCATGAAGAATTGCTCGCGCTTGGCGGGTATTACAAAAAACTATACGATATGCAGTCCCTATGAGACGTACTACTGTATTCCGTATCCTGACCGTCCTTTATCTGGCGGCTATTGCAGTGCTTTGCTTCGCGAAGTTCCCCAGCCTGTCGCAGGCGCCGGGCTCCTTCCTGGGCATCCCTGCCGACAAGATAGTCCATTTCCTTATGTTCTTTCCCTTTCCTGTGCTGGCACTGCTTTCATTACGGCTGAAAAGGGCGATGATATGGAAACTGATACTTATTCTGGTAGTGCTGTTCGTCCTCGGCTGCCTGATCGCCTGGGGAACTGAATATGTGCAGGGGAAGCTGCCCTACAGGACCATGGATCCCAATGATTTCAAGGCGGACAGCCTGGGGCTGTTCACCGGTTCGGTAGTAGCGTTGATTCTATTCGTGTTCACTGTGAGGAAAGCCAATGCGTAAGTTATTCTTGTCGTTGTGCCTGTTGATGGCCCTTGCTCCGCTCCATGCGCAAGGGGTGCCGCGCGCCGCAGACTTCAAAGTCGTGTGCGACACGCTGACAGCCCGCTGCAACCGCAGGTTCAAGGTGAAGTCCTGTGTGAATCTGGAGAAGATCTACCTGCGCGGCGAGTCTCTCGACCTATATTTCAGCAACAATCTTGCAGACTACCCCTGGCATAACGACGACATATTATGGTTCCTCGGCGAATTCAACAAGGAAGGGGAGAAAACCCTTCAAGGCCATACCGTAGGTTCATATATGACAGCGGGTTGCAGGCTTGAAGACCTGGAGACGCCCCGGATAGGCAACGACGGGAAGCCCGTTTCTTTCCGCTATTCTGTCAAGCCCTCGGCACGCATCCCCCTGGTGCGCCGCGAAGGGGCGAGACGCATCACCCGCGGCCTCAGCGGCCGGCACATAGTGTTGTGGCAGAGCCATGGCCTGTACTACAACGAGCAGCAGGACCTCTGGCGCTGGCAGCGTGCCACCCTGCATCGCACGGTAGAGGATATGTACACGCAAAGCTATGTGCTTCAGTATCTTATCCCCATGCTTGAGAATGCCGGCGCCTGCGTGCTCACTCCCCGCGAACGCGATATCCAGCGCCGGGAAGTAGTCTGCGACAACGATTCCTGCTTCGTGCGTGAGCCTACGTTCGCGGTGCGCACCCACGGTGATTATTCCGAAACCGGCACATGGGAGACAGCCGGCACCGGCTTTGCCGACCTCAAGCAGGAGTACGAAATCACCGACAATCCCTTCCGTATGGGCACGGCGCGCAAGGCGGCCTGCAGCGTGACACCGTCCTCCTTTGCCCGCTGGACCCCCACTATTCCGGAAAGGGGCTCCTACGCCGTGTATGTGAGCTATTACTACCTACGCACCAACACCCGCTCGGCCCGCTATAAGGTGCACCACCTTGGCGGTGACACCGAATTCCTGGTGGACCAGCGCAAGGGCGGCGGCACTTGGATATACCTCGGCACCTTTGAGTTCGCTCCCGGCTCCGACGGCTACGTGGAACTTGAAAACAAAGGAGGCGCAGGGGAGACCGTCACCGCCGACGCAGTGCGCTTCGGCGGAGGCATGGGCAAGATACGCAGGGGCGGGCGCGTGTCCGGCATGCCGTCGTTTGCCGAAGGCGCATCATACTGGATGCCCTGGGCCGGTGCCGACAGCACCCTTCGCGCATGGGAAACGGATTACACCAACGACTACGCCACCCGCGGCGCCTGGGCCAACATGATGAAGGACAAGAAGGGCATACCGTTCGACTGCTCGCTGGCCTTCCACACCGACGCAGGAGTGACTCCCAACGACAGTATAGTGGGCACGCTGTCAATCTACACGCTCAAGAACGAAAACGCCCGCAAGTTCACAGACGGCGGGGAGCGGATGACTTCGCGCACCTATGCCGATTTCGTGCAGACACAGATAGTTGAAGACATACGTACCGGTTTCGAGCCTGCCTGGCAGCGCCGCCAGCTCTGGGACCGCTCCTACAGCGAGTCCCGTACGCCCGATTTTCCGGCAATGCTGCTGGAACTTCTGTCGCACCAGAACTTCGCCGACATGAAGTACGGCCTGGATCCCTCGTTCCGCTTCAACGTGAGCCGCGCCGTATATAAAGGCATATTGAAGTATCTGTCAAGCCGTTACGGGGTGAACTACACTGTCCAGCCTCTGCCGGTCCACGCTTTCTCTGCCACGCTGGAGACCGACACCACCGTGTGCCTGCGCTGGCAGCCCACGCGCGACCAGCTTGAGCCCACGGCCCGCTCCAAGGGCTACACCGTCTTTACCCGCGTCGACGACGGCGCCTTCGACGAAGGGGTGTACGTGACCGACCCCGAGGCGTACATGCAGATCGAGTCCGGGCACCTGTATTCCTACAAGGTCGTGGCCTGGAATGAAGGCGGCAGCAGCTTCCCCTCGGAGATCCTTTCAGTTGGCGTGCCGCTTCAGAAGAGGGGCGGGACGGTGCTGATTGTCAATAATTTCGACCGCGTCGCAGCGCCCGCGTGGATAGATACTCCCGGATATGCCGGATTCGAATCCAGGCTGGACAACGGTATGCCTTATCTGAGCGACATCACTTATATCGGCGAGAATTATGAATTCACACGCCCGCTGAAATGGGAGAGCGACGACGCTCCCGGTTTCGGCGGCTCATTCTCCGACAGGGCTGGCCAGCAGATCGCCGGCAACTCGTTTGATTATCCGTCGGTCCACGGAGCCTCCATGCTGCGGCTCGGCTTCCCGTTCTGCTCCATGTCCTCCGAAGCTTTCTGCGCTGATACCACCCTTGCGGCCTCCTACCGCACCCTCGACCTTATCTGCGGCGCCCAGCTGACCACCAAATCCGGACGCGGGGCCTTCCCGGCCCGCTTCAAGGTGTTCCCCAAGTCTATGCAGACGGCGCTTACGGCATGGACGCGCAGGGGCGGAAATGTGATTGTGTCCGGCTCCCGTATAGCCACGGATGTGTGGGGCAATGTCTACGGAGTCAGGAAGAAAGAGGCTGCCGGCGAGCAGACGCAGGAGTTTGTGCAGAAGGTGCTGGGATTCCGATACGTGACTTCCCATGGCACCAACATAGGCATGCTTGCCGACATGCCGTTCTACCATACATTGAATTCCGAGTTCTATGCCGTGCCTGAGCCGGATGGTATAACTGCCGCTGATTCAGGAGGTTCCGTGTGGCTGCGCTATGGCGGCTCCGGTGTGCCGGCGGCTGTGCGCTATCATACCGACACATATAAGGTAGTGTCGTTCGGAGTGCCGCTGGAATGCCTCAAGCACGATCCGGACCGGGACCGCGTGATCCGGGATGCGCTGGAGTTCTTCGGCCTGTACGGCACCGCGGACAGCCCCGGCAGCTATCAGTTCGGTTTCCTTTATTTCACCCCTTCGGATTTGCGCTTCCCGGGGTTCATGGACGCAGTATAATCAGCGGAGAAGCCGTCTGGCGCGGAAGAGGCGCCAGGGATGCGGAGCCGGCGAAAGGCAGGCTCTCGCTGTAGGCGAGTTCCGGAGTGTTGTTGTGCTCGCTCAAGTGGCAGAGGAAGATATGGGACAGGCCGCTGTGGTTGAAAGCCTTGATGGCCTGCGCGCATTCAGGGTTTGAAAGGTGGCCATGGCCGTCGCGAATTCGTTTCTGAAGGTCCGGGGGATAGGGGCCGGTGCGGAGCATTTCCGGATCGTAGTTGCTTTCTATCACCACGGTATCGGCCTGCCGGGCCCAGTTCACGGCCTCCTCGGTCATCCTGCCTATGTCGGTCATTATGACGAATTTATAATCGTCGAGCAGGATCGCGTAGCCCACGGTCTCGCTGGCATCGTGGGGCACGACGAAGTAGCGGGCCTTGATGCGTCCGGGCACGACGTCGTTCCAGCGGTTCTCAAGCAGGGGCATGCGGTAGTCGGTCACCTGCCCGCGTGTCATGCTGTGGCGGGAAAGCGCCCGATGGAGATTCTCCGTGGCCCAGACAGGTTTCCGGATATGCTTGCAGAAAGAGCCGAGGGAGCGGATATGGTCCAGATGGTCGTGGGTCACGAGCACTGCGCTGAAATCCTCAAAGCAGAGGCCGTCGGACTGAAGCTCCTTTTTCAGGCGTCTCGGGCTCACTCCGGCGTCTATGATTATTCCGGCTTCGCAGCGCCGGCCCTCTTCCGGAAAAAGGCCAAGGAAGTAGCAGTTGCCGCAACTTCCCGAGGAGAAGGACTTGAACTTAACGCTGCTCATCGTTCTTGCAGAATTTATCGATGACTCCGTAGGCGTCCTTGATGCCCAGCGAGCCTGCCATGGACAGGTCGATGCATCCTTTCTCCTTGTCTTTCACGTAGATAAGCACCAGGCCCCTGTTGAAGTAGGCGTCGCCCATGTAGGGGTAGAGCTTGATGGCTTGGGTGTATCCGTCGATGGCTCCGACCATCTCTCCGCTAAGGCAGTAGAGGTTGCCGAGGTTGAAGTAGAGATATGGTATGTCGGGCACTATTTCAGTGGCGGCTTGCATGTCCTCGATTGCCTCCGAATAGTCGTATGTGCGGGCCACGCGGTCGGATACGCGGGCCCTGGTGGCGCCCTTGTCGTCCATTGCCAGAGTCTGCACGTTGCCTTCCAGGGAGGCGATGAATTCTATCATCTCAGCCCGCAGTACGCCCCTGTTCATCAGGTAGAAAGCCTTGTAGTAGCGGGCGTAGCGGTCGCGCTCCGCGTCGCCTTCCGCAGCCGACACGGCCTTGTCGAACCAGCTCAACGCTCCGGTGTAGTTCTTCTGCTGCACGTCGTAGATGCCCTTTATGAAGAAGGTCTCGGAAGGGGAGAGCTCCACCTTGCCGGCGCCGCTGCTGTTGTCGCCTGCGAGCACGGAGGAGAGGGATTTGACGAGCTTGAGCGTGACGAGGCTGTCGCTGTTGGACACGACCACCGGCACGGGCACGGCGTCTGTGAAGCGGTCGAGCAGGAGATTCTCGTAGCGGTTGCTGAGCGCGGTGTTGCGTGCTTCCCTGTGCGCTGCAAGCTTGAACTTGTAGAGCGGGCGGAGGCGTATGTCTATGTCGCGGTGCTGGAGGAGTTCGTTGTCGAAGTCTTTCTTCGCGAAATCGGCATCCAGGGCCAGCAGGGCGTTGTATTTACGGGTGGTGTCGGCAAACGAGGCTTCGCCGCTGGCGTTTTTGGCCCGGTATTCCCCGACCTTGCGCTGCGCCGTCTTGTAGTCGGCCCGCGATTCCTTCATCATGCCAAGGCGGTTCTCGACATACGAACGGTTCAGGTAGGCCTTGGCGAAGTCCGGATAGAGCTCGATTGCGCGGTCGTAGTCGGCGAGGGCGTCGCGGTAGCGCCCCATTTCCATGAAGAAAGCGGCGCGGTTGAAGTAGGCAAGGACGTTGCGGGGGTTGATGTTGATGACGTGGTCCATGTCTTCAAGGGCGCTGGTGAAATCGCCCACCTGGGCGTAGAGCAGGGACCGGTTGTAGAGAGTCAGGGCGTTGCCGGGTTCGTCCTTGAGCACGCGGTTGAGGTCGCGCATGGCGGCGTTGTAGTCGTGGAGCTCATATTGCAGCAGGGCCCTGTTGAAGAAGGCGAAGGTGTTGGTGCTGTCCAGGTCTATGGCCTTGGACATGTCCTCTAGGGCCTCGGGGAATCGCTCCTGGGCCGCATAGAGACGGCCGCGGCGCACGTAGCACTCCGGCTCGAAGCGGTCCAGCTTGATGGCTTTGTTGTAGTCGTCCAGCGCCTTCAGGGTGTCGCCGAGGAACAGATATGAGGCTCCCCGGTTGAGATAGGCGGACGGATCCTTGCCTTCCTTGGCTATGTAGCGGTTGAAATCCGTGACGGCCTCGGGGAAACGCTGGGCGAGGAAATTGGTCACGCCGCGGCTGTAGTAGAGGCCGATGAAACCGGGACGCAGGCTTATCGCCTTGTCGAAATCGTCGAAGGCTTTTTCGTAGTCGCCGGTCCGGCTTTCCGTGATGGCACGATAGTGGTATCCGTTCGTAAACACGGGATTGAGCCGGACGGAGCGGTTGAAGTCGGACTGGGCTCCGCGGATGTCGCCCAGGTTGTATTTGGCGATGCCCCTGAAGAAGAAGCACCAGTAGTCCGTGGAGTCGAGGCGGGCGAGGATGTTGAAATGCTCGATGGCCTGGCTGTATTTCCCGTCCTGCAATGCGAGGCGGCCGCGCATCTTGAAGACGTCCTTGTCGTATTGGGCAAGGGCGGGAGGCAGGAAAGCGAAGAGTATCGCTATTGCAAGGAGAAACTTTTTCACTACATTTGCAAAGATAATCATTTATCGTGCCGAATTGAAGGGTCTTGTGAAAATAATTGCCGCGCTTGCCGCGTCTTTCCTGCTTTCCCCGGCGGCAGTCGCCGGAATCAGGGAAGACCTCGGGCATCTTGCCGATCCTCTGCTGGAAGGCAGGGGACATGCTGCACGCGGCGCGGCCGAGGCTTCCTTTTATCTGACGAGGCGTTTCCAGCAGTGCGGCTACGATGTCCGCTACCAGTGTTTCACCACCCAGAAGGGCCTGGGACGCAATGTCTATGCAGTTTGCAAGGGCAATCCCAAGTCCGACCAATACGTGCTTGTGTGCGCGCACTACGACGGAATAGGTGTTATAGACTGCACGGTGTACCCGGGAGCGGACGCCAATGCTTCCGGGGTGGCGGTGTTGCTGTATCTGGCTGAAGAGCTCAAGGACTGCGGCGGCAATTTCATATTCGCTGCGCTTGACGGCTATTCTGAGAAACTTGCCGGGGCAGAGGCATTTGCGGGCCTGCCGTACAAGCTGTCAATGGCAGTGAATATCGACACGGTGGGCAGCACGCTCGCCCCGCCCAACAAGTACCGGCCCGATTTCCTTATCGCCCTGGGCGGCAAGCCATACGAGAAGCAGCTTGAAGCCGCCAACTCCGGCCCGCGGCTGAGGCTTTACTACGACTACTACCGTAGCAAAGGCTTCACCGATTATTTCTACAGCAGGATTTCCGACCAGGCGCCTTTCCTGCGAAAGGGGATACCCGCCGTGATGTTCACTTCGGGCATCACCATGAACACCAATAAAGTGGACGACACGCCTGCTACGCTCGACTATGAAGTCCTGCAGAGGCGTGCCGAACTGATTCGCTGCTGGCTGGTCTCTAGAAACTGAGCGTCAGGCTGAGCCCTGCGGTGGGCTGGAGGCCGTTGGAGAACGAAGGGGTGAACGCCAGCTGGGGAGCCACCCGCACATCCTGATAATACATGTTTTTCACCTTCGCGATGTTGACCGCGTCGCATATGTTCCATATGTTGAAGGCGCACTGGGCGGTCATGGTCAGCAAAGCGGCGCAGAAGGATGCGCCGAAAAGGGCATTGGCCCTGGGGGAAGTCATTCCGTTGTCCCTGTAGTAGGAGGAACCGTCGGCGGCTGAGTAAAACATCAGGGATGCTTCCGTCAGTTCCAGCAGGCCGAAGCCAACATTGACGGTCATGATTCCCAGGCCGCGGCCCCACTCACCGTCGATGCACTGGCCCAGGCCGGGGATGCAGAAAGAAGCGATGCCTGACAGGGCCGGGATGTAGGGATCGTCGCTTTCCGCCCTGTAGTTCCTGGGGTTATATCTGGATGAAATGTCCCTGTAGCGTACATCGTACGATTCTATGACGTAGTGCTTCGGCTCCTGGACGGGCTCGTTGTAGTTTTCGACCAGGCCGTTTTCATACGCTATGGACTGGACCTCGGACAAGGACAAGGTGTAGACTGGTCCGTTGGGATTGTCCATGCGCTTGTATTTCACTGTGTTGTCGCCTATTTCAATGACTTTGGCCTTGATTTCCTCGCCGTTGAGCCTGGTGATGAGATCGTCGGCCATGGCGTTGAATGCAGAGGCGAAAAGCAGCACTGCCGCTAAGATGTACTTTGTCATATCTGATATCATTTATTCGCAAAGATAATCGTTTTTGATAAAATAAAGAAGGCCGGCAATCGTTTGCCGGCCTTCTCTATGAATTCTACAATTACTCTGAGAGTTTCTTGTAGGTGTTGTAGCGTATCTTGGCGAACTCTTCAGTCTTGGCAAGGAGCTCTCCTGCGGATTCGGGATAGAGCTTGCTCAGCGAAGAGAAGCGGACCTCGCCCTTGAGGAAGTCCTGGAACTTGGTCCAATCGGGCTCCTTGGAGTCGAGGCTGAACGGGTTCTTACCGGCTTCTTCGAGGAGAGGGTTGTAGCGGTAGAGGTGCCAGTAGCCGCACTCCACGGCGAGTTTCTCTTCCTTCTGGCTGAGACCCATGCCGGCCTTGAGGCCGTGGTTGATACAGGGAGCGTAGGCGATGATGAGGGACGGGCCGTCGTATGCCTCCGCTTCCTTGATGGCGTTCATGTACTGGACGGGGCTTGCACCCATTGCCACCTGGGCCACATAGACATAGCCGTAGCTCATGGCCATCATGCCGAGATCCTTCTTGCGTATCTTCTTGCCGGAAGCGGCGAATTTGGCGATTGCGCCTGCGGGAGTAGCCTTTGAGGACTGGCCGCCGGTGTTGGAATAGACCTCGGTGTCGAGCACCAGGATGTTGACGTTCTCACCGCTGGCAAGCACGTGGTCCAGACCGCCGTAGCCGATGTCGTAGGAGGCGCCGTCACCGCCGAAGATCCACTGGCTGCGGGCCGGGATGTACTGCTTGAGAGCCAGCAGGGACTTGCAGGTGTCGCAGCCGCAGGCCTCCATAAGGGGAACGAGCTTGTCGGCCACCTCGCGGGTCACTGCGTAGTCGCCGCGGTTGTCCAGCCACTTCTGGAAGAGTTCCTTCATATCGGGGGTGCAGCACTCGCAGGCGAGGCCCTTCCTCATCAGGCCGGCGACAGTCTCGCGTATGCGCTCGGAACCGAGCCTCATGCCGAGGCCGAATTCGCAGAAGTCCTCGAACAGGGAGTTCTGCCATGCGGG
>JAFZVQ010000075.1 GCA_017617715.1 Bacteroidales bacterium | reverse complement strand
GTCTCGACCCTTTCCGAAAGGCCTCGAGACGGCATTATTCATCGCCAAGCCGTTATTTCGCGGTTTCGACTATTCACGCTGATGCCTTATATCTTCGCAAGAATTATTTGCAGAATAAGATTTGATTTGTATCTTTGCATTGTCATTGTGAAATGATATTATTTTAGCAAAATAAGAGGCATCCCATCCCAAGTGAGATGCCTTTTTTATCCTCTCGGAGAATTAGGGCCAACGGGTGTAGTTTGCAACCGCCGGAATGCGTTTTACAAGCTAAAATAATTCACAATGAACAGAGAACGCACATTCCCTGCTGGCACGAAACTTCAAGTTGAAGTCAGAATGCCCGGTCTTACCCGCGTGAGTTCGTACTCTCGGATTCAGAATGGCAAGACAGTGAAAGTCCGGTCATATTACAGACGCTCTTGGGAAGCCGAAGTAGTATCCGTCCGGATCAGTACCAATTAAAGGTAGTCTTCTTCCGTCCCTGCGGCCCGGGGAGAGCTTCGGCTCTCCTTTTCTCTTTTTGTAAAGGGCGGCGGTTGAATTCTCGGCGGAAAAAAGCCTCTCCTGCACCCGGGACGGGCGCTAAGGGGCGATCGGGGTGCAAAACGGCCTCTCCTGCACCCGGAGCCCGCTGCGCACGAGGCGGGATAAGCTACCCCGAGACCGCGATATCGGCCTTCCACAACGACAAATGCCGTCTCGACCCTTTCCAGAAGGCCTCGAGGCGGCATTATTCATCGCCAAGCCATTATTTCGCGGTTTCGACTATAAGTTGGGGCCTTTGCCCGCACTTGGAATTGGTTGGTTGCTGAGGGTGAGGCGGTTGCGTTTTACGACAAACTGCCTGAAGCCGGATCAGCGCTTCTTGTAGTAGTACTTGTAGGACGAAACGAGGAGGCCGAAGCCGTCGACGCTGAGGGTCATTTCCTTGCGGGTGAGATTGTCGATGTCGTAGGAGGCGACGCCGTCCACGTAGATGACATTGTCCTTGACGGCGAACCTGGCTTCCTTTGAAAGCTTGTCGGAGTCGTAGAAGGAGATGGAATTCTCAGTGATGACCAGATAGTCGAGGGTCTTTGGCTGGGAGGACGTGACAGTGCCGTCGGGGCTGATGATTTCGGTGCGCTGGAGATCCCAGGTGCCTATTAAGTTACGTGCGGAAGGGTTCTCTATTTTTGTGTTGCAGGAGCATATGCCGAGAACAATGGCAGTGATAGCAATAAAGTGGAAAAGATTTTTCATAATATTATTACGCATTAACAGTAGTTCCCTTGATTTTCCTTGCGTGCAGCAGGAGCGACACGAGCACCGCCACGCAGCCGAGCCCGATGAAAATCCACTCGGCGCCCACGGCGGCTTCGACTCCGGAGCGGACTTTGAAGATGCGGCCCACGAAGATAGGCACGAGCAGCATGCCCATGTTCTGGATCCAGTAGATCAGCGAGTATGCCGTGCCCAGGTTGCGCTCCGGCACTATCTTTGGCACGCTGGGCCACATGGCCGACGGCACCAGCGAGTAGCCGACGCCCAGCATCGCGATGCCGAAGTAGCCCCAGAACGGCACTCCCTGCGGCGCGAAAGCGATCACCAGATGTGCCGCCAGCACCAGCACCGACCCGCACACCATCCACAGCGTGGCCTTCCCCACCTTGTCCACCAGCGCCCCGAAGAGCGGCGTGAACACCACCGTGAAGAAAGGAATCATCGTGATCACCCATTTGGCGCCGTCCAGCTCCATGCCGAAGCGCGGAATCACTATCGAGGTGCCGAACTTCTTGAACGAAATGATGCAGCAGTAGAAGAACACGCAGAGCAGCGAAATCAGTATGAAACGGCCGTTGGTCAGCAGCTTGCCGAGGTCGGAAAGCTTGAACTTGTCTTCCTCCCGCACGGCGCCACGTCCCAGACTCACGCCGCGGGCCTTGTCGAAGCGCGCGTCCATGGCCACGAATATGCCCCACAGCAGCACGCCGCCCAGGATGAGACCGAGCCCGAAAGTGGCCGGGCGGGCGGTCTCCACGAGGCTGTAGATCTCACCGGGAGCCTTCTGCGCCACCAGCACCGGCGAAAGGATGAACGCCAGCGCCGTGCCCAGACGCGCCACCGCCACCTGCGCCCCCATCGCGAACGCCACCGGTCCGTCCTTGAACCACTTGGCTATCGACCGGGTCACCGCCACTCCGGCGATCTCGCTCCCGAGCCCGAACACCATGCAGCCGGCGTAGGCCAGCAGGAGCGAGGAGCGGGGCTCGAGCCCGCTGCGGAGCGCCACCACCACGAGGCCGGCCCCCAGGGCCATCAGCCCCACGAACACCGACCCGATGATGCGCACCCCGAACACGTCCAGCAGGATACCGCACACGATGAGCCCGCCGCACACGCAAAGGAAGCTGTAGCCGCCGGCGTAGAAGCCGTAGTCGGCGCTGTCCCAGCCCAGCTCAAGGCACTCCGGGTGCTGGAAGATCTGCGAAAGAGTGGAGAAGCAGTCGTCGAAGAAGTACGACGCGAACATCGGCACCATCAAGCAGATCAGTGCCACCCAACGTAGTTTCTTATACATATACTGTTCCAAAAGATTCTTCACTTCGTTCAGAATGACACCGTTTGCTATCCTGCAACCGCTGTCATCCTGAGGACCGTTTGTTATCCTGCAACCGCTGTCATCCTGAGGAGGGCGAAGCCCGACGAAGGATCTATTTCTTTATATTCGGAAGCTCGAGGCCGTAGGACTTCCTGCGGTCTTCCGCCTTGAGGAGCAGGCTGAAGAGGAACGCAAGCACGCCGAAGCTCGAGAACACTATCATGGGCACGGTGTAGCCGCCGGTGTTCTGGCGGAGCGAGCCGATCAGCATCGGCACAAGGCAGAGGCCGATGTTCTGTACCCAGAAAATGAGGCAGTAGGCGCTACCCAGTATTTTTTCGTCGATAATCTTAGGCACGCTGGGCCAAAGGGCGGCCGGCACCAGCGAGAAGCTGACGCCCAGCACCACTATCAGCAACACAGCAAACCACTTCTGCGGGAACAGCGGCAGCACGAAAGCGAAGCTCAGGTGGCACGCAATCATGATCACGGAGCCCAGCATGAGCATCGTGGCTCCCTTGCCCACGCGGTCCAGGAAGATGCCCAGGATGGGCGTCAGGCACATCGCAAGGATGGGGAAGCAGCTGAACAGGCGCGCCGCCGTGGCAGCGTCGATGCCCAGAGTCTCCTCCAGGAAGTTGGGGGCGTAGCGCTGGAACGGGAAGATGGCGCTGTAGTACAGCACGCACAGCAGGGCAACGATCCAGAACATCTTGCTCTTGAAGATGGCTCCCAGGTCGCTGACGTGGAACTCGTCTTCCGGCGATTTCTCGTCCGTGGCAAGGCCGGCCTGCACCAGCTGGTTGTCGAACTTGCGGTCCATCACGCCGAAGATGATGAAATTGATGAGGCCGATGCAGAGCAGGGCGCCGCAGAAGCCGAGCGGGGCGAGGATGCTGCCGCCGAAGGCATTGGAAATGATGGGCGCAATCCACATCACCCCGAACACGCCAAGGCGCGCGATTGCCATCTCAAGGCCCATGGCGAGAGCCATCTCCTTGCCCTTGAACCACTTGGCAAGAATCTTCGACACGTTGGTGCCTTCCATCTCGCAGCCGCAGCCGAAAATCATGAATCCCAGCGAAGCCATCTTGGCGCTTGCGGGCATCTCCACCCACCAGCTGCCGAGCCACTGGGCGAAGCCCGTGCCCTGGAACCATTCGCTGATACCCACGAACTTGATGGCGGCGCCGGCCACCATCAGGGCCGCCGAAAGCACGCCGGAAAAGCGCACCCCCAGCTTGTCGAGAATCACGCCTGCGATTATCAGGAATCCGCAGACATTAAGTATATACTCGGATGCCGCATACTTTCCGAAGACGCTGCTGTTCCAGCCCAGGTCGCTTTCCACCAGCGATTTGAGGGGACTCATCACGTCCACGAACATGTACGCGAAGAACATCATCAGTGCCACGAGCACGAGTACGGTCCACCGCGCCAGCGGCGAATCGTTCATCAGTTTTGCAATCTTCTCTGCCATATCAGATATGTGTTTCAATTCGCTAAGGTAGCAAAAAAACCTATATATTTGTGCTTATGAAGAAAATCATTGTCCTGGCTGCCCTTGCGCTCGCCATCTTGTCCTGCACGGACCCCAACGTGAAAACAGCCCGCGAACTGGCTCAGAGAGTGGTGCCCGGCAGCGCCGCCGGTTTCGTTTTCGAGTGCGCCCCCGCCGATTCTGATT
This sequence comes from Bacteroidales bacterium, assembly GCA_017617715.1. Lineage (GTDB taxonomy): Bacteria > Bacteroidota > Bacteroidia > Bacteroidales > UBA932 > Cryptobacteroides. The sequence goes on along the minus strand of JAFZVQ010000075.1, from coordinate 18,371 downwards.
ATTTCGCCCTTTCCAGCACCGCCGGAAAGGTGTGCATCAAGGGCAACAGCGCCCTCTCGATGGCAGTGGGCCTGAACTACTACCTCAGGTACTATTGCAACGTGGACTACGGCTGGCTGCCCTCATGCGGCACCCCGGTCCTGCCCGACCCGCTGCCGGAAGTGCTGGAACCGGTCTGCTGCAAGGCGCGCGTGGACAAACGTTTCTTCCTGAATTACTGCACCTTCGGCTACACCATGCCCTGGTGGAAATGGGAGGACTGGGAGCGCTGCATCGACTGGATGGCTCTCAACGGCGTGAACCTGCCGCTCGCCATCACCGGCCAGGAGAGCATATGGTACAAGCTCTGGACCGGATTGGGCCTCACTGACGAAGAGGTCCGTTCCTACTTCACCGGTCCGGCTCATCTGCCGTGGCATCGCATGCAGAACATCGACCACTGGGGCGGCCCGCTGCCGAAGAGCTGGCTGGAGGGCCAGCTGAAGCTGCAGCGACGCATCGTCCGGCGCGAGCGCGAGCTCAACATGCGCCCGGTGCTGCCGGCGTTCGCTGGCCACGTGCCCGAGGGCCTGAAGCGAATCTATCCGGACGCTCCGATCGACACCCTGGGCAAGTGGGCGGGCTATTCCGACGACTACCGCTGCCTCTTCCTGGATCCGCTGAGCGATCTCTACGCCAGGATACAGAAGGAGTTCATCAGGTTGGAGCGCCGCGCCTACGGCACCGACCACGTGTACGGACTGGACATCTTCAACGAAGTGGACTCGCCCAGCTGGGAGCCGGAATATCTGGCCCACGTGAGCGGCAAGGTGTATGAGACGCTCGCCGCCGCCGACCCGGAAGCGGTGTGGCTGCAGATGGGGTGGATGTTCTACTACGACCGCAAGAAATGGACGCCGGAGCGCGTGGAGGCCTATCTGGGCGCCGTGCCCGCGGAGCGCCAGATCATACTTGACTACTTCTGCGAACGGGAGGAGGTCTGGCGCCGCACGAATTCGTTCTACGGCGTGCCTTATATCTGGTGCTACCTCGGCAACTTCGGGGGCAACACCCACATCGCGGGCCCGTGGGCGAAGGTCGGCGAACGCATAGGGGCCACGTATGCAGAAGGCGGACCAAGTTTCAGCGGCATCGGCTCCACGCTGGAGGGCTTTGACTGCAACCCGCTGATGTATGAGTACGTGCTCGAGCAGGCCTGGGACCTGCCGGTATGCGACTGGAGCGCTCGATATGCCGACCGGCGCCTTGGCTATGAGGCCGAAGAGCAGCGGGAGGCATGGAAACTGCTTTGCGACAGCGTGTACGTGTGGAGCTCGGGCTCCTTCCAGGGCTCTGTGGCAAATGCGCGTCCCTACGTCGGAAGGAAGACCACGCACACCTATTCGGGCATACGTTACGACAACGACGCCCTGCGCCGCGCCATCGGCATGATGCTCGAAGCCGACGGGGTGGGGAAGGGATACGAGTTCGACCTGGTGAACCTCACCCGCCAGTGGCTGGGCAACCTGTCCGCCGGCATCTTCAACGAGTGGACGGAGGCGTACTGGCGTCGGGATGCCGCCGCTATGGATGCCGCTGCCGCCCGCATGCTGGACATTATCGATGATATGGACCGCCTGGCCGGCACGCAGAGCTTCTTCCTCGCCGGCAAGTGGATTGCCGACGCCCGCAGCTGGGGCGCGAACCCCGGGGAGGCGGATTATTTCGAGCGCAACGCCCGCAACCTTATCACCACCTGGAGCGATGCCGGCATGACGCTCAACGACTACGCCGCCCGCGAGTGGAACGGCGTCCTCGCCACCTACGCCAGGCATCGCTGGGAGAGCTTTTTCGCTGCGGCCTCCGAGGGGGTCGCTGCCGGAGATGCTGAGTGGTACGACCGCTGGCTCTCCGAGGTCAAGGCCTTCGAACGGGCCTGGGGCGAAGAAATGGTCGGCACCTTCCCCGCCACCCCCTCAGGCGATTCCATCACCCTCGTCCAAGAGCTCTACAGCAAGTGGTATCCCCATTAGTCCTTGGGGGCTGGGCTCTTGACGGGGCGGATGCTGGCGCCATCATAACGAGCCGCGCTCCAAGGGTATCCATCATACAAATCAAAATGATCTTTTTGGTAGTCGTGCCTGAAGATATAATACTGAGCACTATTTAAACTGTATGAATAACCATTCAGTATTTTAAGCTTGGATGCGCCCACATTTGCAGACCATAAGTAAGCTATCTCATGGTAATAGTTGAAAATAGAATCATAATACAATCCTTCTGCGGGAATTATAATCTTCTTATCGTTGTAATAGCTTGTGCCGGTGTAGAAAGCACCACTCGAATCTTTAGTGAATGACCATCTGCAGCTTCTGTGCAGCTCCTCAAGTTCATCCATTGTCGGCATGCGCCAGTCTCCTCCAAGAAGGACGTGGGCAGCATCATCCTCCGGCTCCAGAACAGTCTTTTCGTCGGACTTGTTGTATTTTGTCAGGCTGTCTTCCTTATCGCAATCACCCCACTTGTAGTTGGCCTTGGTGTATTCAACCTTTGGGGCGGTTTCTCCCCAGGCGAAATAAGCGCCACCGTCCCATAGCGACGAGCTGCCCAGGTTGCAGCTTGCCCAGATCAGGCCGGAAGGAAGGCCGAGGTCAACCTCTTCGGGCTGGTCGTACTTATAGTCAGGCATGATTTCGCAGGTATCAGTGAATGCTTCGCCTGCGCTGGAGACGGTGATGTATGCAGGTTTTTCCATGAGTATAGTCACAAGGCCATTACCGTCTACTGTCGCGAATGTATTAAAGTTACTCTTCCACCTTAATTGTCTGGCGGGCAGTTGCTCGGGACTCGTGGTCGCGGTCAGTTGCACTGTCGAGCCGACTTTGGCCGTGATCGAATGCTTGTCGAGCTCCAACTTGGTGAGGGTGGGATAAGGATCCGCCCAGACCGGCCTGATGGGTGTGCCTTGGTATTTATCTCTTCTCAAATACGTCTGATAATCAGAAACAGCAGTAAGCATCCAGCCGGCCACACTTCCCGCAATAGTAGATGTCCAATAATCAACATCATAAGGAAAATTTACTTTGGAATCGTAGAGGCCGCCTGCGGGAAGAATAATGGATTTGCCATTCGGGCCGGTGACGAGGTAACCGTAGCCGGAGGCGTCATTATTGAGATTGGAACGGTAGGTCCATGTGCAATTATCGATCAGTTCCCGCCAGTCGATGTTGGTGGGGATGCGCCATTTTCCGCCGAACTTCACGTGGGCTGCATCATCCTCCGGCTGAAGGATTTCAGGTGTCCTGCCTGGTTTATATTTATCGCTGTTCCTGAACTTGTAGTTGGAGTTGCTGAAATAGCCTTTAGGCTCAGTTTCTCCCCAGGCGAAGTATGCCCCGACCTCTTCCGGCTGCCAGGCGCCGAGGTTGAAGGAAGCCCAGAGGGTGCCGGAAGGAAGGCCAAGGTCCACTTTCTCCGGCTCGTTCCAGGAATATGCGGACACAATTTCGCACCCCGCCACAAATCCGGAGCATTTGGCGCTTATGGTGGCAAGGCCCTTCTTGAGTATCACGACGTTGCCTTCCTGATCGACCGTAGCCACTTCTTTGTTGCTGGTGCTCCATTCCACGAGCTTATCGGTGGCGTTGGAAGGCTGCACGGTGGCCCTGATCTTAGCTTTTGCCGGCCCCAGGTTCTCAATAGTGGTCACATCCAGTTTCAGGCTGGTCACTTTCACGTAATTGCCTTTGACGGCCCTGACGGTGGCTCCAATGGAGTAATCCCAGGTGCGATCAATTGCTCCGGTAGAATCGAAATTGAACGTGCCTGCCAGCTTTTCAAGGACCATGTAGACACCATCTATTTCTTTGAATTTGTTGTCTGTGCCATTCATGAGTCCGGCTGCCGGCAGGAAAATGCTGTTGCCGTTGGGGCCGGTGACTGTCTGGCCCTTGACTCCGTTGACTTCCGTCCATTTCCAGGTACACTTGTCTTTCAGCTCACGCAGTTCGGCCAGGGCCGGGGTGCGCCAGCCGTCGCCGTACAGGGCGGTGGCGGCATCATCTTCCGGATCAAGGTAAACTTTGTTGTCGGTGTCGTTGTACTTGCTGAACGGCTCCTCTCCGAGCTTGTAAGTGCCTTTGGCGTAATCCTCTTTCGGCTCAGTTTCGGCCCAGGCGTAGAAGCAGCCGAAGTCTTCGGGGGCTGAAGCTCCTATGTTGAAACTTGCCCACTTCACGCCGCTGGGGAGCCCCAGGTCGACTTCCTGGATCGCGGGAATCACCTTTGCAACAAGCGTTGCCGTGGGGCCGTCGGGGGAGGTGACAGTGATTTCGGCAATGCCTCCGGAGATACCCTTGACCGTGAATCCGCTGTCGGAGGTCTTCGCTACCTCGGCCACGGCCGAATCTGACGTGACCACGGTGAAACTCTTGTCGGTGGCGTTTTCGGGCTCCAATGTCACTTTGATTGCGTCCGAGGTCTCGCCGGCTTTCAGCGTGAGGACACTCTTGGAGAGTTTAATGCCCTTCGCTTTCACTTCTTCGCCCCCGTTGGGATCTTCACCGCTGCCTTTGGCCTTCACGGTCACGGCGCATGTCGCTGTCTTGCCGCCGCTTACGGTGGTCACGATGATTGTCGCGCTGCCGGGCGCAATCGCTACGACGGTGCCGTCCTGCACGGCCGCTACCGGCACGTTGCTGCTGGACCAGGTGACGCTCTTGTCGGTGGCGTCGGCGGGCTCCACGGTGGCTTTCAGCATGGTGGTTTCGCCCACCTCGAGGCTGACGCTGGTCGGCTCCACCTTCACTCCGGTGACGGCGATTTCCTGTTCCTTAGGGGTGCAGGCGGCGAGAATCAACCCTGCCTCAAACGCAAAAATGGAGAGAATACGTTTCATGGTATCATTTTACATTATTCGTCCGAGTAGGAGTCCGAGGATTTCCTGGAAGCCGCCCTCCGGGTGGAGGTGCGCGCTACGGGCCGAGCGGAGCTTTTGGCGAGGCCTTTGCCCTTGACGGGACGGATGCCGGATCCAACATATCTCTTGAAACTCCAGGGATAGCATTTGTCAAAACCAAACTCCGTGTTGATGTAGGAATCACTTATAATCAAATATTGGGCTTCATAGTAATAAGGGTCCCAATACCGCATTTTATACCAATTAGTATATGGTTCGGACGACCATAAATAAACATTAAGTGCATAGTTGGAGAACTGGCCGTCGTAATAAAGCCCGGAGAGAGGAATAATGATTGTCTTTGAATTGTATTTGCTGGTGCCTGTGAAGTACTTGCCGTTTGCGCCGTTTGACAGCTCCCAAGTGCATCCCTGGCTCAGCTCGAGGAGCTCATCCATAGTGGGCATGCGCCAATCGCCTCCCAGAATCACGTGTGCGGCATCGTCTTCAGGTTCCAGTATGGTCTTGCCGTCTTTATTATTATATTTTGTCATATTTTCGTCGGCGTCGCATACTCCCCACTTGTAATTATCCTTGGTGAATTGCATTTTCGTGGAAGTCTCGCCCCAGGCGAAATAGGCACCATCCTCCTTCGGAGATGCCGCTCCCAGGTTGCAGGCAGCCCATTTGAGTCCTGAAGGCAGTCCGAGGTCGATTTCCTCCGGCTGAGTGTACTTATACTCCGGCACTATTTCGAAAACATCTTTGCCTATACCTCCGATTGTGCTCACGGTGATGGTGGCGCGACCCTCAGAATGGATAGTCACAAGTCCGTTTCCGTCGACAGTGGCTCTATCCTTAAAGTTGCTTTCCCAGATCAGGTGCTTCGGCGAAAGCTGTTCGGGGCTTGTGGTTGCTGTCAGCTGAACTGTGGCCCCCGCCTTCGGTGCCATTTGGTGCTTGTCGAGTTCCAGTTTGGTGATGGTGGGATAGGGATCCGCCCACACAGGCCTGATTGTGCGTCCGTAATAACGGGCAACAGACACGGTCCCGTGTTCGAAGGCGCTCAGATATGCAGCATATGCATTAGAGTTTTTGTACAAATTTGAGGCCAAGAAATAGCAGTATAAGGAGCTGTTTAACTCATAATCATACCAGCCTGTTGAAGGCAGTAGTATGGATTTGCCGTTGGGGCCTGTGACAGTCCAGGTTTTTTTACTGTTATCATATTTAAACTCGCACAGGTTCATCAGTTCCTGTGTCTCGACGCTGGTTGGTATACGCCATTTGCCTCCGAGTTTCACGTGTGCGGCGTCATCTTCCGGCTGAAGGACTTCCGGATTCTTGCCGTATTCATATTTCGTGCTGTTCCTGAGTTTATAGTTCGAACTTGAGAAAACGCCTTTGGGTTCAGTCTCGCCCCATGCAAAGTAAGCCCCAATTTCTTCCGGCTCCCATGCTCCGAGGTTGCAGGAGGCCCAGAGCGTTCCGGAGGGAAGACCAAGGTCTACCTTTTCCGGTTCGGCATACGAATAAGCGGATATGATTTCGCATGCGGCCACGAATCCCGAGCATCTGGCACTGATGGTGGCAAGGCCCTTCTTGAGAATATCGACATTGCCTTCCTGGTCGACTTTGGCAACTTCAGTATCGCTGCTGCTCCATTCCACGAGTTTGTCGGTGGCGTTGGAAGGCTGCACGGTGGCTCTGATCTTGGCCTTGGCGGGACCGAGGTTTTCTATCGTGGTCACGTCCAGCTTGAGGCTCTTCACCTGCACGTAGCTGCCTTTGACAGCCCTGACGCTATATCCGTAGTAATAACTGCCTGACCAATTCTTGATATTGCCGAAACCTGAACTCGAGAAATTGAAGGGGCTTATGAACTTTTCCAAAAGCATGTAGTCGCCCCAAGCGTTTTTATCAACCGTCTCGTTATTTCTGGCAAAACCTGCCGCAGGGAGGAATAAGCTCTTTCCGTTGGGGCCAGTGACCTTCTGGCCTTTGACTCCGTTCACTTCGGTCCATTCCCATGTGCACTTGTCCCTGAGCTCACGCACTTCAACCACGGCAGGAGTGCGCCAGCCGTCGCCGTACATGGCGGTGGCGGCATCGTCTTCCGGATCGAGGTAAATTTTGTTGTCGGTGTCGTTGTATTTGGAGAATGGTTCAAGTCCGAAGACATAATTGTCCGAGGAATACTTCTCCTTCGGCGTGGTCTCGCCCCAGGCGTATAAGTTGCCATAGTCTTCCGGAGCCGTGGCCCCTATGTTGAAGCTTGCCCATTTGACTCCGCTGGGGAGGCCGAGGTCGACTTCCTGGATGGCGGGAATCACCTTTGCAATCAGCACGGCCGAAGGCCCGTCAGGGGAGGTGACTGTGATTTCTGCGACGCCTCCGGTGATGCCCTTCACGGAGAATTCAGTATCTGAGACCTTGGCGGCCTCGGCGATCGAGGGCGCGGAAGATGCGACGGAGAAACTCTTGTCGCCGGCATCTTCGGGGTCGAAGCTCACTTTGATGGCTTTTGACGTTTCGCCTTCCTTCAAAGAGACCTGGTAGTCGCTGAGTTTGACTGTTTTGACCTTGACGGCTTCCACCGTGACGTTGCAAAGAGCCTTCGCCTCGGGGTTGTCGGCCGCATGGACTTCGATCACTGCCGCGCCGGCATTAAGTGCCTTGACGGTGCCGTCATTGTCGACGCTGGCAATCCCGGGCGCGTCGCTGGCCCACACAAGTTCCGGAGACGTGGCGTTCTCGGGCATCACAGTCGCAGTCAGCGAGTGGGTTTCGCCCACGGTCAGCATGAGGCTTTCCTCGGAAACGGTGACGCTCTCCACCTTCACGTATTTATCGACCACCTGGATATCGCATTTAGCGGTCAGCTTACCGTCGCTTGTAGTGACCGAGATGACGGCTTCTCCGAGTGCGACTCCGCTCACTACCCCGTCCTTGACGGTGGCCACTTCTTCCTTGCTGCTCTTCCATTTAAGACCGCTGTCGCTTGCGCTTTCCGGATCGAAAACAACGGTCAGTTCCAGGGTGCCGCCCACCTCGACTTTTGCACTTTCAGGGGAGAGGGAAATGCCTTTTATGGAATCTTTGTCTCCGCTGCCTTTTTCTTTCACCGTCACGGAGCATGTGGCGGTCTTGCCGCCGCTGACGGTGGTCACGATGATGGTGGCGCTGCCGGGCGCAATCGCTACGACGGTGCCGTCCTGCACGGCGGCGACTGACATATTGCTGCTGGACCAGTTGACGCCCTTGTCGGTGGCGTCGGCGGGCTCCACGGTGGCTTTCAGCATGGTGGTTTCGCCCACCTCGAGGGTGACGCTGGTCGGTTCTACCTTAACGCCGGTGACGGCGATTTCCTGTTCCTTAGGGGTGCATGCGGCGAGAATCAACCCTGCCGCAAACGCAAAAATGGAGAGAAAACGTTTCATGGTATCAATTTACATTTTTACAAATATATTCAAAAAATGATTAAATCCCACCTTGACGCTGACGTACAGCCTCAAAAAGCAGGATTGCAGCGCTCACGGATACGTTGAGGGAGTCCGCGATGCCCAGCATCGGTATCCGGATATGGGCGTCCGCCGCTTCGCGCCACTGCTCCGACAGGCCCGTGCTCTCCGTGCCCATCACCAGCGCCGTGCCGGCCTTCATGTCGGTGTCGTAGTAAAGCTCCGAATCCTGCAGCTGAGCCGTCAGAATCCGTATTCCACGGCTTTTCAGGAACGCAATCGCCTCCGCGCTGCTGCATGCCACGGCCGGCAAGGCAAACACCGCCCCCACCGATGCACGTATCAGATTAGGATTCCAAAGGTCTGTCAGCGGATCGCACACAATCACCGCATCCGCCCCGGCCGCATCCGCGCTCCTCAGCACCGCTCCCAGATTCCCGGGCTTCTCCACGCTCTCCAGCACCACCACCAGCGGCTTCTGCGGCAATTCCAGCTCCTCCAGCTTCCTCTCCTTCACCCTCACTTCCGCAACAACTCCTTCCGTCCCTCCCCTGTAGGCAATCTTTTCGTATACGGCTTTACTTACTTCGATTGTTTTCAGGTTGGAGTATTTCCCCCGGAAAACTTCGCTTCGCTCATCCCTCCCACTGCGCTGCGCTTGTGGGCCCCTCCCGTTCATGTGGCCACGGGCGGCCACAGTTTTCCGGGGGAAACACTCCACCTGAAAAAGATCATTACATATAAAAACGGTATCGATTTCGAAGCCGGAGGCAAGGCAGCGCTCAAGCTCGCGCTGGCCCTCGACAACGAAAAGCCCCTCCTGACGCCGCAGGGAAGAATCCCTCTGCAACGCCAGCAGGCGCTTGATCTTAGGATTTTGGGCGGAGGTGATTAGTTCTGGCTGCATTGTTAGATTCTTCGCTTCGCTCAGAATGACATAGGAAACAGATTTTTCGCTGACGCTCAGAATGACAATTATGCTTTCTCGGGGTTCTCCTTCTTCAGGGACTTCTCAGGACGCATCTGGGGGAAGAAGAGGACGTCCTGGATCGTGGTCTGGCCAGTCATGAACATGGTCAGGCGGTCGATACCCATGCCGAGGCCGGAAGTCGGAGGCATGCCATACTCAAGCGCACGCACGAAATCCATGTCGATATACATGGCCTCGTCGTCGCCCTTGCTCTTCAGCGCAGCCTGCTCCTCGAAACGCTCCAGCTGGTCGATAGGATCGTTCAGCTCGGAATAAGCGTTCGCCAGCTCCTTGCCGCACACGAACAACTCGAAACGCTCGGTCAGCGTCGGGTCGGAGCGGTGGCGCTTGGTCAGAGGAGACATCTCCACCGGATAATCTATGATGAACGTCGGCTGCACCAGCTTTTCCTCGCAATAGGTGCCGAAGATGGCGTCGATCAGCTTACCCTTGCCCATCGAAGGCTCGATATCCACGCCCAGGCGCTTGCAGGTGGCGCGCAGCTCGTCCTCGTCCATGCCCTTCACATCCACGCCCGCATACTCCTTGATGGCCTCCAGGATAGGGAGACGGCGGTAGGTGCCGCCGAAATCCACCTCCTGCCCGCCTATCTGCACCTTCGTCGTGCCGTTCACCTCCAGCGAAATCTTCTCCAGCATCTTCTCCACGAAACGCATCATCCAGTTGTAGTCCTTGTAGGCCACGTAGATCTCCATGCAGGTGAACTCCGGATTATGCGTCTTGTCCATGCCCTCGTTGCGGAAATCCTTTGCGAACTCATACACGCCGCTGTAGCCGCCCACTATGAGGCGCTTCAGGTACAGCTCGTTCGCAATACGCAGGTACAGAGGGATATCCAGGGCGTTGTGGTGGGTCACGAAAGGCCTTGCCGTCGCGCCTCCGGGGATGCCCTGAAGGATTGGGGTCTCCACCTCCAGGCAGCCGGCTGCGTTGAAATACTCACGCATGGTGGCGATGATGCGGGCGCGCTTCACGAACACGTCCTTCACCTGCGGATTCACGATAAGGTCCACATAACGCTGGCGGTAGCGCAGCTCCGGGTCGGTGACTGCGTCGAACACCTGGCCCTCCGCCTCCTTCACGATGGGGAGCACGCGGAGCGACTTGCTCAGCAGCGTCAGCTCCTTGGCGTGGACGCTCAGCTGGCCGGTCTGGGTGATGAACGCAAAACCCTTGATGCCGATAATATCGCCGATGTCCAGAAGCTTCTTCCAGACGGTGTTGTACATGGTCTTGTCTTCGCCGGGGCAGATTTCGTCGCGCTTGACGTAGATCTGGATGCGGCCGCTCTCGTCCTGCAGCTCGCCGAAGGATGCCGCGCCCATGATGCGCCTGCTCATCAGGCGACCGGCGATGCACACCTCGCTAAAGTTCTCTTTTTCAGGATCATAGCCGGCTGTAATCTCGGCGGCTGTGGTGTTGACGGGGTATTCTGCTGCCGGATATGGATCGATTCCGGCTTCCCTGAGCTTCGCCAGCGATTCGCGGCGAATCAGCTCCTGTTCGCTAAGTTCAATGTTCATAACGTACAAAAATACAAAAAAAATGTTACTTTTGTAAGCTATGACGAAGGAATGCAAATGGATAATCAAGGAAGCGGCCGATCCGGCCAAGGTGGACAAACTGTCCGCCGAGGTGGGAATTGACCGCGTGCTTGCCCAGTTGCTCGTGGCCAGGGGAGTGGAGACCTTCGAAGAAGCCCGCCGCTTCTTCCGTCCTTCCCTCGACGACCTCTTCGACCCCTTCCTCATGACGGACATGGACGCCGCCGTGGAGCGTCTCCACACCGCAATTACCTCCGGCGAGAAGATACTAGTCTACGGCGACTACGACGTGGACGGCACCACCGCCGTGGCCCTCATGTTCTCCTTCATCCGCCGCTTCACCCCCAACGTGGATTTCTACATCCCCGACCGTTACGACGAGGGCTACGGCGTGTCCTACAAGGGCATAGACTGGGCGTTCGAAGGCGGCTTCGGGCTGATCATCACGCTCGACTGCGGCATCAAGGCCATCGACAAAGCCGAGTATGCGCGCGCCAAGGGCGTGGACATGATAATCTGCGACCACCACCTCCCGGAGAGCACCCTCCCCGACGTGGTGGCGGTGCTCGACCCCAAGCGCGAAGACTGCAACTATCCCTTCGACGACCTGTCCGGCTGCGGCGTGGGTTTCAAGCTCGTGCAGGCCTATTCCCAGCGCTACGGGGTGCCGTTCGAGAGCCTCGTGCCCCTGCTGGACCTGCTGGTGGTGAGCATTGCCTCCGACCTCGTGACCATGGTCGGTGAGAACCGCACCCTCTCCCATTTCGGCCTCAAGCAGCTCAACGAGAACCCCCACAAGGGCCTCCTCGCCATGATCAACCTCTCCAACCTGGAGCCCGGCCACATCACCATCGACGACATAGTCTTCAAGATAGGCCCCCGCATCAATGCCGCCGGCCGCATGGAGTCCGGACGCCTGGCCGTGGAGCTCCTGACCGCCGAAGACGTGGAGCAGGCCATGTTCATTGGCGAGAAGATCAACGCCAACAACAACGAGCGCAAGAATATCGACCGCGAAGTCACAAAAGAGGCCCTGGAGATGGTGGAAAGCGGCAAATGCCTCGCCCGCGAGAATGCCACGGTGGTCTACAACCCCCGCTGGAGCAAGGGCATAGTGGGCATCGTGGCCTCCCGCCTCGTCGAGGCCTACTACAAACCCACCGTGGTGCTGACCAAATCGAACGGCTTCATCACCGGATCGGCCCGCAGCATCGCCGGATTTGACCTCTACGAAGCCATCGAGAGCTGCGCCGACCTCCTGGAGAACTTCGGCGGCCACGTCTATGCCGCCGGCCTCACGCTCAAGGAAGAGAACCTCGAAGAGTTCTCCCGCCGCATCGACAGCTTCATCGCCGGCAAGATAACGGCCGAGATGCTCGTGCCCATCGTGGACATCGACGCCCGTCTCGACTTCTCGCAGATAACCCCCAAGTTCTTCCGCATACTGAAGCAGTTCCAGCCCTTCGGCCCCGGCAACGGCAATCCCGTATTCGTCACGGAAAACGTCTACGACGCAGGCAACGGCCGCAAGGTCGGCGCCGGAGGAGTCCATCTCAAGCTGGACCTCATACAGGAGTCCCAGCCCTACCACCAGATAGCCGCGATAGCCTTCAACATGGCGGAATACTACGACTACATCAAGTCAGGCAACCCTCTGGATGTCTGCTATTCCATAGTCGAAAACTACTACAGGGGCAATTCCACGATACAGCTCCGCGTGCGCGACCTGCGGGAGCGCGAGGAAATCATTTAAGGTCGTCTCCGCTTATCTCTTCCACCACATACCATGGCGTGACCGCGGAGGTCAGGCCTCCGGTGATGCCTATGCCGCCCACTATGTTGGAATAGGTGAAGTTGGGGGGCGACACCCCGAAGTTCGAGAGCATGTCGAAGTTGCTCAGATACTGGGCTTTGCAGTAGTTGAAGAGTTCTTCGCTCAGGCGGAACACTTCCAGCCTGTACTCCGTCTTCCGAGACACGAGGATGTATTCTGACAGCGGCGGCACGTCATCGTCGGGCTTGTCCGGGTCGTCCTCGCCGTCATCATCCTCCCCTGCAGGGGCTGCTGCCGGTGTGTCTCCTTCTCCTTCAGGCACATCCAAGTCTTCAGGCAGCTCCAGACCCTCCAGGAAGTCGAAGTCGAATGCGGCGTCCATATAGAAGGAATAAGTGCCGTCGTCGCTGAACTGGCGGCTCGACAGCAGCATCATGGGCTGGCTGGAATAGCCGCCCTGCATGAACCCTTCGCTGTAGTTGACGTTGGCGAAGGCGTCGAGGTCCAGGGAGTTGAGGTCGGCGGTGCTGGCCAGCTGCCCGGCCATTTCGTAACGGACGTACACCGTGGTGTCGAGCTGGATTAGGCTGGGGATGTCGGGCAAATCGGACGGAAGGATGCCGGGAAATGAAGGGAATGACGGCATGGTGAACGAGACCACGGTCTCGCGGATTACGGCCTTCAGTCCATAGTATTCCCCGTCTTTCACGGGAGCGGACATCTTGAGCGCCACGGTGTGCCCTCCCTTCTCGAGGGGCGTGATGGTGACCGACCCTATTTCGGGTGCGGGCGGCATGGTGGTCCGGGCGTGGACGTCCGGGGCCTTCCCGTGGCCCCTGACGGCAAGCTCCACCTTCTCGCCCGGCTTGAAGCAGCCGTCCTTATGGATGCGCAGGGTGCGGGAGTTCAGCATGTAGAGTTCCCCTTCTTCGGGCTCCACGAATTCGAAGGGCAGCTGCTTGCCGTCGGCACTGACGGAAATCTCCGATGCGTCGAAGGTGTAGGTGGACGCAGTGCCTTTCTTGAAAGCGGGCTCGGCATAGGCCACCAGCGCCGTGGCGTATTCGTTGGACGGAATGAACTGCACGTAGATGCATGGCTCCGACACGTTGTCGAGCGCAAAAGGGATCTCGCAGGCCGCAAGGGCGGCGAGCGAAAGCAGCAGCGCGCAGGTGTGCAGTATCTTTTTCATGTCCGTCAGAATCTGTAGGAAACGCTCAGGGTGGGTATTATCGGCACCAGGCCGTAGGCCATGCCTATGTAGTCGCCGTTCTCGTCGGTGTCCAGTGTCGCGAATGAGGCGTTCAGGTGGTTATATACGTTGTAGATGCTCAGGTTGAAGTTCCACCTGTGGCCTTTCTTGTTGAAGAAGCTCAGGTCGGCGCCCACGTCGAGGCGGTGGTAGTCGGGGAGCTGGGCGTTGTAGGGGGACTCGTAGAGCATCGTAGGATTGGGGTAGGGGGAGTATGTGACCACGTGGCTCGGCAGGGTGATGCGGTTGCCGCTGTGGTAGTTCCAGTTGAAGTAGAGGCTGAAGCGCTTGGTCGGCCTCCAGGTGCCCACGAGGTTGATCTTGTGGCGGTTGTCGTTGCGGTCGGGGTAGGGGAAGGGGTAGTAGGCGTTGAACTGCCGCCAGGTCCAGCTGAGGGTGTAGTAGGCGGAGAGCTCCACCTTAGGGGTCTTCCAGGTGGTCTCGTACTCGAGTCCGTAGGATTCGCCCTTCCCGGAGGTGAAAGACTTCTCCCAGTTCACGAGGGGCGGGTAGAAAGCGTTCGCTCCGTTGTAGGACAGCATGCTGTGCATGGTCTTGTACCAGCCTTCTATGTTGATGGTGAACTGGCCGGGGGTGAAATACAGGCCGCCGGCTATCTGGTTGGACATCATAGGGCCGGCGCTGGTGGTGGACGGCATCCAGCTGTTTGTGGGAAGCTCTATGTACATGGCGGAGACCAGGTGGGAGTACTGGCTCATGCGGGTGTAGGAGAGCTTGAAGCAGAGGTCTTTATAAATGAGCCACTTGAGCGCGGCGCGGGGCTCCAGGCGGCCCCAGGTGCGTTCTTTTGTGGTGAAGCTGGACGCTCGGAGGCCGGCGTTGAGGGTGAAGTTGTAGGCTATGGCGATCTCGTCTTCTATGTAGAGCGCCGGCTCGAATCCGTGGTAGTCCTTGCCTTCGGTGCCCTTGTCTTCTTCGGGCTTGAAGCCGGGGATGGAGCGGCCCTGGGTGTAGTCCCGGTGGGTGTCGTAGTGGTGCCAGACGCCTGCCGCCCCGAAACGGACGTGCTGGAAGGAATCGGGATACCAGTTGAAGTCGTATTTGAATCCGACGTCGGAGACGGAGCAGATGTTGTCGTCGCCCATGGACATCTTGAACACGCCGTCGTCGGTCTTGGACTTGATTTCGAAGTCGTAGCCCACGTCGGAGCCGCTGCGGCTGTAGTAGCCCAGCAGCCTGCTCTTCAGGTTCTTGGCGAATTCGTATTCCCAGTTCGCACTGGCGGCGAGAGTGCCCCAGACCGTGCTCATGCCGAGGTTCATCGCCGTGTCCTCGTCGGATTTCAGGCTGGCGGTCAGCCTGTCGCGGCCCCAGAATGCGTTGATGTTCAGCTTGCTGCGCTCGGAAAAGATGTGGGTGATGCGGCCGTTGATGTCCTGCATGGAGTATCCGCCGTCGGCGGTGACTTCGCTGTCGTTGTGCCGGTTGGCGTAGGCTATGGCGGGGATGGTGACCACGTCCATCCATGAGCGGCGCAGGCCGAAGTTGAACGAGGTCTTGCCCTTCACGATGGGCCCTTCCACCTGCAGGCGGCCGTCGATGAGGCCTATGGACACGTTGCCGTGGTATTTCTGCATGTCGCCTTCGGAGGTCTCCACGTCCACCACCGATGAGAGGCGGCCGCCGTAGCGGGCGGGGAAACCGCTTTTGTAGAAGTCCAGGTTGTCCACCACGTCGGTGTTGAAACTGGAGAAAAAGCCTCCGAAGTGGGCTATGTTGTAGAGGGGCACGCCGTCCAGCAGGAAGAGGTTGTCGTTGCCGTCGCCGCCGTGGACGTAGAGGCCGGACATTAGTTCGTTGCCTGCTGCCACGCCGGGCAGTATCTGGAGCTGCTTGATCACGTCCGGAGTGCCGAAAGCGGACACGCCGGTGCGCAGTTTCTCGCCATCCAGGCGCATGAGGCCGGTCTGGGTGGTGTTGCGCATCTTTTCGCGTACGGCGGTCACGTAGGAGGTCTCCAGGGTGTCCTGCCTTTCGACCACCTGCGCAAAGACGTTTACGGCCGCCAGAGCGACGGCCGCAAACGCGAGAATTATGTGTTTTGCGCCCGGCACTAACGGTTTACCTGGAAACGGGTGTTGCCCGTGGCGAAGTAGTCCACTATCTGGCGGGCGGCTGCGAGTCCGGCGTTGAGGTTGGCTTCGGCGGTCTGGGCGCCCATCTTCTTGGGCGTGGCGAACACGCGCAGGCCGAACTTCTCCTGCAGGGCCGCGTAATTGTCGGGCATCACGTCGGTGACGTATTTGAGGTCGGGACGCGCCTCCAGGGCCTTCTCCAGGCCGGCTTCGTCGATTACCTCCTTGCGGGCGGTGTTGACGAGGGTGGCACCCTTGGGCATGCTGGAGATGAGGTCGTAGCCTATGCTGCCTATGGTCTGGGGCGTGGCGGGGATGTGGATGGAGAGGTAGTCGGAGGTGGCGTACAGCTCTTCCAGGGAGGATGCGGGCTCTGCGCCGCCGGCTTCGATCTGCTCCTTCTGGAGGAACGGGTCGATGGCCTTCACCTTCATCCCGAGGGCCTTGGCCTTGGCGCCCACCAGACGGCCCACGTTGCCGAAGGCCTGGATGCCTATGGTCTTGCCGGCCACTTCGCTGCCTGTGGCGGGAGTGAACTGGGTGCGGGCCATGAAGATCATCATGGCGATGGCGAGCTCGGCCACGGCGTTGGAGTTCTGGCCGGGGGTGTTCATGACCACGATGCCGCGGGCGCTTGCGGCCGGGAGGTCCACATTGTCGAACCCGGCGCCTGCGCGCACCACTATCTTGAGCCTGGGAGCGGCTGCAATCACTTCAGGGGTCACTTTGTCGGAGCGCACTATGAGGGCGTCGGCATCGGCCACTGCGGCCACCAGGTCGTCCTGGGCGGCGTATTTTTCAAGCAGCACGGGCTGGTGTCCGGCGGCTTCGAGTATTTCCGTGATGCCGCGCACGGCTGCCGCGGCAAAAGGCTTCTGGGTTGCTATGAGTACTTTCATTATGCGTGGAGCTTTTCAAATTCTTGCATGCAGGCCACGAGGGCTTCGACGTCTTCCTGTGTGCAGGCGTTGTAGAGGGAGGCGCGGAATCCGCCGACGGAGCGGTGCCCTTTGATGCCCACCATGCCGCGCTCCTTTGCGAATGCAAAGAATTCGTCCTGCAGGTCTTCCTTGCCTTCGGCCATGATGAAGCAGACGTTCATGATGGAGCGGTCTTCCTTGTCGGCGGTGCCGCGGAAGAGGCTGTTGCGGTCGATTTCGGCGTAGAGCGTGGCGGCCTTCTTCTCGTCGATGGCGTGGATGGCGTCGATGCCGCCTATGCCCTTGAGCCACTTGAGGGTCTCGTTCATCACGAAGATGGAGAAGACGGGAGGGGTGTTGAACATCGAAAGCTTGTCGATGTGGGTGCGGAGGTCGAGCATCGTGGGGATGTAGCGGCTCACCTTGCCGAGCATGTCTTTCTTGATTATGTAGAAGGTCACGCCGGCAGGGCCCGCGTTCTTCTGGGCGCCGCCGTAAATCATCGCATACTTGCTCACGTCCACCCTGCGGCTGAGTATGTCGGACGACATGTCGGCGATCAAGGGCACGGGGCAGTCGTAGTCGGTCTTGATTTCGGTGCCGTAGATGGTGTTGTTGGTGGTGATGTGGAAGTAGTCGAGGTCGGCGGGTATTTCATAGCCCTTGGGGACGTAGCAGTAGTTGCGGTCCTTGGAGCATGCGATGGCGCTCGCTTCGCCTATGCCCTGGGCTTCCTTGAGGGCCTTGTGGGCCCAGACGCCGGTGTCGAGGTAGCCGGCTTTCTTCTCGAGGAAGTTCATGGCCACGTAGAGGAAGCCGAGGCTGGCGCCGCCGCCGAGGAAGACCACTTCGTAGTCGTCGGGAATATTGAGAAGCTCCTTCCAGAGGGCGCGGCACTCGTCCATGACGGAATCCCATTCCTTGGTGCGGTGGGATATGGAAATGAGGGAGACACCGGTGCCCTTGAAATCCTTCAGGGCTTCGATGGCATGGTCTATCGCCACCTGGGGAAGGAGGCAGGGACCAGCGTTGAAAACATGTAGTTTAGCCATAGTGTATTAATAAGATAATCGGGATACAAAAATAGGCAAAACGCCGATTCTTTCCAAAAAATCATGTTCCAGGGAAAGGCGTACGCGAAGCTCTATGCTGCAGTCGGCCTCGAAGCTTCTTTTGCGCTGGGGGAGGTCAAGGTCTTTGACTATTTTCATGACCTGGGGCATCTGGTCGTAGGTGAAGCTGATGCGGAACCAGGTGCCTGCGACTTTTTCGACCACGGGGGCGTTGGCGAGGGCGTCGGCTGTGGATGTCTTGTAGGCGCGGATGAGCCCCGGGATGCCGAGTTTGATGCCGCCGAAATAGCGCACCACGACCACCGCCGTATTAGTTAATCCCGAATTCTTGATGGCTTCCAAAATGGGGACGCCCGATGTGCCCGAAGGCTCGCCGGCGTCGCT
>JAFZVQ010000074.1 GCA_017617715.1 Bacteroidales bacterium | reverse complement strand
TTTATTTTAGGAATCCGGGGAATTCGTGAATATTTTGCTTAAACGTAAGTGCTTGATAATCAGTAGAGAAGAATAAATATTAAAAATTTTTCAAAATTTTTTGTAAAAATATTTTGCGAATTCAAATAAAGTTTTTAACTTTGCATCGGGTTGATAATGAGGGTTCTCCTCTCAGCCTATTGGTTATTAGTTTTAGTGTTATTAATTATGTGGTTAGTATGAGTTGTTGTCGTGAGACACCAACTCATTTCTTTTGTATCCCTTCCAGTACCTCTCCGTACTCGAGCGCTTCGCCTGTAGCGGGGTGCCGGAAGGCGATACCGCAGGCGCGCAGCATAAGGTTCGGCCCGCCCCCTCCGTAGAGCCTGTCGCCGACTATCGGATGCCCCAGCCCCCGGGAATGTGCGGCGTGGACGCGGATCTGGTGCGAACGGCCGGTCAGGGGCTGGAAGAGCACATCCACCGTCCCGTCCGGCATGAATTGCAGTACTTCGTACTTGGTCACGGCAGGCTTGCCTGACTCTTGGTCCACCATCTGGCGGGGCCTGTCGTAGTAGTCGAGGGCAAGCGGCAGGGCGATAGTGCCTTTCATGGCATGGTTCCAGGGGCCGCCTTCCAGCCGTGCACGGTAGTATTTCCGCACTTCTCTTTCGGCAAACTGCCTCTCCATTTCAGCCTTGTCGCGTACCGAACGCGCGTACACCATGATTCCCGAAGTGTCCATATCCAGCCGGTGACAGCTCTCGACACTTTTTCCATAACGCTCCCGGAGCCATTCCAGCAGCGATACGGCGTTTATCCTCCCCGGCACGGAAAGCATGCCCGAAGGCTTGTCCACCACAATTATATGTTCATCTGCAAACAGTATGACGGGCTCCGCAGGCGACTCCAGCACGGCATCCATCGGATTCGGCTCCACGTCCAGTCCCTGCATCATCCAGCTCAGCAGCGGGCCGCACTTGCCTGTGCAGGAAGGGTAGAAACGCCCCTGCTCCCGCACTTCACGGGCCGGACTGCGCCCATACCAGAATTCTCCCATGGCAAGGGGCTTCAGGCCATGCCGGAGGGCGTAGTTCAAAAGCTTCGGAGCGGCGCAGTCGCCGGTGCCGCCGGGAGGCACAAGGCCCCTCAGGGCAAATATCTCCTTGACGCTAGATTCCTCCCCAAGGGCGTTCACGACGCGGTACTGCTCAAAAAGCCATTCCTGCAACCGGGCCGAAGCCGCCGCTTTGTCCGGGCCGTCCGGCATGGCGGAAATCTCCGCCTCGCGCTGCTTGAACCAGCCTTTGGTCAAATCGTACACAGGCGGCACGAAGCCCGGCAGAACCGAGTGGCCGCCGGCCAGTCCGCTGAAGGCGTACAGCAGACCGCCGTCGGTGATGAGGACTCCCATCATCTTTCCTTCTAAAAACAATGATCCAAGTTTTGAATCACCGTCAAGCCGCGCTATAAGCGCCCGCGCCGCATCCACGACAAGGGGGTGCGGCACGTAGCGGAAGGGGTAAGTGAAGCGGGACGGCGGCTCCATCAGGAAAACTCCTGCAGAAGTTCCCAGACGCGGTGGACGGGGAAGCCCATCACATTATAGAAAGAACCCTCGATGCGTCCCATGGCGGCATAGCCGAGCCATTCCTGGATGCCGTAGCCGCCGGCTTTGTCGAAGGGCTTGTAAGTGTCTATGTAATAGGTGATTTCGTCTTCGTCGAGGGGCGCCACGAAGACCAGTGTCTCGTCCGTGACGCTCTTTTCCATCTCATGCGTCCTGAAGGTGACGGCAGAGAGCACGCGGTGCTCGCGCCCTGAAAGATCGCGCAGCATCTGCACCGCTTCCTCCCGGCTGTGGGGCTTGCCGAGCACGCGCCCGTCCACGATGACCACGGTATCGGCCGTGATCAGCAGTTCGTCCGGCTCCAGGGGCCGGTGGAAACCGTGGGACTTGCCGACCGCCATAAGCAGCGGCACGTCTTCGGGCGCCGATCCGGCGGGCACCGATTCCTCGAAACTGTTGCCGGTATCCACGGTGAATTCAACATCCAGGCCTGCAAGCAGTTCGCGCCGGCGGGGCGAGCCGCTGCCGAGGATTATCCTCTTAGAACATTTTTTCATATTTCTTCACATCGAATTCCCAGCGTCCCTGGGCTTTCATCACAAGTTCGAGGGTCCAGCGCACGAAGCCCCGGCCGCCCCCGAAAGGCGACACCACGTCGGCCGCTTCCCTGGCCTCCTCGACGGCGTCTGAAGGCACGGCTCCTATGCCCGCGTATTTCAGGGCCGGTATGTCCGGGATGTCGTCGCCCATATAAAGTACTTCTTCAGGTCGCAGCGAGAAACGCTCGCAGAATTCAGCCAATAGCTTGCACTTGTCCCTGGCGTGGAGGATCACGTTTTCATACGGTACGCCGTATGCCGTCATGCGCTTGCGGACGGCTTCTGTGTGTCCGCCGGTGATGACTCCGAGTATGTAGCCGTTGAGGGCTGCCATGCGCAGGCCGTGGCCGTCTTTCTCGTTGAAAATGCGGAGCGGCTCGGCGTTGCTGTCCACCAGCACGCTGCCGTCCGTCATCACGCCGTCCACGTCAAGCACAAACGCTTTGACGGCGCTAAGATTTAGTTCCATTCGGGTTGAAGTCGGCGAGGTTGAAGGTGGCCTTCGGGGAACCGGGGAGCTCGATGGTGCCGAACTGCGATTCGTATTTGCCGATGTTGTCCATCAGGGCGTTGAGAAGGCGCTTGGCATGCTCGGGGGTCATCAGGATGCGGTTGCTTATCTCGGGCTTGGCGAGTCCGGGGAGCATCGTGGCGAAATCGATGACGAATTCACTGTGGGAATGGCTGATGATGGCAAGGTTGGAATAATTGCCTTTGGCGATCTCGGGCTTGAGCTCGAGCTGTATCTGCTTGTTTTCTTCCATAAAAATCAATAGTTTCTCCGACAAAATTACGTTAAAAATGTTATCTTTGCAAACTATGGAATTGAAGAAAAACTATAATCCGGCAGAAGTCGAGGACAAGTGGTACGCCTATTGGCTTAAGAACAGATGTTTTCACTCGGAACCTGATTCCCGTGAGCCCTACACTATAGTCATACCCCCGCCCAACGTGACGGGCATACTTCATATGGGTCACGTGCTCAACAACACGCTCAACGACGTGCTGATACGCAAGGCCCGCATGGACGGCAAGAACGCCTGCTGGGTCCCCGGTACGGACCATGCCAGCATCGCCACCGAGAACAAGGTGGTGGCCCGCCTGGCGGAGCGCGGAATCAGGAAGGAAGACCTCACCCGCGAGGAGTTCCTCAAATACGCATGGGAGTGGAAGGAAGAGCACGGCGGAATCATCCTGCAGCAGCTCCGCAAGCTCGGCGCCTCCTGCGACTGGGACCGCACCAAGTTCACCATGGAGCCCGCCCTGAGCGACGCCGTCACGGCCACCTTCGTCTATTTCTACAAGAAGGGCCTGATCTACCACGGCTACCGCATGGTCAACTGGGACCCCGTGGCCCACACCGCCATCTCCGACGACGAGGTGATCCACAAAGACACCCAGAGCCATTTCTACCATCTGCGCTACTTCATCTCCGACGGCAAGGGCAATCCCACAGATGACTTCCTCGTCATCGCAACCACCCGCCCGGAGACCATAATGGCCGACTCCGCCATCTGCGTGAATCCCGCAGACGAGCGCTACCATCACCTGCGCGGCAAGAAGGTGCTCATCCCCCTGATCAACAGGGAGATACCCGTTATTGAAGACGACTACGTGGAAATGGATTTCGGCACCGGCTGCCTCAAGGTCACGCCCGCACATGACGCCCATGACTACGAAATCGGCCAGCGCCACAACCTCCCGATCATAGAAATCCTGGACGACGACGGCCGTCTCACCGCAGACGCCCGTATCCTCGTCGGCGAAGACCGCTTCGTGGCCCGCAAGAAGATATGCAAGATGCTGGAAGAATCCGGCAACCTGGTAAAGGTGGAGGAATACACTTCCCCCGTCGGCTACAGCGAACGCACCGACGCCGTGATCGAGCCCAAGCTCAGCAAGCAGTGGTTCCTCAAGCTCGAAGGCCTTGCAGCCGAAGCGCTTGACAAGGTGGAATCCGGCCGCATCAAGTTCATCCCGGACAAATACCGCAACGTCTATCACCACTGGATGGAAAATGCCCACGACTGGTGCATATCCCGCCAGCTCTGGTGGGGCCAGCGCATACCGGCCTGGTACCTGCCCGACGGCAGCTTCGTGGTGGAAGAGACAGCTGAAAAGGCACTTGCCGCCGCCCGCAAGATCAATCCCGCCCTCACTGCGGCCGACCTTCGTCAGGACGAAGACGTGCTCGACACCTGGTTCAGCAGCTGGCTCTGGCCTATCAGCGTGTTCGACGCCAAGAGGCCCGGGCATCCCGAACACAAGCCCAACCGCGACCTCGGATATTACTATCCTACCTCTGATCTTGTGACCGCCCCGGACATCATCTTCTTCTGGGTGGCCCGTATGATCATGGCGGGAGGGGAATTCATGAACGACATACCGTTCAGCAACGTGTATTTCACCGGTATCGTCCGCGACAAGCTCGGCCGCAAGATGAGCAAGACCCTGGGCAACAGCCCCGACCCGCTCGTGCTCATAGAAAAATACGGCGCCGATTCCGTGCGTCTCGGCATGCTGCTCTGCTCCTCCGCAGGCAACGACATCCTCTATGATGAGTCGCAGGTGGAGCAGGGACGCAATTTCTGTGGCAAGATATGGAATTCCTGGCGCCTCGTGAGCGGCTGGAGGGTGGATGAGAACGGCCGTCAGCCCGAATCCGCCCGCGTGGCGGTGAAGTGGTTCGACAACCTGCTTTCCCGCACCATCACCGCAGTGGAGGACCATTATAAGAAGTTCCGTATCAACGACGCCCTGATGGCCACCTACAAGCTCTTCTGGGACGACTATTGCAGCTGGTACCTCGAGCTCGTGAAGCCCACATTCGGCGAGGCCATCGACGGCTACACGTACGATGCCACCGTGGGCTTCTTCGACAAGCTGCTCAAGCTCATCCATCCCGTGATGCCTTTCATCACTGAGGAGATTTGGCACGCCATGGCGGACCGCCGTCCCGGTGAAACCATCATGTTCGAGCGTACTCCTGTGGCCGGACCTTACGACGAGGACTTCCTGGCCGGATTCGAGCAGGCCCGCCAGATTATCACCGGCGTGCGCGGCATCCGTGCCCAGAAGCAGATTGCCCCGAAGGACCCCTTGAAGCTTTGCCTGGAGGGCGAGGTCTCGCAGGAGTTCTATCCTATTATCGCCAAGTCCGCCGGCATTTCCGCTTTCGTGGATGCGGTGGACGGCGCCGCAGTGAGTTTCATCGTGGGCACTGTCAAGTGCAGCGTGCCTCTGGAAGGCCTTGTGGACACCGCCCAGGAAAGGGCAAAGGTGGAAGCCGAGCTGGAGCACCAGCGCAAGTTCCTTGCCGGTGTGCGCGCAAAGCTTGCAAACGAAAAGTTCGTGGCCCATGCCCCCGAGGCTGTAGTGGCGGTGGAACGCAAGAAAGAGGCCGATGCCCTCGCCCGCATCGAAGCCCTCGAAGCTAGTTTGAAAACACTTTAATACCATAGTCCTATGTTGATTTTTCCTTTGGTGTTCGGCTGGTGGGAACTGGTTATCATCGCTTTCGTAATCCTTCTTTTCTTTGGCGGAAGGAAGCTACCCGAGCTTATGAAGGGCCTTGGCAAGGGTGTCAAGAGCTTCAAGGACGGGATGAAAGAAATCGACGACCAGGTGAACCTGTCGGACGAACCGAAACAGCCCGAGAAATAGGTGGACGATGAGGCGCGCAGCGGCGGCGAGATGTCCTTCTGGGACCATCTCGAAGAGCTGAGATGGACAGTGCTCCGCTCGGCGATAGCCGTCTGCGTGTTCTGTGCCGCAGGCCTTGCTTTCAAGGGCCCGCTGTTCGATGTGGTGCTCTGGCCTTCGCAGCCGGATTTCATTGTCTATAAATGGCTTGGCTGGAATCTCGACATGAGCCTTATCAACGTTGAGATTTCAGCCCAGTTTTTTACCCATCTCAAGGCTGCCCTTGCCGCCGGAGTGGTGCTTGCCTTCCCTTATATCATTTTCGAGATTTGGAAGTTCATCGCTCCTGCGCTTTATGAAAGGGAGAAGAAAGCAGTCGGGGCGGCGTTCGCCATGTCCTCGTTCTTCTTTTATCTCGGGGTGGTCGTGGGCTATTTCTTCGTGCTTCCGGTGTGCCTGCAGTTCTTCATGAACTACACGGTGAGCCCGGATATTTCCAACACCATCACTCTCAGCTCCTACATGTCGATGTTCACGTCCATGTCGCTGCTGATAGGCATTGTGTTCGAATTCCCGACCGTCATTTCAGTGCTTTCCCGCCTTGGCGTAGTGACCCGCGGCACCCTCAGGAAAGGCCGCAAATACGCATTCCTGGCCGTACTCCTGCTGGCCGCGCTTATCACTCCCTCCGACCCGTTCTCGATGCTGGTCCTGGCATTTCCTCTCTATCTCCTCTACGAACTGTCCATCCTGATGTGCCGCAAAGAAGTGAAGGAAGATGATATCGATTGACGACCTGACTGTTGCCTACGGGGGCTTCGTGCTCCTGGACAAGATCAATTTCCACATTTCCGAGACGGACAAGATCGGGCTTGTGGGGCGCAACGGGGCAGGGAAGTCCACGGTCATGAAACTCATTGCCGGAATCCAGAATCCCACTTCCGGCCGTGTGGACAAGCCTTCCGGCATCACTATAGGCTACCTGCCCCAGCTGATGGAGCACCGCAAGGGCCTCAGCGTGATGGAGGAGACCATGACCGTGTTCAGCGAGAGCTCCGGACTCCAGGACGAGATAGACGCCCTGACCCGCGAACTTGGCGAACGCACTGATTATGAATCAGAAAGCTACTCGGAACTTATAGAACGACTGTCCGATCTCAACGACAGGCTTGCCCTCGCACACAGCGAGCCGCCGGAAGTGCAGGCAGTCAAAACCCTGAAGGGCCTGGGATTCAAGGAAGACGAGCTCGACCGCAAGACCGAAACGTTCAGCCAGGGCTGGAACATGCGCATCGAACTTGCCAAAATCCTGCTCCGGCGCCCGGACCTGCTTATGCTCGACGAACCCACCAACCACCTGGACATAGAATCCATCGAGTGGCTGGAGGACTATCTCAAGGCCCGTCGAGGAAGCCTGCTGCTGGTATCCCACGACCGCAAGTTCCTCGACAGCGTGACCAACCGCACCGTGGAGATACTTCTGGGGCACATCCACGATTACAAGGTCCCGTACACCAAATATCTTGAGCTGCGGGCGGAAAGGGTGGCGCAGCAGACCGCTGCCTACGAAAACCAGCAGCGTATGATACAGAAGACCGAGGAGTTCATCCAGGCCTTCCGCTACAAGCCCACCAAGTCCAACCAGGTGCAGTCCCGTATCAAGGCGCTCGAGAAGCTCGAAAGGGTGGAAATAGACGAGACCGACAACGTCCGCCTCACCGTCAAGTTCCCGAAGGCGGCCCGCTCCGGCGACGTGGTGTACAAGGCGACCGGGCTCAAGGCCGGCTACCCGGGGAAAGTGGTGTTCACGGATGCCGACATAGAAATAAAACGCGGCGAAAAGGTGGCGCTCGTGGGGCGCAACGGCGAGGGCAAGACCACCCTGATGCGCATAATCGCCGGACAGCTGGAGCCCCTTGCCGGTGAGTCCAGGCTTGGCCACAACGTGGATCTCGGCTATTTCGCCCAGAACCAGGAAGATGAGCTCGACAAGACTGAGACGGTGTTCAGTACCCTCGACCGCATTGCGGTGGGCGACATACGCACGAAACTGCGCGACATCCTGGCCCAGTTCCTTTTCAGGGGTGAGGACATAGACAAGCGTGTGGGAGTGCTCTCGGGAGGGGAGAGGGCGCGCCTGGGCATGGCCAAGCATATGCTCCAGAACCACAATCTCCTGGCCCTCGACGAACCCACCAACCACATGGATATCAAGTCGAAAGACATACTCAAGCAGGCCCTCTCCGCGTATGATGGCACGCTGATTGTTGTCAGCCACGACAGGGACTTCCTGGATGGTCTGGTGGACAAGCTGTATGAATTCCGCGACGGCCGCGTGCGGGAGCACCTCGGAGGGGTATCGGCATTCCTTTCCCGACGCCGCCTGGAGAACCTGCAGGAGCTTGAAAGGAGCGCTGAAACCAGGAAGACCGAAGCGCCCAAAGACAACAGCATCCGCTTGGAGCAGAAAGAAAAATCCAGGCAGGACCGCAAGAAAAAGAATAGTATTTCTTATCTTGAGTGCGAAATTGAAAAATTGGAAAAAAGGATGGGGGAAATAGAGGCTGTGCTCTCGTCTCCCGGACCTGAAGATGACATAATGGAGCTCACCCGCGAGTATCTGGAGCGCAAGCGCGACCTGGATGCGAAAACCGAGGAATGGGGCTCGCTTATAGAATAGAGTTATGAAAAAGTTGTTAACCGCCGTTTTCTGCTGCGCCTTCCTGGGAATCGCAATTCCTTCAGAGGGCAAGCAATACAGCATCAACCTGTCTCCATTCTCCGGAATCAGGGTGTCCGATGAATTCAAGGTCAGCATCCTGAGGGGTGCTGAATACAGGGCTCTCCTGACCGTTGAGGAAGACTACATGGACTACGTGACATGCGCGGTCAGCGGCTCCACGCTGGAAATCTCCCTCGACGAACGCAAAGTGCCCTCCGAGGTGAAACGCTACTACAAGGCGAAGGGCACCCCGGATCCCGCGTTCAACGTGATAATATATGTGCCCGACCTGCTTCGGTCCGTGGTGCTTGAAGACAAGGCGGTGCTCCGCGACACCGAAGACGTCTTCGACAAGGCGCGGGTGGATTTCGAACTGTCCGGATCTTCTTCGATCGAAAAGCTGGCGGTCAGCTCCCTGCTGTGCCGTATCTCATTGAAAAACAAGGCTGGAGCCGACCTGAGCTTCACCGGAGGTGAATGTTCGGTGGAGGCGTCCAATTCATCGACCGCCCGTATTGTGGAGCATCAGTCGGAAGTGTCCCGCTACAACCTGCAGGGCACAGCCAAGGTCGAAGCCCTCTGCACCACGGCCACGCTCAACGTCTACACTAAAGCCAACTGCACGCTCCGTGTGACCGGCAGCGGCGACAAGGCATTCTTCGACATCAACGGCACGTCCGAAGTGGATGCTTCCGGCTTCGAGGTGCCTGAAGCCACCGTGTGCATGTCAAGCGTCTGCAAGCTCAGCGAGGCCGCATACAAGACGCTCCGGGTCAATCTCAACGGCGGTTCGACCCTGTATTTTGCCAACGAACCTTCCGTCACGATCGAGAACATCCGTTCCGCTTCCATGACCCGTATCTCGTCCGGCCGCGGTGCCGTGAGGAGTCTCTAACCCAGTTTAACAAAAATCTATTCCTATATGAACCAGTCAATTTTCGAGTCCATAGATTCGATACAAGTCACCCTGAACGCCGGCGGAATGAACACTATTAACATTGTGCTGGCGTTCGTCATGTTCGGGGTCGCCCTCGGCATCAAGCCCAAAATGTTTGTAGAGGTGTTCCGCAAGCCCAAATCGGTGATTCTGGGCATGTGCTGCCAGCTCATTCTCCTGCCTCTCTTCACATTCCTGCTGGCAATACTTCTCGGCGGCAGTATCAACTGGTCCATGGCCCTGGGTATGATACTCGTGGCTTCCTGCCCCGGAGGCAACATTTCCAATTTCATGTCGTCGCTGTCAAAGGCCAACATCGAGCTGTCGGTGAGCCTCACCGCCATCAGCACCGCCCTCTGCGTGCTGATGACCCCGTTCAATTTCTGGCTCTACGGCAACCTCTACCTGAAATATGCAAGCATAAGCGCCGACGTGCCCCAGCTGGTGATTCCTCTGTGGGATGTTTTCAAGACCATCGTCATCCTGCTCGGCATCCCCCTCGTGCTCGGCATCCTGACTTCGCAATTCCTTCCGAAAGTGGCGGAGAAGCTCAAGAAGCCTATGCAGTGGCTCAGCATCATATTCTTCATCGCTATGGTGGTGCTGTCCTTCTGGAGCAACAGGGAGGCGTTCCTGAAGTGCATACAGTACATTTTCCTGATCGTGCTCGTGCATAACCTGCTCGCCCTGACCATCGGTTTCTCGACCGCCAGCGCATTCAAGCTCCCGTTCCGCGACCGCCGCACCCTCACCATCGAGACCGGCATACAGAACAGCGGCCTCGGGCTCGCCCTGCTTCTCGGCACCAGCATCTTCGCCGGCCTCCCGCCCCATGGAGGGATGCTTGTCATCACCGCATGGTGGGGTGTCTGGCACATTATAAGCGGCCTCACGGTCAGCAGCGTGTTCCTGCTGACAGACCGCAAAAAGACTGCTTAGATCTTTGATATGATTCGGAAACGCATACTATGCCTGCTGCTTCCGCTTGCACTGGTGGCGTGCAAGCCGGAGCCTGTAGTGGAGCCGGACAAACCCGGAACTGAAGAGCCCGATCCCGACCCGGATCCGGAACCTGACCCGGAGCCCGAAAAGCATGTGGACCCGGTGTCCCTGTCTTTCGTAGAGAAGGGGAAGTTCGATATCACGATGACCTTCGATGAAGCCACCGGTGTGTTCCAGCTCACCACCACCGGCTCCGACCCTTATATCTACACCGCCGGAATAGGGCAGGACCTCGAGGAGCAGCACCGTATGCTTTCGTTCGAATACCAGTGCACCAGCGGCATCGACGACCTTCAGGTCTTTTACGGAAAGAGCATCACGGAGGCGCGTTCCCGCCATTTCGGCGCCATTCCCGCTACTTCCGGCACAGTCTGGAAAGAGTATGCGTGCCGCATTGCAGAAGACCGCATCTCCCACAGCTGGGGCCGTTCCGGAGACAACCTGCGCCTGGACTTCGGTACGAAGAAAAACGTCAAGATCAGCATACGCAAGTTCCAGGTGCGCGAGATGAACGACGAAGAGCTCAAGGCATATGAGGCCGATCTTCAGAAAGCCCAGGGCAAAGAAGCCGAAGCTGGCCGTATATCCGCCTACATATCAAAGAATTACCCTTGCTCTGTGAGCTCTGTCGTGGTCGGTGCTGCTGAGGTCACCGTGAAGGGTCGCACCGACGGCGGCAGCGGCTACAGCCTCGCCGACATAGGTCCTTGGGAGAGCCTCACGGAACTGGGTTCCTTCTCCCGTAAGATAGACATAAGCGGCAGTAATTTCTCCGTGACCATACCCCGGAAAGTCAACCGTGACGGCCTTCCTGAATACGACCGGATACTGTCGCGGTTTGCGGTGGTGAAGGTGGAAGGAGGCAAGGAAACCCTTTGCTCCCATGCCCGTTATGCGGACGAGGTCTACGCTGTGCGCACGCCGGCCGAACTCAAGCCCAAGAGCAAGAAGGGCCTTGGCGGCTTCATCATCAACGGCAACCTCGCTGACCTCGACAAACTCGGCATCACGAGCGTGACGGTGAACATACTGCTGAATTCCGTAGTGAATACGCAGAAGAGCGGCAACTATACCGTCGAATACAAGTTCGGCGGCAAGACCTATTATATGGACAAAGGCTACACCGGCCAGTTGGACAAGATCATGGCCGAATGCAGCAAGCGCGGCATAGTGGTGTCCGCCATACTGCTAAACCGCCAGAGCGCTACCGGCTCCCAGGCCACCGCGCTGCTCAAGCATCCGGAGAATGACGGCGGCAACTACAGTATGCCGAATCTCACACGTGCCGATGCCGTGAATGTATATGCCGCCGCTCTGGACTACCTTGCCAACCGCTATTCCACCGACACCTACGGGCGCATCCACCATTGGATCATGCACAATGAGGTCGATTTCCAGAAGGAGTGGACCAATATGGGCGACCAGCCCGAGTGGCGCTATATGGACAGCTACGTGCGCTCCATGCGCATCTGCCACAATATAGCGCACCAGTACGATCCCAATGCCGTGGTGATGATTTCCCTGACGCACTGCTGGGCGAAGCCGGAAGGCCAGTACGCTCCGAAGAGCATGCTCGAGGACCTCTGCAAGTACAGCGCTGCCGAGGGCGACTTCCTGTGGGGCGTTGCCTATCATCCTTATCCACAGAATCTCACGAAGCCTGAGTTCTGGAAAGACGACACCCGGGCCACCTATTCCGATGCTTCCGACTACTGCACATTCAAGAATCTGGAGGTGGTCAGCGACTGGTCCATGAATTCCGGTCATTTCTACAAGGGGGAGAAGAAGCGCCTGCTTTTCCTCTCCGAGAACGGCACCAATTCCCCGTCCTACAGCGAGTCCGACCTTGCAAAGCAGGCGGCGGGCGCCGCATGGGCATGGAAGAAAGTTGCTGCCCTTCCGGGTATCGACGGTATCCAGTGGCATAACTGGCAGGACAACAAGGGTGAAGGCGGCCTCAGGATAGGCCTGCGCAAATTCCCTGACGAGTCCACGGACCCCGGCGGCTGCAAGCCGTCCTGGTTTGTCTGGGAAGCAGCGGGCACGGACAAGGAAGATTCCGTGTTCGCCCCCTATCTTTCTGTAATCGGGATCTCCGCCTGGTCGGAGATATTCAATTAGACGAACTCACTGAGTTCGAGCCAGCGGGTCTCCTTTTCGTCCAGGGCGATGCGGTTCGCCTCATAACGGGAGGAGACCTCCGCTATTTTCTGGTAGTCCAGAGTGCCGCCTTCCAGCAGGGCCTCGAGCTCTTTCTGCTCTGCGCCAAGGGCCTCCATGTCGGCTTCCAGCTGCTCCAATTCCTTTTTCTCCTTCCAGCTGAGCTTGCGCGGGCCGGCAGGCTTTTCCTTAGGCGCTTCTTTGGGCGCCGCCTTCCTGGCTCGTTCTTCCTTGCGCATGTCCTCTATGAATGAGCGGTATTCGGAGTAGCCTCCTATGAAATCCTTGATCACGCCGTCGCCGCAGAAGACGAACAGGTGGTCGACCAGGCGGTCGAGGAAATGGCGGTCGTGGGTGACTATTATTAGCGTGCCCTTGAATTCCAGAAGGTACTCTTCGAGGATGTTCAGGGTCACGATATCCAGGTCGTTGGTGGGTTCGTCGAGTATGAGCAGGTTAGGCTCCTGCATCAGCACCGTGAGCAGGTAGAGGCGTCTCTTTTCGCCTCCGGAGAGCCGCCCGATGCGGTTGTTCCACATCTCATGGGGGAAGAGGAACTTCTCCAGCAGCCGGGTGCTCTGGACCGTTTCCAACACGGTGTCATCGTCGGGGAGGGTGAGCCCTTCCTGACGGTAGTAGCCTATGCGCACCGATTCGCCGAGCTTGATTGCAGGGTTGTCGCCGGATGCGAGCAGATTGAGGAAAGTTGTCTTGCCTATGCCGTTGCCGCCCACGATGCCGACGCGTTCGTAGCGCTGGAAGTTGTAGGAGAAGTGGCTGATGATGGGTTTGCCGTCCCAGTCAAAACAGAGGTCCTTGCAGTCGATTACCTGTTTGCCGAGGTAGCCGCCGGTGGCAATGCCCTCCATGGTGATGTTGGAGGTGGTGTAGGCGGCGGAGGCCCGTTCCTTCAGTTCCAGGAAGGCCTGCTTGCGGTATTTGGCCTTGCCGCTGCGGGCGCAGGGGGTGGCGTGTATCCATTCCAGCTCGCGCCGCAGGACGTTCCGCACGCGCTCGGTTTCGGCGTTGTAGTTGCTGATGCGCTCGTCGCGTTTTTCCAGGAAGGTCTCGTAGTCGCCGCGGTAGATGTAGATGGCGCCGTGGTCCATTTCCATGATGGTGTTGCACACGCGGTCGAGGAAGTAGCGGTCGTGGGACACCATGAAAAGGGTGCAGCGGGAGCGTTTCAGCGCGTTTTCTAGGTATTCGATTGCGTCGAGGTCCAGATGATTGGTGGGCTCGTCCATTATGAGGAATTCAGCCTCTTTTGCCAGCATACCGGCAATGGCCACGCGCTTGACTTCGCCTCCCGACAGCGAACCCATCAGCTGGCAAGGATTGAGCCCCAGTTCGTCCAGGATGCGGCGCACGCGTAACTGCTCCTCGAAGTCGCCTGTGCGCAGCTGCTCTTCTATCGTCGCCGCAGGGTCGTATTCGTATTCCTGCTCGAGGAAGGCTATGCGTATGTCTTTGAGGAAGGTGATTTTGCCGCCGGAGTCGGACTTGTCCTTGCCTGCAAGGATGCGGAGCAGGGAGGTCTTGCCGGTGCCGTTGGGGGCCACGAGGGCTATCTTGTCGCCTTCATTGATGTTGAATCCTATGTGGTCGAAGAGGACTTTGGTGCCATAGGATTTGGATATGTTCTCTATCTGGAGGAACGATGGCATCGTCTATCCGTTTGGTGACCTCTATTTCTTGTAAATCTGCTTGAGGGTGATGGATTGTTCCCATCTGTAGAGGGTCGGATCGTCGAGGGTGGCGTCTATGATGCGGCGCTTGCCCATGACCACGTTGGTCTCGAGGAATGCTTTCTGGATGGGCCATGTGGGCACCATGTTGGCGGCGATTTCGTGGCTGTTGCCCAGGTAGCGGAATATCTGGTAGCAGTATCCTTTCTTTGAGTAAACATCCTTCACCAGCGCGCTGCTGCCATAGAATCCGTAGCGGCCGAAGGCGGTCTTGTCGTAATTCACGGCTCCGTCATCTGTGCCGTGGAACAGCAGCTGCGGGCCCGGCTCGCTCTGGTATTTCGGCACGCCGCTGTCGGACATTATTGCGCCGGCGAAGGACATCACGCCTTTGAAGCGGAAGCCCTCGGGGAGAATTGCAGTGCGTTCGGTGGGGGAGCAGGTCTCAAGCATGCAGGTCAGGGAAATGATAGCTCCTGCGGACGAGCCGGCTATGACCAGGTTGCCCGGGTCTATGCCCAATGCGTCCTGGTTGTCGATAATGAAGCGTATTGCGGAAAACACGTCTTCGACTCCCATGTCTACGGCTTTCTTGGTCAGTTTCGCGCTGTCGAGTATATGGAACAGGTCGAAGTTCATTTTCACCCCTTTCAGCCCGAGCCGGTAGTCGACCGACACGACTCCGTAGCCGTCGTCGGTCAGGAGCTTGAACCAGGGCATGTAGAACTTGTCGTTACGGCTGCCCATAATGAAACCGCCTCCGAACACGAACACTATCGTGGGCTTTTCTTTGTCGCCGATGCGGGTCTCGGAGCCCGGGGCGGGACGGTAATAGTCCATATAGAGGTCGCAGGTGTCGCGGCTTGCCACGAGGAAGGTGCCTTCAATCTTCTGGGCGGCGGCTGTGAGACCCCAGAAAATGAAAATAGTGATTAACAAATATTTGCGCATAAATCTTTTGTTATATCTTTGCAAAGATAATATATTGATTTGATTCGCAAAATGAAGAAAGGTATTCTTGCAGCTGTTTTGGGGCTTTCCGTACTTGCGTGCCCCCTTCTATACTTCACCGTGGGTCCGGTTCTCGAACCCGCCCAAGTCAAAGTATTAAAGACCATATTGATTATCATGGGCTGCAGCGGCCTGTTCTGCTTCGTGGTCGGCGAGCTCACCAACAACAACAGCCAGATGGACAAGCTCTGGAGCATCCTTCCTGTCGTGTATGTGTGGGTTATCGCAGCCGGCGGCGGGTTCACGCCGCGTCTCCTTGTGATGGCCGTGCTGGTGACTCTCTGGGGCATGCGCCTGACCTTCAATTTCGGACGCAAAGGGGCCTACAGCTGGAAGTTCTGGACTGGCAAGGAAGATTATCGCTGGCCGGTGCTGCGCGCAAAGAAAGAGTTCCAGCCCCATTGGAAATGGATGCTTTTCAACCTTTTTTTCATCAGTATCTACCAGAATGCGCTGGTGCTGATGATCACTTTCCCTGCCCTTGTTGCCATGCGCTCGGACACGCCTTTCGGTGCGGTGGACTGCGTGGCTGCGGCGTTGTTGCTCTGCTTCCTCGCCCTGGAGACCGTGGCTGACGAGCAACAGTGGAAGTTCCAGGCCACAAAGTGGCGCATGATAGGCGAAGGCAAGCGTCTGGAAGATCTTCCTGAACCTTATTGCAAGGGATTCAACACCACGGGTTTATGGGGCGTCAGCCGCCATCCCAATTATCTCGGCGAGCAGGGAATCTGGGCTTCGTTCTACATCTTCTCCATAGGAGCCGGCACCGGCATCTTCAACTGGAGCATCATCGGCGCCCTTCTGCTGATAGTCCTCTTCCTCGGCAGTTCCAATTTCGGCGAAGAGATAAGTAAATCCAAATACCCCCTCTACGCCGACTACTGCAGCAAGGTCAACCGCTTCTTCCCCGGAAAGCGCTATTAAACAAGGATTCAGTTTCAATGAAAGCCATCGAAGTAGTCGCAGCCATCATACGGAAAGGGGACAAGATATTTGCCACCCAGCGGGGCTATGGAGACTGGAAAGACTACTGGGAATTCCCCGGCGGTAAGATTGAGCCGGGCGAAACGCCTCAGGAAGCGCTTACTCGCGAGATCCGTGAGGAACTCGATGCCGAAATCAACATAGACAAGCTACTTTATACAGTTGAGTGGGATTATCCCAAATTCCATCTGACCATGCATTGCTTCATGTCTTCTTTGCTGAATGAGACCCTGCATCTCAACGAGCACGAAGCAGCCCGCTGGCTGACCAAAGACGAACTCCCTTCCGTCAAATGGCTCCCCGCAGATGAGGTACTGCTGCCAATGATCGTGTCCGAACTGGAAACAATAGATTCTATAAACGAAATAAGTCGCTGAAAATCAGCGACTTTGTGGAGCATAGGGGATTCGAACCCCTGACCTATAGATTGCGAACCTATCGCTCTACCAACTGAGCTAATACCCCGAAAGCGGATGCAAAACTACTAAAAAAAACTGTAACTGCCCAAATTTTGTTTCAGTTTCTTTTTTCACCATCCCTGACGTATGTTTTCGGCTATCGCACTGGCCAGGCGGGCGCGCGCTTCCTTGCTGTACCAGGCAATGTGCGGTGTCAGAAGTATGCGCTCCGGATGCTTGGAGTGCAGATACGGGTGGTCAAGAGTCAGAGGCTCCTTCTCGTAGACGTCGATGCCTATTCCGGCAATCTTTTCTTCATCAATGGCACGCACCAGATCGCTCTCGACCGCTATGCCGCCTCGACCCGTGTTGACCAGGAATGCGGTGGGCTTCATCCGGCAAAGCTCCTTGTAGCCGATAAGACCTGCAGTGCGGGAGTTATAAGGTGCATGGATAGTAATCACATCAGAGCGCTCAAGCAACTCGTCCAAAGAGACCGACGGATACTCACTGCAGTGGGAGGTGCCCGACGTGGAATAATAGATTACATTCATCCCGAAAGCATCGGCGATGGCGGCCACTTTGCGCCCGATTGCTCCCATGCCCACTATGCCAAGCGTCTTGCCGGCAAGTTCGGTGTAGGGATGCCCGGCATCGACATGGATCCCGCCGGCCGTATACCTGCCGTCACGCGCATACTCGTTATAATGGAACGCCAGCCCGGCAAGGTTCAGGATATGCATCCAAGCTATCTGCGCCACGGAATCAGTTGAATAACCGGCCACATTTCGCACCAGCACGCCCCTTTCGGCACACAGGTCAGTGTCGATGTTGTTGATGCCTGTGCCGGATTCACACACCAGGCGCAGCTTCGGGGCGGCATCCAGGAACGCTTTGTCCACCACCACTTTATTGAGTATCACCACATCTGCGTCAGCCACCCTCTCGCGGGCTTCGGCGGCAGTGGACTTCTGGTAGCAGACCAATTCTCCAAGGGCTGCAATCTCGGTAAGGGAAGCGTCGCCCATCGTGGCGGCATCGAGGAAAACTATTTTCATAATCGTGCTAATTATCCAGCCGCCAGAAGCGGGGGGTTATGTCCTGGCGATGGTAGTAAAGACGCTGGTTGGTGGTGCGTTTGTTCAGAGGGCCGCGGGATTCGATGTAGGGGCCTGTTTTCACGTAGTCGAACAGATCGTAGAAATCGTCTTCAACTTTGTCCCGGCCGCTGTAGACGGCGGTTTCAATGCCCGGGAAAGCGGTTTTGACGTGCCTGGCAAGCCGGAACAGGGCGTCGTGGTCGTTGCCTTCGCCGAGGAAAAGGAAACAGGTGATGCCGAAGTTGTCGGCAACCAGTTTGTCGACTATTTCAGGGGTGAGTTCCTCGCCGATATCGTTGCGGAGGAAAGGGGAGTGGCATCCCGGGCAATTACCCTGGCAGTTGGTGATTTCAACTGCCAGGGTAACGCGATCGGGTATTTCCTCTATGACGGTGTCGGTCAGGGAGGGTATGTACTTAAGCATTTTCCTGCTCCTTGGGTGCGTAGAAACGCTTGCCGGCTTCAATCTGGCGGGGCTCGGCGAACGATGACACGCGCTTCAGGTAGCCGATGACACGGGTCAGATAGTCAAGGTTCTCGCTGCCGCACTTGGGGCACTTTGCAAGGGTGTCCTTGCTGATGTAGCCGCAGTCGTTGCAGACGGTGTTGCGGCAGTTGAATGTGAAGTAGTTGGTGCCGTAGTGGGCTGCAACCTTAAGCAACTGGCGGTACTGCTCCTTGCTGAGATGCTCTGCGATGTTCATGTGGAGGGCGGAGCCGCCGTCGAGATATTTCACGAAGTCCTCGCCGTGGAGCTTGAACTTGTCTATCATGGACACGTTCTCGTCTTCCGGGTTGTAGAAATAGGAGCTGTACAGATTGTGCTTCTCGGACACGAAATAGCCGTCCTTCTTGTCCCATTTGTAGTTCTTGGCGGCAAGGTTCTCTGCGGGCACGAACTCCGTGTTGAACATGGCGTCTGCGGTGCGGTCGTTGCGGTTGGCAATGTTGATGGTCTCGAGAATCGTGTTCACGAATGCGCCGTATTCCGGGTTGGGGGACACGTCAAGACCGAGGAACTCGGCAGCTTCGGTGAGGCCGTTCACGCCGACGGTGAGATATTGGCGCCTCATATCGATGAAGCCTGCCTTGTAGACGTCGAGCATCTCCGCCTTGAGGAAGTCCTTGATGATTTCGTTGAACGCGATCTGGTATTTGTGGACGCGCTCGGTCATTTCGCGTATGTCCTTGGCGATGAAGTTGGTGTAGAGGTCGTCCTTGTCGTAGAAGTTGCTCACCGGGTTGAGGGGCTTGCCAGCCTCGAGATGCACGCCGCGGCGCTCGGCGAAGTAGCGGCGCACTGAATCCTGGATGAGGCGGTTGAGGTTGATGGTCATCACGGACTTGGAACCGGTGCTCACGGAGGCGGTGCCCATGGAGTACTGGTGCGTGGTGTGGTTGTGGGTCTCGTCTGTCATGTCCTTCAGGGAGTTGCGCAGGCGGCAGCAGCTCGAAAGGGAGTCGGGGCTGTTGGACAGGTAGCAGAAGAAGCTGTGACCTTTGGACCACATCTCGGCGGTGAAGTCGGCGTAATCCTTGTCGGCGAAGTCGTCGCCGCCGTCGGTGAGGAGAGCCATGGTCTCAACCGGGAAGGTGAGGATGTAATGGTTGCGCTCTTCGTTGAACCAGTTCATGAAATGCCTCTGGAGCCAGTCGAGGGTTTCCCACTTGGGAGCGGTGTTGTCGGGGAAGCGGAAGTCGCCGAACACGCCTTCGAAATAGGGCTTGTCGAAGTAGCCGATGTTCCAGAAAACCGTCTGGTAGCCGCGGTTGCCGGCAGGCATGTTCATGGAGTGGACAACCTGCTGGAAGTAGTTGTCTATCACCTTTGTAAGGGTGCGCTTCTTGATGTTTAGTTCAACCACATCATCAAGATGCTCGAGATAGTCGTCGCCATAGTCCTTGCGGATGAAATAGTCGAAGTACATCAGGAATTCAGGGGTGGCCACGGCGCCCATGAACTGCGAGGACACGGAATAGACGAGGTTGATGAACTCACCGCAGAAGCTCTTGAGGTCGGTGGGTGCTACTGACACTCCACCCAGCTCCTTGAGGCCGCTGATGAGGAAGGGATACATGGTGATGGCCACGCAGTAGGGGAAACCGGGGGTGCCGCTCTCATCGTGCTTGTAGAGGACGTGGGAATTGAGGTCCTTGAGGTACTGGTCGGCAAGATGGCGCCCGTAGAGGGTCTTGATCTTGTCGCACATGATGTAGCGGTTCTGCTTGATGTTGTTCTCCTTGTAGAGCTCGTTGCCGAGGGTGACGATGTTCTTGCGGGTCACGTTGGCATTGGCGTCGAACTTTGAGCCGGAGGCGGCGTTCTTGGCGTCGATATAGTCCTTGATGAAGTCGCGCTTCTTGCGCAGGTCGAGGTCGGCGTCGAACTTCTCGATGTATGCGAGGGCGACCTTCTTATTGATGGACATCAGCGAATCCACCACCTGACGGCGGATCTCAGAACTGTAGATGCCGTCGTAGATGTAGAGGTTGTTGATGATTGATACGACTATGGAATCGTCGCAATATTGACCGGCGGTTTTATATGCCTCGTGGATGCCACGGGCCAGCTTCGCTTTATCGAACTCTTCAATCGAGCCGTTGGTTTTTCTTACATCCATATAGATTTTGATTTATTACGGTTGGTTAGCGGATGACAAATTTAGCCCATAGAACCCGATAAAAAACCAAAGCCGCTAAGAAGTTTTCAACAGACTTATAAACAACAGCCCCCAGCGCCGCAGAAGGGCGTTTTTGAAGTTATTTGCCGTGCCTCTGCCGGTGTCATTCTGAGCGTCAGCGAAGAATCTCCCGTTCGGTTGTTTGGTTACTCGCGGGACCAATAATATCGAGTTTGGTCCACTGCGACTTCATATTCCGTCTTCCGGGACCAAAACAATAAATCCTGGTCCCATTATAAGTCGATAGCCCGCTGAAGCCAGAGATGCCCGATCAGGTCGGGCATGACTGAGGAAGAGATTCTTCGCTTCGCTCAGAATGACAAATGGGAGGCGCTCGGAATTACATGGTACGGACGAAAAGGGCGGCTGAGGGTACCGTGGCGGAACGTGGCCGCCCATGGCTTATGAATGGGTCCATTGCGCATGCGAAGCAGCGGATCAGGGACGAGCGGTCGAAGACCGCGAAGGTGGAGCCACGGCTCCCTCAGCTGCCGGGAAAGATTCTTCTCTTCGCTCATAATGATAGTTAGCGCAGAGATTCCTTGGCTTTGCTCAGAATGACAACGGAGCAGTTTACTCCGCTCCGCTAAGAATGACTTTAAGCACCTCGAAGATTATAGCTTGGCAATATCTTCCAGACTCAAACCGGAAGCCTGAGAAATAGTTTCCTCCTGAACATTAAGAGATTTTAGCGCCTTAGCCATCTCAACTTTCTCTTCTGCCCTGCCTTTAGCTTCGCCTTCTGCCCTGCCACGAGCAATTCCTCTGGCCTCGCCCCTTGACTCAGCCTGGCTTATATCATACTGATGGGCCGAACGAATCTCGTTCTTCACGGCAGTGAGCATGTCCTGATAGTTATCCATTTCTTCCGGCGAGAGACAGTCGACACGGGCAGCATCCAACACATCCTCAAATCCATGCAGATCCCCGGGCTCCGCCCTCTCACTTGCGAATTTAGACATATTTTTGAAAAGGTAACACCAGCGCTCCGGATTTTTTTGCAACTTCTCCCATTCCCGCTCCTTCATACGGCTCAATTCAAGGTAATAGAATGATGTCTTAGCATTCTCAAGCAACTCATAAGTCTCGTTCTCGCGATAATCGTAGCCAAACAGCAGCTTATCATTCGGAGTCCCCTCAAGATGCTTGCGAACAAAGCTGGCCACGCACAATACATACACATGCTTGACCTTGTAAATCTCGGCCTTGCGCTTGACCTGTCCATGTACAAGGGACGCCGAATAATACGCCAGACGATCATCAATGTCCGCCGTGTGCCTGCGCTGCATCTCCACCAGGAACTTCCCCTCCGGACTTTCGCAAATAACATCCAGCGTCGAACGCTTATCCTTCTCGCTCCTCACCGGGATCTCATTCGACAGATACTCCAGGTCCGTAATCGTCGGAGGAAGAATGTCATTCAACAGTTTCAAGAGAATCTCCTTCTTGGAGAATACGTACTTAAATGCCCAGTCGATGCGCAGGTCGAGATACTTGCCGACCACAGGAACCTCGTCCTGAAAATCATAATCATAATCTTGCAAAGTCTCCATAATGTCAACAGTTTAAGGTATTAAACAACACCGCGAAGAAAGCTCTTTTCCCCGGAATCTCAATGGAACCGAAAAAATCAGCAATCACTTTTTGCGAATTCTTAAAGCCAGATCGAAACTTAAAAGAAAT
>JAFZVQ010000073.1 GCA_017617715.1 Bacteroidales bacterium | reverse complement strand
GCGCCGCCGCCGAGCGTCCCGTGATGGCCGCCATCCGCGTGATTCCGCCCTGCTTCGCCATGGGACAGGCCGCCGGCACCGCCGCCGCCCTCGCCGTTCAGAACGGTGTCGGCCCCAAGCAGCTCGACCCCGCCATCCTCGTCTCCGCCCTCAAATCCGACGGCGTCTACCTGCCGGAATAGCCGTTCTACGCTGGAGGAGAGGTTGTTCCGCAAAACTTCCGCTTCGCTCCATCCCTCCCACGCCTGACGGCGCGGGCCCCTCCCGTTCAAGTGGCCACGGGCGGCCACTGTTTTGCGGTAGCAACCTCTCCTCCAGCGTGAGCCGCAACTGCCCGAATATAAGACGTTTAGCAAAAGCCGATTGCCCCAAACAGAGCAATCGGCTTTCGGTAACTTGCTGACAGACAGAGGATAGCTCCTCACGCTGAATCAATACAGCAGGAGGCCGAGGGCGGCGGCGGCGAGGATCAGAAGGATGGGATTGACCTTGCCCCACCAGGAGGCGGCGAAAGCGGCGGCGAGGAGGAGCCAGCTCTTCCAGTCTGAGATGTTCTCCCGGACAAGGGAGAAGGACGGGGTGAAACCGGCCCAGGCAACGCGCACCACCAGAATCACCGCGGCGGCGCCGATGAGGCCGACCACGGCCGGGCGGAGCCAGCCCATGGTGCCTTCGAAAAGGGTGCTGCCGCTGAACCGGGTGTAGAAGCGCACCAGGGCCAGCACTATCAGGAACGAAGGCAGCATAAGCGCGAACGTGGCGACGGCGGAGCCGGCGACGCCCATCCACTGCAGTCCGGTGGCCTCATGCAGCACGCTGTAGCCCACGTAGGTGGCGGCGTTGATGCCGATAGGACCCGGGGTCATCTGGGAGATGGCCACTATGTCCGTGAAGGCGCTCTCCGTGATCCACTCGTGCGCCACTACCACCTGCGTCTGGAGCAGGGACAGCATCGCGTAGCCCCCTCCGAAGGTGAAGGCCCCGACCAGGAAAAACGTCCAGGCAAGCTGCAGCAAAAGGTTCAGCGTTTCCATCGTTCGGAGTAATATGCCGCGCTGAAGCCCAGCACGATGACGACAATGAGAATATAGATGGGCGACACGCCCAGGAATGCCACCAGCAGTAGCGAGACGACGGCAATCCCCCACTTCCACCATGTGGTGCAGGCCTTCCTGGCCATGTTGAGCATGGGCACGACGATGAGCGCTATCACCGCTGGCCTGATGCCCTTGAACGCCCGTTCCACCCAGGGATTGTCCCGGAACGCAGAGAAGAACATCGCTATGGCAAGGATGATAAGGAAGGACGGAGTCACGGAGCCCAGGGTGGCGGCGATGCTGCCCGGAATGCCCCTCAGGCGGTAGCCGGCGAATATGGAAATATTCACCGCCATCACCCCGGGCGCGCTCTGGGAGAGCGCCACTATGTCGGGCAGTTCCTCGTCGGAAATCCAGCCGCGCCTGGACATCTCCCTCTGGATGATGGGAATCATGGCATAGCCGCCCCCGATGGTGAACGCCCCTATCTTGGCGAACACCCCGAAGATCTGCCATAGTGATACATCCTGCCGCTTCATTGCTGATACTTGAAGATGTTTATCCTGCGCTCAGGGGACTTGCCGCTGTCCTTGCTGGCGAATCCAAGGTAGATTATGCCGTCCTTCAACTTGATGCCCTCCGGCTCTAAATAGCCGAGGTCGGTGATGCCTTCCGACTTGAGCAGGGCTATGTCGTCCACCCATGGAAGGTCCTTCTCCACGAGCGTTTTCCCGGTCTGTGGGCTGATGTAGTAAACCCTTGCCCAGTTCTTGTTGGTGCCGGCCACCCTCTCCTCCTCTTCGGCTCCGTCGCCACGCATGAAGTATATCTTATTGTGGTGGTAATCATAGCCCTGCGGCACATAGTTGAATGGCATGCGGAACTTGAATACGGGCGTGAGCTTACTCAGGTCGCGGGCCTGTATCGTGGGCGTGTCGGTCACGGCAGGGGTGCCGTAGGTACGGCTGAAACTGAGCTTGACGGACTCCGGCTTTGCGGCCTTTATATCCTGCATGGAGAACACGTAGAACCAGGCTTTGCCGCCCGAATCGCGGCACCAGATGCCCACGTTGCCGTTGTCTGCGTCGTATGATGCGGCCATGCGCTTCATCCCCGGGATCACGCAGTTGAAGTTGCTGTTCTCAGGAAGGAACGTCATGCCCTCAGCGAACTTGATCCTGGACAGCACCTGGGAATCCGCGTATCGGTTGGTCGCGCCCTCCTCCAGCGTGCCGTAGTTCGGCGTCCACAGATAATCGCCGTCAGAGGCACGCTCCACGAAGATATTGTCGCCGTGGCCGTAGTATTTCAGGTGCATGTATGCCTGCGGGCTCTGCTGCAGCAGGGGCTTGCGCGTGAACGAAAGGGTGTGCGGGGAGCCGCATACCTGGCATACGTAGAAGTAGTTGTCGAAAAAGTCCCAGGACTGCATCACGGCCTTGTAATAGATGGTGTGTCCGGTCACGAACGCACGGTCCCGGGAATAAGCCTGCCCAAGTTGCGACAGGTCCGTCACGAAGTAGTCGCGGGACACGGACACGTCCGTGCCGTCCAAGGTGGCGGTGATCGTGGCCTTCCCGGGGGCTTTTGCGGTGACTTTGCCTTCCCGGGACACATCGGCCACGGAGCTGTTGGAGGAAGAGTACCTGATTGCGTACGACTTGCCCGGCGCCGCGCCTGACACTTTGCATGCCGCCGAAGTAGTCTCTCCCTTGAACAGGTCCTCCCAAATGGAGGCGAACTGCAGGACGGGATCAGGATCAGGTTCGTCCGGCAGATCGGAGGGCAGCTCGGGCGTGTCCGGCTGACCGGGCTCTTCCGGGTCCACTCCGGGGCCGCAGGCGGCGAGGAGCAGCGCAGTCGCTATTATGAAGCAGAACCGTTTCATCTGAGTACCAGTTCGACCGGGCAGTGGTCGGAACCGTAGATTTCATTGTGGATATCGGTGGAGACGATGCTGTCGCGCAGGCCGTCAGACACGAGGAAGTAGTCGATACGCCACCCCACGTTGCGCTCGCGGGCCGCCATGCGGTAGGACCACCATGAGTATTTGGCCTCATCGGGATGCTGGAAGCGCCAGCTGTCGGTGAAGCCGGATGCGAGCAGCTCCGTCATCTTGGCGCGCTCCTCGTCGGAGAAACCGGCGTTGAGGTGGTTGGTGTCGGGGTTCTTGAGGTCGATTTCTTCGTGGGCCACATTCATGTCGCCGCACACCACCACGCCCTTGCGCTCCTTCAGGCCGCAGAGGTATTCGCGGAACGCATCCTCCCACTGCATGCGGTACGGGAGGCGCTTCAGGCCGTCCTGCGAATTGGGAGTGTAGACGTTGACCAGGTAGAAGTGCGGCATCTCAAGCGTCAGCACGCGGCCCTCGGTGTCGTGGCCGGGATCGCCTATGCCGTACGTGGCCCGGAGCGGCTCCTCGCGGGTGTAGATGGCAGTGCCGGAGTAGCCCTTCTTCTCGGCATAGTTCCAATATGAGGTGTAGCCCAGGAACTCCAG
Source organism: Bacteroidales bacterium (assembly GCA_017617715.1). GTDB lineage: Bacteria > Bacteroidota > Bacteroidia > Bacteroidales > UBA932 > Cryptobacteroides. Next base: position 18,286 of record JAFZVQ010000073.1, on the reverse strand, counting down.
GTCTATCTGGCCCGCCTGCAACTTGGTCTCCTGCAGGCAGAAAAAATCGGCGTCCAGTTCGGTGAAAATGTCGGCGAAGCCCTTGCCCGCCACGGCTCTCAGGCCGTTCACGTTCCAGCTGATGAATTTCATATTCACAAATATAGCACTTTTTCTTATCTTTGCAGTCTATGAGAACACTCAGACTGACCAACACGCTCACGCGTAACAAAGAAATATTCAAGCCCGTCCACGAAGGGCACGTGGGAATGTATGTCTGCGGACCCACCGTCTACGGCGACGCCCACCTCGGCCATGCCCGCCCCGGCGTGACCTACGACGTGCTCAGCAAGCTGCTGCGCCATCTCGGCTACAAGGTGCGCTACGTGCGCAACATCACCGACGTCGGGCACCTGGAGCACGATGCCGACGAAGGCGAGGACAAGATAGCGAAAAAGGCCCGCCTGGAGCAGCTGGAGCCCATGGAGGTCGTCCAGACCTACACCCTGCGCTACCATGAAGCCATGCGTCTGCTCAACTGCGCGCCGCCCTCCATCGAGCCCCGCGCCAGCGGCCACATCGTGGAGCAGATAGAGGCCGTCAAGAAGATACTTGAGGCCGGCTACGCCTACGAATCCGGCGGCAGCATCTATTTCGACGTCGAGAAATACAACCGCGACCACCATTACGGCATACTCAGCGGCCGCACCCTCGAAGGCACGCTGGAAGGCACCCGCGCCCTCGACGGCCAGGGCGAGAAGCGCGCACCCTACGATTTCGCGCTCTGGAAAAAGGCTGAGCCAGAGCACATTATGCGCTGGCCGTCCCCCTGGGGCGAAGGCTTCCCGGGATGGCACCTGGAGTGCTCAGTGATGGGCGAGAAATACCTCGGCCACGAATTCGACATCCACGGCGGCGGCATCGACCTCATGTTCCCGCACCACGAATGCGAAATCGCGCAGAACGTGGCCAGCCGCGGCACCCAGGGCGTGCATTACTGGGTCCACAACAACCTGATCACCATAGGAGGCCAGAAGATGGGCAAGAGCCTCGGCAACTTCATCACCCTGCCCGAGCTCTTCAGCGGCAAGCATCCCAAACTCGACCGCGCCTACAGCCCCATGACGGTGCGCTTCTTCATACTCCAGGCCCACTACCGCGGCACCCTCGACTTCTCCAACGATGCCCTTGCCGCAGCCGAAAAGGGTCTCGCCCGCGTGCTGCAGGCCGCCCGTGACCTCTATGCCATGGCCGGCAGGAAGGCTCCGGAATACATCTACGGCGAAGAGGCCTTCGGCGTGGCGCCCGACAGCTGCCCCGCTGAGTCTGCGGCCGTGCGCGCCGTCTTCGACGGCATCTACGACGCCCTCTGCGACGACATGAACACCCCTGTTGCCCTTGCGCATATAGCTGACGCAGTGCGGATTATCAACTCCGCCAAGGCCGGCCAGCTGAAGCTCGGCAAAGGCGACCTCGACACCCTCTGCCAGCTCTTCGACGACGTGGTGTTCGGCGTGCTTGGCCTCAAGGACGAGGAGACCGGCTCCGAAGGCGCCCGCAAGGTGATCGACGGCCTCATGGGCATGGTGCTCGAACAGCGCGCCGCCGCCAAGGCCGCCAAGGACTGGGCCACCTCCGACCACATCCGCGACGCCCTCAAAGCCCTCGGCATCCAGGTCAAGGACACCAAGGACGGCGTCGAGTGGACCCTGGGAGAATAATCAGCGGAGACGATCCAGGTTGCAGAGGATAAGGCGGCCGGAGTCGTCGCGAAGGTGCATTCCGTTGCCCTGGCACCATTTCCAGTATTTACATTCCGCACAGGCTTCGGTGCGGAATTTTTCGTGGTTGCGGAAGTCGGCGAAACGATTGTTCCAGACGTCGAGGAAGTCGTCGGTGTAGATGTTGCCCTGGTCGAAGCGGGAGCGTATGCTCGTGCAGCCGGAGATGGCGCCGTCGATGCGGACGGAACCGATGGTGATACCGGCCTGGCAGCTGAACAGGTGGTCACGGACCCGGCCCTCGTAGCTTCCGAGGAAGCCTTCGCAGCCGTAGCTCAGGTGGATGCGTTTTTCCTTACGGGTGGCCACGATGAAGTCCATCAGCGCGCGGTACTCTTCCTGCGTGAGCTGAAGGTCGGGGTCGGTGGCGGCGCGGCCCACGGGGAACACGGTGAAAATACGCCACTGCTTGAGCCCCAGCGAGATAAGGTACTCCTTAAGCTCCGTCAGGCGCGGATAGTTCCTGCGGTTCACGCAGGTGACGACGTCGAACGGGATGCTTTCGCCGGCGAGGCGCCTGATGGCGGCGCTGGCGTGCTTGAAAGCCCCCGGGGTGCCGCGCATCCAGTCGTGGTCGTCTTCGAAGCCGTCGAGGCTGACCGTGGCGGTGCGCATGCCGGCCGCAAGCAGTTCGTCAATCTTGGCGTCGGTCAGCAGCAGTCCGTTGGACACCAGGCCCCAGGGGTAGCCCAGCCGTTTGATGCGGCGCCCGCAGTCGGCAAGGTCGGCCCGCATCAGGGGCTCGCCGCCGGAGAGGATAATCAGGAGTTTATGCGGATCGTACTGTTCCCGTATGCGCAGAAGCACCTTCTCGAAGTCAGCGAATGGCATGTCCGGGTGGACAGTGGAGATTTTGCAGTCGCTCCCGCAGTGGCGGCAGCGCATGTTGCAGCGAAGGGTGCATTCCCAAAACAGCTGCGTCAGGGGGTGCTGTCGCGCCTGTTCCCTGACGTAGCTGCTGTTGATGCCGAGCGCGATGCGCTGCAGGAGATTGGGAGACGCCATTACTGGGCCTGCTGTTCGCCTGCGGGCTTCTCGCCCTCTTCTTCGCTGCCGGACTCTGTGTCCGTCACTGCCTTGGTCTCATCCGTGAGCTCCGAGGCCGGCTCGTCGTTAGACCAGTCTCCGGGAGCCGGGCCGTAGCATGCCGTGAAGACATTGAGGCCCAGGATGATACCCAAAAGTCTGAAAAACCATTTTTTCATACGTACGAAGTGTTTGGGACAAATATAGGAATTTTTCGGTATTCCCTGCCCCGGATAAAACATATTTCCCCTTAATTACCAAATCAGAATCAGGTTCTGCAACCTGGAGCGTCTCCGATGATTACCGGAAAAACACTATCTTTGCGAATGTCAGAAGGAAGATTTATGATCCGTCCGGCACGCAAGGAAGACTTAGCTGAGATTATGGCCGTTCTGGAGGCGGCAAAGGGGATTATGCGCGCTTCCGGCAATATGGGCCAGTGGATAAACGGCTACCCTTCGGAAGAAGTGATCCTTAGCGACATAGCCTCAGGCCGCGGCTATCTGGTCTCCCGCGAAGGCCGCATTGCCGGATACTTTGCATTTATCCCTTCCCCTGAGCCCACCTACGCTCAGATCTACGATGGCTCCTGGCTTGACGACACTCTCCCCTACCACGTCGTCCACCGCATAGCAAGCTACCCGGAAATCCACGGAATCTTCCGTGAAATCATGGACTGGTGCTTCTCCAAAGACCGCAACATCCGTATCGACACCCACCGCGACAACCACATCATGCAGCACTGTATCCTCAAATACGGGTTCAGCTATTGCGGCATCATATATCTCTTCTCCGGCGACGAGAGGCTCGCCTATCAGCGAGTGATTGATGCAGAAAGAAGATAATTCATTATCTTTGCTCCGATAAACGATTATGAAAAAGAGCTTACTGTTTCTATCCCTGTTGTGGATTTGTTTTGCTTGCGGGCCAAAAGACGATCCGGTACCGTCAGTTATAACCGATGAACCTGGACAAACGACGGAGCCCGAACAGCCGGCGGATCCGGATAATCCGACTAATCCGGATGAACCTACTAATCCGACGCCCGATCCACCAGCCGATGACGCGAATCATATCAACGGAACAGAGCTGGCTGAGGGGATGAACGGAGTCGGCCTTGTCAAGGACGCCAATACCGGAAAGGGCATCCCGGGTGTCCCGGTGACGGACGGATATCAGTTCACGACGACCGACGCGAACGGAGTCTATCAAATGGCTCTTAACTCTCTGGCAAGGCTGGTCTATATCACCGTTCCCGCAGCGTATAAGATTCCGCTCAACGATAATCATGCCCCAGCCTTCTATAGCACGGTAAAGCTCGACCTGGAAAAAGTGAACCGCAACGACTTCACGCTGGAACCGCTGGAAGCGCCCGAAAACGAGTTCACCCTCGTGATGATCGGCGACCCGCAGTGCCAGACATCCAAGGGAGTCAGGTATTTCTCGAAGGAATTCAAGACCTATCCCGGCACAATCCCGGATATCCAGGCCACCCTGAACGAAGGCATCGCCTCCGGAGAATACAAGAATCCCTATGCCATCACACTGGGCGACATCATTTTCGATTCGAACGGAACATGGGACCCGATGCGCGACGCCATGTCCAACGTGAAAATCTCATCCGGCTGGCTGCCGTTCTTCCAGTGTATCGGCAACCACGACCACGACGCCACAGTCGACACCGATTATAAAGCCATCCAACAGTATATGGACAGGTTCGGCCCCACGGACTATTCCTTCGACCGCGGCAACGCCCACATCGTCGTGATGGACAACGTGGTCGCTCTTCAGACGGCAACCGCATCCTATCCGAACGGGAAGACATGGAGCGTTGGCGGCGGATACTGGCCCGAGCAGTGGGAATGGCTGCGGCAGGACCTGGAACTGGTGCAGGACAAGGAACACAAGATTATGATTTTCTGCTCCCACATTCCTTTCCGCAACAGCGCAAACTATATGATAGGAGCCAATGTCGTTCCGCAACCGGAATGGCACAAAGACGATATCCTGACCGAGATGTCGAAATTCCATTCGGCAGAACTGATGATCGGGCACTCCCACTATCCCGCCGTATATATCCACAAGGACTTTGTGTGCAAGGGTGGCCGCCCCGTAATGGAACACATCCACCAGGCAGCCTGCGGCGGATGGTGGAACTGCAACAGCAGCGTCACCGGCGGCCCGAACGGCTACACCATCTACAGCATCAAAGACGGCGACGTGGTCAATTGGACCAACAAGGGCACCGGCCGGAGCAAAGATTACCAGCTGCGCGTCTATGACGGCAACCAGATCTACTCCGGAGCCATGAATGTCAACATGAACTGGTACACGACCGGATTGTTCGGCACCGGCAGCATCCCCGCCCTGGGCAACGAACAGATGAAAGGTTGTTTCGTGGCAGAGGTGTGGGACGACGACGACACCTGGTGGACCGTCGAGATGTACCAGGACGGCGTCAAGATCGGCGATTTCACTCGTGCGGCTGACGGGACCACCTCAAACATGGCCCTGGCCGCCTATGCATTCAACGTGCTGAAGAAGAACTCAGTTTCCTGGACGGATGCTACCCAAAGCCACTACTGGTACTTCAAGCCAGCCTCCGGCAAACCGGCGGAGGAGAAGAATTGGGAAGTGGTAGTGACCCACACGATTCCCGGCAGCGGCCTGAAACGGGTCTTCCGCCGCAGCGACCTGACCACAGACTACTCAGAGTTCTGATGCCTGTTCCCGAGAATTCCTATCTGTGCTACAAGATTATGGCGAAGAAAAATCTCACATCCAGCGAACTTACGCAATATCAGGACAGATACTCCGAAGGAGCTTTCTGGAAGAAGATCAAAAGGATTGCCTCCAAGGCGGGGACTAAGGTGGTTTACTATGCGCTGGTGCTGTTCTACACGCTGACGGACCCGGCGACTCCTGCCAAGTACAAGGCCGTGATTGCCGGCGCGTTGGGGTATTTCATCCTGCCGCTGGACATGTTGCCGGACTTCCTGCCATTCGCCGGCCTGGCCGATGACTGGGCCGCGCTGATAGCGGCCGTATCATATGTGCTTTCCGCCATCACCCGGCAGAATAAAGACCGTGCCCGCCTGAAGCTCCTCGACTGGTTCCCGGGCGCCGGCCAGTCCGACCTGGGCGATTTGGCATAACTCCCGTCCAGGCCTAGAGTCCTCGACTGCGGAGGGCGAGACCGCATAATCGGTGCTGTGGAGATTAAAATGCCGGCTCGAGGGGTTCCGGAAGGGGCCGAGACGGCATTTTTTGCAGTAGAAGATGCATTCTGCGGTCTCGGGCTTTTTGTGTGATCCCGGCGCGACTCGAACGCGCGACCCACAGCTTAGAAGGCTGTTGCTCTATCCAACTGAGCTACGGGACCTGATTGGACTGCAAAGATAGTAAAAAATCGGAATTCCTACGCTTTCTTTCTCAGCGTCAGGCGGAGGTATGAGGCGATTCCCAGCACGATAATAAGGATGGCGTGCGTCTCGTGGCAAAGGGTGGCGTAGAGGATGCCGGTGTCCCAGGTGGCGCCGTAGATGCTCTGGAGCGTCAGGGCCACCAGATAATGGTAGGCGCCGATGCCGCCGGGCACCGGTATCACGGAGGCGATGTTGCCGACGGCCGAAATGAACAGGGCATCCACCAGCGTCAGCGAATCCAGCATAGGCAGCGCCTTGAGCCCCGCCCAGCTCATCAGTACATACAAGGCCCAGATGCCCACGGTGTACATGACGAACAGCCATTTGCGCTCCATCTTAGAAATGCTTGCGAACCCGGCCCCGAGCCCGCGAATCCATCCTGCGACCTTGCCGCAGAACTTATTGGACCCGCTCCAATGGAACACGGCCCATATGCCCACCGCCAACAGCAGCACGACACCGGCCACGATCCACCACAGTGAAAACTGGAGCCCGCCTGCCAGCGGCTGCCATATCTGCTCCACGAAGAAGCCGCCGAACTTCTCCCATCCGGCAGCGAGCGCACCTGCAAACAGGAACAGGATGGCCACAAGGTCACACGCCCGCTCGCACACTATCGTACCGAACGCCTTATCGTAGCTCATCCCCCTTCGCGACACATACCCGCAGCGCACGAACTCACCTGCCCCCGGCAGCACCACGTTCACCACATTGCCCACGTTCACCGAATCCCACACGTCCAGCCGCTTCACCTCAGGATCGAACGGCCGTATCAGCGCCCGCCACCGCACCTCCCTCAGCAACAGGGCCAGCACTGAAAACACCACGAACATGGCCACCCAGCCCCAGCGCGTCTGCCCGAGCCCCTGCCAGAACGCCGTCCAGTCCACCCCCTTGAAGGCGAAATAGACCAGCACCCCCGCCAACACAAACGAAATCGCGTATTTCGGCACGTTCTTATTCATATCTGCAAAGATAATAATAAACCGGAGAGATTCCGGTCACTTCTGTTTCAGCTCGCGCTGCTTGCCGGTGTCGCCGACGACGAAGTAGCGGCCGTCCTCGATGAGGAGGGCACGGCCGCGGTGGCGGCGGCGGTTGACGGGATTGTCGACGTTGACGCCGATCACGCGGCCGTCGTGGAAGGTGCGGACATCCCGGAAAATGGTGTGGCCGACTATGATATGGTCAACCCCCAGCCTGTCCCGGATAAGGTCCAGGGTGTCCCTCTGAATAGGATTGAAACGTTTGATTTTCAGCACCAGGCCCCTGTACCAGATGGGACCGTTGCTCCCGTAGAGGAACCTCAGAGTGTCCGACTGGGCCTTGCGTTCCCTGCTCCGAAGGAAGAGCGACTTGCTCATCTGGGCGTTGACTTCAGATATAGGAAGGTTCCAGCGGTAAAAGTCGCCGCCGAGGCCGGCGTGGACAAAGACGTCCCGCCCGACCTGGCCTATGGTGTTCCATGTGGCTATCCACCTGCCGAGCTCCGACGAAGGCCCGATAAGATCCCGGTACTCCATCCCGAGCTCGCGGGCCAGGATACCGTATTTAGGCTTGGCGTAACGCATGTTGCCGGCAAATTCCATAGGCTCATGGTTGCCCAGCAGCATGGTCACCCGGCCGCCGGCATCCTCCGCCTCCTGCTGGATCTTATAGAAAAGCCAGTAAATCTGCACCACGTCCTCTCCACGGTCGCAAATATCCCCTATCACCACCAGGTACCCGTCCCCGAACGCCCAGCGCAAATCGCTGTCGATCACGCCATTGCCCTGGAGGAGACTGACCACGCAGTCGAGCCTGCCATGCGGATCCGACATCACGAACACCCGCGAGGGCTGCTGCGCCACCTTCCAGTCCAGGCGGGCGAACGGCCGGAGCCGCACCTCGAAGGGATAGCGCCCCTCATGGTCCGACACCGCCAGCGTGGCGGGCGCTTCGTCAAACATCTCATCCTTGATTGAGCCTTCCGCATCGACGGAAATCACACGCACGCGGCCGTCCCGGTACAGGACATACGGACCGTCCACCGACAGGGAATCACGCATCTCCCTGGCAGAAAGGGCCATGGAGCCGAACACCAGAAGCAACAGGGCAATAAGGACTTTCTTCATAACGAAACCATTTTCAAAAAAACAACGAAATATGGGGAAAAATATTCACCCGCGCAATAGCGTCTCGGAAATAATCCTTACATTTGCCCTGCTATGGGACAGTTCATTATCTCGTTCTCCGACTTTCTTTGCGGCTACCCCCTTTTCTTCTGGCTCATCGGGGGCGGGATATTCCTGTTCATCTTTTCCCGTGCCGTGTCCATCCGGCATTTCGGCGACGCCCTGAAAGCCCTCCGCACCGAAAACAAGAAGGGCGACGGGGAAATCAGCTCGCTGCAGGCCCTGTTCGGAGCCATCAGCGCCACCGTGGGCATGGGCAACATAGCCGGCGTGGCGATAGCCATCGTGGTCGGCGGCCCCGGTACGGTGTTCTGGATGTGGATAAGCGCCATACTGGGCATGGCCACCAAGTTCTTCGAAGGTGCGCTCACCATCATGTACAAGGGGCGCACGCGCGAAGGCGAAGCCCGCGGCGGGCCCATGTACGTGATCATGGAAGGCCTGGGCAAGAAGTACAAACCGCTGGCGATACTCTTCTCCTGCGCCGCATCGATAGGATGCCTGAGCATGGTGCAGGCCAACCAGATGGTGGAAGCGGTGATCACGATAGCCCCCGGCCAGTGGCTCGCGGGCGGTGATTTCTGGCTCCGCCTGGTGCTCGGGATCATCATCACCGTGACCGTGGCCATAGTCATAATCGGAGGCATACGCAGCATCTCCAAAGTGGCGTCGAAGATGGTGCCCACGATGGTCACGATGTACTTCATCCTCGTGCTCGCGGTCATTTTCATGAACCTGGACAAGGTGCCCGGCGTGTTTGCGTGCATCTTCCGCGAAGCCTTCAGCCTCAAGGCGGGCATTGGCGGGCTTATCGGGGTGGCGCTGACCGGAGCGAGGCGCGCGGTCTATGTGAACGAAGCCGGCGCCGGCACGGCGATGATGATGCACGGGGCGTCCCGCAGCAAGGATCCGGTCCACGAAGGCTTCGTGGCCATGCTGGAGCCCGCAATCGACTCCGGCCTCATCTGCACCCTCACCGCCATCCCCATAATCATGGCCGACTGCTACCACATCGACGGCGTGCAGGGTCTTTCCATAGCCATGGCTTCCTACGACGTACTGCTGCCCGACGTGGGCAAGTATGTCCTGATGCTGCTGGTGCTGTTCTTCGCGTTTTCAACCATGTTCTCCTACTCCTACTACGGCCGGGTGTGTACGGAGTTCCTCTTCGGGGCCAAGGCGGCGAAGTATTATGAATGGTTCTACCTTATCATGCTGCTGGTGGCGAGCCTGCTCACGGTGGATGTGGCCATCAGCATAGAGGACATAGCCTTCGCGCTGATGACGCTGCCCACTATCTTCGTGATTCTCAGGCTCTCCCCAAAAGTGATCGCCGCCCTGAAAGACTGGGAGGCGGAGCACCGCCCTAGCGCAGGTCGAAATCCACAATGACCGGACGGTGATCCGAAGGCTCGTAGAAGCTGGTGACTTTCTTGCTCTTGACGGGGCGGGTGTAGTCGTCGGTGTGGATGTGCGCCTCGACCACGGCGTCGGCGAGGGGCTTGGTGCAGTACACATAGTCGATGCGGGCATGGCCGCCGGTGGATGAGTAGTAGCTCATCGGCTCGCGGGCGTTGATGATGTCGATATACGGCGTGTGCTGGTGGATGTAGTCGTGGACCAGCAGCCTGGTGTCGTCGTCGGGATAACGGAGCACCCAGTTGTCGACCCTGGAGCGGGAGTTGAAGTCCCCCATCATCATCCACATCTGCCCGTCGGCACCCGGCACGGAGCCTATGGTGTGGCGGCAGATGTACTCCATCTCGACACGGCGGAACTTGTCGCCCTCGTGGGCTGCCTTGCTGCGGTCGCGGTCGTCCTTGGCTATGTTGTAGCCGAAGGCATGCGGCCATGTGTGCAGGGTCACGATATTGACCGGCTTGCCCGCTATCTTGAGCCGCACCCAGCCGGCGCCGTGGGCTACCAGAGTGTCGGCGTTGCCGGTGATGCGGGCCACGGTCTCGATAGGGAACCTGGATGTGACGACCTGCGGATAATTATCCCGGTGGCCGCTGATATACACGTACTTATGGCCGTAGCGCTTACCCAGGCGCTTCCAGTGCAAGGTCATCAGGCTGTCGGCGCGCCACTCGTCGAGGTTGTCCAGTTTAGTGTAAGTGCCGTCCTTGTAGATGGGCTGGGCTTCGCACCACACGCAGATGTCGGGCTTCTGTGCCTTCACCCAATCCGTAAATCTCTTGTAATCATCGGGCTGACCGTCCCACATACCGTTCTGGATATTCCAGTAGACTAGCCGCACCGGACGGGCGGCGAAAGCATCTGCGCTCATAAAAAGGAGCGCGCAGAGCAGGGCAAAAACGACTTTTTTCATATGAAAGTAAAATTACAGTTCTTCTTCCGCCCGGGCGAGGGCCTCCGTGCACAGATTGTCGCAGAGCTCGTTGAACGGGTGCCCGGAGTGCCCGCGCACCCACTCTATCTCTATCCGCAGCTTCTGCTCCCGGATTAGGTTCTTGTAGGAAAACAGCAGGTCCACGTCGGGCTGGTTGCGGCGCCTCGGAGCCTTGCCGAGCCCCAGGGCGGCGGCGAGGTTGTCGGTCTTTATCTTGGCGCTGCAGCGGTACGGAAGGGCGTTCACGGCGGCCAGGATGGCCAGGAGTTCCGCCCTTTGGCTGGTTTCGTTGCGGAGCACGAACGCCTTCTTTTCGACCAGCGTCGTGCCGTCGGATTTCAGTATCACGTACGCTCCCGCCCCAACGTTCTTGCTGGTAGAATAACCTCCGTCGGTGTAAATTATAAATTCCTGCATCTACTTGCTGAACAAGGAAATAGCACCGAAAACACCAAGTGAGGCGGCGAGCATTATCACGCTCGCGAGCAGGACTCCGAGCATGACGAAAACGACGCTCTTCTTGAAATCCATGTTAAGGATACTGGCGGCGAGCGTACCGGACCAGGCGCCCGTGCCCGGGAGCGGTATGCCCACGAAAAGCAGCAGGGCTATGTAGAGCCCGGCCCCGGCCTTCTCCTCCAGCTTCGCACCGGCTTTCTCGCCTTTTTCAAGGCACCAGCGGAAAAATCCTCCGATAAACTTCTTGTCTTTGCCCCATTCCAGGAGCTTGCGGCCGAACAGGAAGATGAACGGCACGGGAATCATGTTCCCTACCACCGCGACGATATACGAAGGCACGAGGGGAATACCAAACCCCACCGCATAAGGAATGGCACCGCGAAGTTCGATAAGCGGCACCATCGATATCAAAAGGACTATGAGATATTTCTTGAACACTGACGCAAAGATACATCATTTTTTTGTAACTTTGCCTGTTATGAAATCCATTCTCGGAATAGGCAACGCCTTAACGGATATTCTCGCCGTCCTGCCCGACGACACGCTGCTCGAGACCTACCATCTGCCCAAGGGCAGCATGCAGCATGTGGACATGGAGACCGGCGACATGATCTGGGCAGCCCTCAAGCCCCTCGGAGTCAAATATGTGGCCGGCGGCAGCGCCGCCAACACCATCGCCTGCACCTCCATCTTCGGCATGCCGTCCAGCTTCATCGGCAAGATAGGCGACGACGAGCTCGGCCTGCTCTTCAAGAGCGACCAGGAGCAGTACGGAGTGAACACCCTGCTGCTCAAGAGCGAGCACTCCAGCGGCCGCTCGATGGTGTTCGTGAGCGGCGGCAACGCCGAACGCACCTTCGCGGTGTATCTCGGAGCGGCGCTCGACCTCGTGCCGGAAGACCTGAAGCCCGAGTATTTCACCGGCCACGACTACTTCCACATCGAGGGCTACCTCGTCCAGAACCAGGCGCTTATCCGCAAGGCCGTGGAGCTGGCGCACGAAGCCGGCTGCATCATTTCCCTGGACATGGCCTCCTACAACGTGGTGGAAAGCAACAATGCCTTCCTCCACGACATAGTGGACCGCTACGTGGACATAGTCTTCGCCAACGAGACCGAAAGCCGCGCCTTCACCAAGTTCAACGACCCCAAGCTCGCCCTCGAGGAAATCAGCAAGCACTGCAAGATAGTGGTCGTGAAGGTGGGCAAGGACGGCAGCTGGGTCAAGTCCGGGGATGAAGAGCACTACATCCCCGCCTGGCCGGCCAACACCATCGACGCCACCGGCGCAGGCGACACTTATGCGGCAGGATTCATCTATGCCCACTCCTTCGGCATGCCCCTCAAGGTCTGCGGCAAGGTGGGCTCCATCATTGCCGCCAAGGTGGTGGAAGTGATAGGCACCAAGATAGACATTCCCCGCTGGAGGGACGCCAAGATTGAAATCCGCAAACTCATCGCCGACAACGGCGGAGTTCTATGAGCCTGTTCCGCAAACTGACCCGCCTTATCAACATGGGACGGCACCGCAGCACGGTCCCCACGGGCTTCCTGCCCCTTTCCGAAGTCCACAGCGCCGTGGTCTACCTGGACCCGGAAGACAGCGGTGTCGAGCCGCTGAAACTCCGGCTCAAGGATTTCTTCGGCAAACGGGGCATCGGGCTGCAAATAGCCGGCCCCTCCGACAAGGAGCTCCGCACCTCTTCCGACCTTTTCATAGCCCTTAACGCCCGGCCGGGCATCGACGAGCGCTATGCCGCCACCTGCAGCACGGCCCGCTTCAAGATAGGCCGCCACCAGCTCAAAAAGGACGTCTACGACTTCGTGGTCACCGACCAGGAAGATACCCGGACCAGCATCAGCGCCGTGTTCGACGTCATCGAAAACATGATCACAAGTATCCGATAAACCAAAACTATAATGTTCGAAATTTTAACCAAAGAAATGCTGACTCCCATCATCTGCAGGATGAAGGTTTCAGCACCCAGGCTTGCTGCAGCAGCACAGCCCGGCGAATTCCTTATCGTCCGCGCGGACGAGAAAGGAGAACGCATCCCTCTGACCATCAGCGACTTCAACCGTGAAGAGGGCACCGTCACAATAGTCACACAGCGCATAGGCGCATCCACCACAGACATCATCGCCTACGAGGCGGGCGAAAGCTTCGCCGACGTAGTGGGCCCTCTCGGACAGCCTTCCGAATTCATCAAGATGGCCCCTGAGGAGCTTGCGAAGCAGCGCTATATCCTCATCGCCGGCGGCCTCGGCACCGCCCCGGTGTATCCGCAGGCCAAATGGCTCAAGGAGCACGGCGTGCCCGTGGACGTGATCATAGGCGCCAAGACCAAAGACCTTCTCATCTACGTGGACGAGATGAAGGAAGTGTGCGACAACCTGTTCGTCTGCACCGACGACGGTTCCTACGGTTTCAAGGGCATGGGCACCAACATGCTGGAGCACGTGGTCTCCGAAGGCCACAGCTACACCCAGGCCGTCATTATCGGCCCCATGATCATGATGAAGTTCACCACCCTCACCTGCAAGAAGCTCGGCATACCCGCAATCGTGAGCCTGAACACCCTCATGGTGGACGGCACCGGCATGTGCGGAGCCTGCCGCGTGAGCGTGGGCGGCAAGACCAGGTTCGCCTGCGTGGAAGGTCCCGAATTCGACGGCTACGAGGTCGATTTCGACGAGGCAATGCGCCGCCAGGGCCAGTACAAGGCCGAAGAAGCGCAGACCAATGAAAAACACGTTTGTAAAATAGGGAGGGGACAATAATGGCTAACAGAATACCCAGAGTCGCGGTGCGCGAGCAGGATCCGCAGGTCCGCGCAAAGAATTTCGAAGAAGTTTGCTACGGCTACAACCGTGAGGAAGCGATGCTCGAGGCGAGCCGCTGCCTGCATTGCAAGAACCCCCGCTGCGTGGGTTCCTGCCCCGTGAACATCCAGATACCCGAATTCATAGCCAAGGTGGCCGAGGGCGACATCAAGGGCGCCGCCGCCATCATAGCGGAGGACAGCTCGCTGCCGGCAGTGTGCGGCCGCGTGTGCCCGCAGGAGACGCAGTGCGAAGGCAGCTGCGTGCTCGGAGTGAAGGGTGAGCCCGTGGCCATCGGCAAACTGGAGAGGTTCGTCGCAGACGAAACCATCGGCCAGGCATCCGCCACCTGCGCTCCCGCCAACGGCATCAAGGTGGCCGTGGTCGGTTCAGGCCCTGCAGGCCTCGCCTGCGCGTCAGACCTCGCCAAGTGGGGTTACGACGTGACCATCTTCGAGGCGCTCCACAAAGCCGGCGGCGTGCTGGAATACGGCATCCCCGAATTCCGTCTGCCGAAGGACAAGGTGCTGAAGCACGAAATCGAAGAGGTGCGCCGCCTGGGCGTGAAGATTGAGACCGACGTGATTATCGGCAAGACCGTGACCATCGACTCACTGATGGACGAGGAAGGCTTCAAGGCCGTGTTCGTGGGCTCCGGCGCTGGTCTGCCCAAGTTCATGGGCATTCCCGGCGAGAACCTCTGCGGCGTGTTCTCCGCCAACGAGTTCCTGACCCGCAACAACCTTATGAAGGCATGGCGCGAGGACTACCTGACTCCTATCCACGCCGGCAAGAAGGTCTGCGTGGTCGGCGGTGGCAACGTGGCCATGGATGCTGCCCGCACCGCCCTGCGTCTCGGCGCCGAGGTGCACATCGTGTACCGCCGCACCGAGGCCGAACTGCCCGCCCGTAAGGAAGAGGTCCACCATGCCGCCGAAGAAGGAATTATCTTCGACATGCTCACCAACCCGGTCGAGGTGCTTGGCGACGAGAAAGGCTGGGTGCGCGCCCTGCGCTGCATCAAGATGGAGCTCGGCGAGCCCGACGAGAGCGGCCGCCGCAGCCCCGTGGCCATCCCCGGCAGCGAGTTCGAAATTGAGACCGAGACCGTGATCATGGCCCTCGGCACATCTCCCAATCCTCTGATTTCCAGCACCACCAAGGGGCTTGAAATCACCCGCAGGGGCTGCCTCGTGGCCGACGAAAACGGCGCCACCACCCGCCCGGGCGTGTTCGCCGGAGGCGATGCCGTCACCGGCGCAGCCACCGTGATCCTCGCCATGGGCGCCGGCCGCACCGCCGCCAAGGCCATCGACGAGTACCTCAAGAAATAGGTTTTCCGCAGCAGCCATGATTAAGAAAGCCTCATTGTTTATCCTTGCCCTGCTGCTGACGCTGAGCGCCAGCGCCAGCATCAGGGTGATGTCTTACAACATCCGGCTGGGCGTGGCGAAGGATGGCGACAACGCCTGGGAAATCCGCAAGGATGCCACTCCCGCCATGCTGCGCGACATACATCCGGCAGTGTTCGGAGTGCAGGAAGCATACGATTTCCAGGTGGCGTACATCCTTGAGCAATGCCCTGAGTATAAAGCCGTTGGCGTGGGTCGCGACGACGGCGTGGAGCAAGGCGAACACATGTCCGTGTTCTACGACACCAACCTGATCGAGCTGTTGGAATGGGGCACATACTGGCTGTCGGAAACCCCTGACGTGCCGAGTTTCGGCTGGGATGCCAAATGCCGCCGCACCGCCACATGGACGCTGCTGCGCGAAATAGCCTCCGGGCAGAAGTTCTACTTTGTCAACACCCACCTCGACCACCGCGGAGCCGTGGCCCGGAAGGAAGGTCTCGCCCTGATTTACAACAGGATACAGGCTATGAACCCGGACGGCGTGCCCATGGTCCTGACCGGCGACTTCAACGTGCTCACCGACGATGAGTGCCTCGCGGACATCTCCACCTTGATGAAGAGCGCCCGCTTCAATTCCGTGGATGCCGACACTATCGGCTCCTTCAACGGATTCGGTGCATACGGCAACTCGTCCGGCGCTCCCACCATCAAGAAGAAGAACGTGAAGCTCAATGAGTTGCAGCCTATAGATTACATCTACTACAGCGGCTTCGACCAGAGTCTCTGCTTCAAGGTGGTCACGCAGACCTACGCCGACAGAAAGTACATATCCGACCACTACCCCATCTATTCCGACCTTGTCCTCAAGGCCAGCCGTATAGAGTCGGGGGCGGTGGCCAGCAAGATACTCGGCGTGGACAAGCAATATAAAGTGTACCTTCCGGAAGGCTACGACCTCAATCCCGAAAAGCGCTACCCGGTGCTCTATCTCCTCCACGGCGCCAAGGGCTCCTGCAACACATGGTCCAGGAACTACAACATGAAGGTGATCACGGACTGGCGCATGACCTCAGGTTTCAGCGTGCCGATGATTATCGTGATGCCGGATGCATCCGGTGACGGTCCGGACAACGTGGGGCGCTACATGGGCTACTTCAACTACGAAGGCTGGCGCTACGAGGACTTCTTCTTCGAGGAGTTCATCCCGGAGATCGAGAGCCGCTACCGCATCGCAGGCGACGCCGGCCACAGGGCCATCGCCGGCCTGTCCATGGGCGGCCACGGCACGGCGCTCTTCGCCATGCACCGCCCGCAGTACTTCTCCTCCGCCTGTCCGCTGAGCGGCCGCCTCAAGGGCCGCCCGAACAGCTACCAGGACCGCCCTGAAATGCAGGAATACCTGGACCAGGTGGCGGCAAACGACATGCCAAAATACCTTAAGGGCTGCTCCGAAGAGCAGCAGAAGGCCATTTCTGCGGTTCGCTGGTATATCGACTGCGGCGACGATGATTATCTTGTGGCAGGATCGCTGGATCTGTGGCGGGAGATGAAGAAGCTGCGCTTCCCCTGCGCCCAGCTTCGCGTGCGTGAAGGCACCCACAATCAGGAGTATTGGCGTACCGCCCTTCCTGACGTGCTTACCTTTGTGTCGATAGGATTTGCCGAATAGATCCTTCGTCGGACAAGCCTCCTCAGGATGACACACCCTGTCATTCTGAGCGAAGCGAAGAATCTAAGCGGCGAGGTGCTGAATAATAGCTGAGACTGTTTCCCGGTCGGTCTTACCGACGGGACCGTGAGCGGAGCCGTGGAATTCCACGGCTCCGCTTATTTCAACGATACTGGCAATATTGATGGGGTTGATACCTGCCCCTGGCATGACTATTATCCTGCCGGCCGCCTGCCGCACCAACTCTGCCAGCAGCCCGCGGCCTTCGTATGCCGATTTTGCCTGTCCCGAGCTGAGGAGGCGCTGGCAGCCGAGAGAAATGATGTCTTCCAGAGCCTTCCGGGGATTGCGGCATTCGTCAAAAGCCCTGTGGAAAGTCACTTCGAGCGGAGCCGCCTCTGCAATCAACCGCTTCATCAGCGGCATGACCACATCGCCGTCCGGCGTCAGGGCTCCTATCACTACTCCGTTGACTTCAAGCGCCTTACAGAGGCTGATCTGCTGGAGCATTGTCTCCGCTTCCTCTTCAGAATACACGAAATCGCCGCCTCTCGGCCGCACCAGCACATTCACAGGCACGCCCATCTTTGTGCAGACGGCCTGCACTTCCCTGATAAGATCTTCCGAAGGAGTCACGCCGCCTATCCCCAGTTCCTCGCAGAGCTCTATCCTCCCTGCACCTCCCTCAATCGCTTCCGCCACCTCTTGTACGGACGTGCAACAACACTCGAAAAGCAATCCCTTAGTCATAACGCAAATATAACTAAATGCCCCGTAAAACGCAACCCATAGCACCGCAGCATCTTACACATATCAAGTTGGGGCATTTACCCCAACTTGTTTTCAGCAACTCGCTGATAATCAACGATAACCACATCTCCATAGGGTAAATCCGCACCATGGAGATACGGAAAACGTTGGTGCTTAGGGACTTGAAGAAAACGGGCTCATTCAGGGGGTGTCTGAGGGGAACGCACGTGAATTCCGGAGCGAAGCGACAGAGGGGATAGCCGCTATGCGGCGGAAGGGGAATCTTCCCCTTCTCCCTTGGGGGTGCAGGGGGATAGTCGGCCAGCGTCAGCTGCCGCTTTTCGGTTGCGCAGCAACGAAGAAAGCCCGAATGACATTTGTCATCCGGGCTTTCCGAAAAGCGGCAGCTACCTACTCTCCCACCTGGTGGGGCAGTACCATCGGCGCTAGTGAGCTTAACTTCTCTGTTCGGGATGGGAAGAGGTGGATCCT